>NZ_JBHTDH010000013.1:0-156389 GCF_042666555.1 Herbaspirillum sp. GCM10030257
TCGCCACTTCCTCGGCAATCGCCTGCATGCTGCGCAATGCAGCCTGGGCGAGCGTGGAGGCATCAAATGCCGGCAGCGCTTCGCGGATCATGTCAGCGGCGCGCGGGGTGCTGGCGGCAAAGGCGGAGCGCACGCAGGCGCCATGGTGGATGCCGGGCAGGGCGGCGACGCGCCTGGCCAGGTCGTCATAGGCGTCGGAAACCTGGTGGGTGTAGTGGCCGATGCGGTGGTGGATCTGGGCCTTAACGGAATCGCTGGCCCGGTGGTACTTGTCGAGGAGTTCGCGCAGCACGAAGTCGGGGGAAACAGGGGCGGATGAGCGGGCAGGCGGAGGAGGCATGGAAAGTATTGTCAAACAGATATGTTAACAATACATCAACATTTCGTCCGGGCACAAGCACTTCGCCACTTCCACTTCAGGTGGACGCTAGAAAATCTCCATGGACACGGATGATGCGCGAGACAGGGCTATGCTTTTCGTTGCTTGAGTTTGTCAGCGCATCTCATGCTGCTTACCCCGCCAGCTAGCGATCGTACAGGGCATCGATAAGCAAACGATTCAGCCGCCACAGTTATGTTGACCGTATGATCAAACTTCAAACACGGACGAACCACACATCAAGTGCTTTCTCTCACCACCAGCGAAAACCCCAGGTCTTTCTTTTCCGGCGAGGGTTTCTCACCGTTCATCAGCTGCAGCAGCATGCTCGCCGCCGTATGGCCGATGTCGTAGCGTGGCGTCGCGATCGTCGTCAGTGTGGGATGCACCCAGGCTGCGGCTGCAAGGTCGTTAAATCCGGCTACAGCCAGCTTTTGTGGAACCGGAATGCCGCGCCGCTGGCATTCGAAAAGCACGCCCAGCGCAAGGTCGTCGTTGCAACAAAACAGCGCGTCGGTCTGCGGTGCCTGATCGAGCAAGCGGCCGAGCAGGTTAGCGCCGAGGCCGATTGACGAAGGCGTCGGGTCGAGCAGTTCGCCGATTGGATAATTGAGTCCAGCGCCGTGCAACGCCGCACGATATCCGGCAAGGCGTTCCATCACGCGCGGGTCAAGCTGCGCACCCAGAAAGCCGATCCGACGGTAACCACGTTCCAGCAGGTGTCTGGTGATGGTGCGTCCCGCATCGAATTGTTCCAATCCGACCGAATAAGCATCGGTATCGGTCAATTCCATCATGTGCACGACGGGAATACGACTGCGTTTGAGCAGCTCCCGCGTCGCGCTGGTCTGGTCGAAGCCGGTTATCAGGATGCCGTCCGGCGAATGTTCGAGATACGCGCGCAGCAGGCTTTCTTCTTCGTCCGGTGAGTAGCGGGTGTCTCCAATCAGTGTCCGGTAACCCGCCGTATGTAGAACGTCGCGTACGCCCTCCAATAGCTGTGTGAACACGGTATTGGACAGGGAAGGGATGAGTACCGCAACGCTTTCCGAGCGGGCACGCGCCAATGCGCGCGCGGCGCGGTTGGGCATATAGCCCAGTTCAGCGATCACGCTTTCGATCTGAGTGCGCAGCTCTGCCGACACCAGGTGCGGTGCATTGAGTACGCGCGAGACGGTGATCGAACTAGTGCCGACGCGTTCGGCGATCTCGCTCAGGGTGACGCGGCCGGTTTGAGTGGGACGAGGTTTTCGAGTTGCCATAAAAAAGCTTTTTACCGTAATCAACCTATGCTCGCAAGGCATGCCGCGTCGTCAAAAGACTTGGCAAACCATGCCCGGTGCAGAAGAGTTTGTCGACCGAAATAATTAGACTGTTATTTGCTGCACTGCCGCATCGAAATTCCTTTACAAACTGCGATCGCGCATTAAAATCCGGCTTACTGTTAGCGCTAACAGTAGCGCAAAACCAAGGTCTGCACAACTCTTTAACTTTCCCGGGCGCCTGTCTCGCATGTCGGAACCAACAAACAACCACCGTAGCAAGCCGCCCAAGCGCTGGATCGTGATGGGCGTCAGCGGCTGCGGCAAAAGCGAAATAGGGCGTCTGCTCGGCGAGCGTCTTGGCTTTACCCATGTCGAGGGCGACGAGCATCATCCGCAAGCCAATATTGCCAAGATGGCGGCGGGTCAGCCGCTTGACGACCATGACCGCCAAGGATGGCTCCTCATCCTGCAACAGCAAATCCGCGAAGCGGCGGACCGCGATTCCGGCCTCGTGCTGTCCTGTTCCGCGCTCAAACGTCGTTACCGCGACCTGCTCCGTGGCGGCGATCCGGACTTGTACTTCGTGCATCTCGATGGCACTCGTGAACTGATCGCACAACGCATGCAGGCAAGGGCCGGTCATTTCATGCCAGTGACTCTGCTCGATAGCCAGTTTCGCGATCTGGAGCCATTGCAAGCGGACGAGGCTGGCATGCGGGCCGATATCCGCTTGCCGCCGGACGAACTAGTCGATAGCGTGCTGGCGCACTTTGATTTCGAAGACACGAAGGACAAGACATGAAATATCTTTTACCGCGTGCGGAACGGTTTGCCGAATACCTGATGGCCCTGGCATTGACGATCATGGTGGTGCTGGTCTTCGGCAATGTGGTCTTACGTTATGGCTTCGGCTCCGGTATTGCATGGGCTGAAGAGATTGCGCGCCTGATGTTCGTGTGGCTGATCTTCCTTGGCGCGGTCCTGGCCCTGCGTCACCATGCGCATCTGGGCGTGGAGATGGTGCAGGCAAAGCTACCGCCGAAGCTGCGGCGTGTATGTGCCGTCATTAGCCACCTGCTGGTCTTGTATGGTCTCTGGCTCTTCTTTAGCGGCAGCTGGACACAGACAGAAATCGGCATGACGACGTATTCCACGGTACTGGGTTATCCGACCGCATTGATGGCGGGCTCAGGCCTGCTGTGCGCAGGAACGATGATGCTGATCGTTGCTGCCAACCTCTGGCGCATTGTCCGCAACGATCCGCGTGCGGTCATTCCGGGAAACCCCACCCCAACTGAAAACGATGCGCCGCAAATGCCTGCAGGCCAGCCGCAAGGAGTAATAGAATGACGATGGGTATTTTCCTGGCATCGCTGACCGTGCTGATGGCGCTGGGCATGCCGATCGCTTTCGCGTTGCTGCTGACGGGCGTCGTGCTGATGTTCCATCTGGATTTTTTCGATGCCCAGCTGGTTGCGCAAAATATGCTTTCCGGTGCGGACAACTTCCCGCTGATGGCAGTGCCTTTCTTCATTCTCGCCGGCGAACTGATGAACGCGGGCGGCATTTCACGTCGCATCATCAATCTCGCGGTCAGTTTTGTCGGCCACATCCGTGGTGGGCTTGGCTATGTCGCGATTGCCGCAGCCGTATTGCTTGCCAGCCTTTCCGGCTCGGCGATTGCCGATACGGCGGCACTGGCGACGCTGCTGATTCCGATGATGCGTGACAATGGATACCCTGTGCCCGAAAGTGCCGGCCTGATCGCGTCGGGTGGCATCATTGCCCCCATCATTCCACCGTCGATGTCATTCATTATTTTCGGCGTTGCGACCAATACCTCGATCAGTGCTTTATTCCTCGCGGGCATCGTTCCCGGTGTGCTGATGGGCGTCGTGCTGGTCGGCGTCTGGATGGCAATGACGCGACGCATGACTGTGGTCGCGCAGCCCAAAGCAAGCTGGGCGCAGCGCAAGCATGCGCTGATCGATGGCCTGTGGGCGTTGCTGCTGCCGGTAATTATCATCGGTGGCCTGCGCGGCGGCATTTTTACTCCAACCGAAGCAGCGGTAGTCGCTGCCGTGTATTCACTGCTAGTCAGCGTATTCGTCTATCGTGAAGTGAACTTCCAAACACTGATCAAGCTCCTGATCGAAGCGTCGCGCACCACCAGCATTGTTCTGTTCCTGTGCGCAGGGGCACTGGTATCTTCCTACATGGTGACATTGGCCGACCTGCCGGCACAGGTCATCGACATGCTGGCGCCATTGATGAACGATCCGCGATTGCTGATGGGCGCAATGATGCTGCTGTTGCTGGCGGTCGGCATTGTGATGGACTTGACGCCAACCATTCTTGTGATGGCACCCGTCATGATGCCGGTCGCTGTCAAGGCCGGCATCGATCCGACTTATTTCGGCGTGATGTTTGTGCTGGTCGGCACCATCGGATTGATTACGCCGCCGGTATGCACCGTGCTGAATGTGGTCTGCGGTGTCGCCAAAATTTCTATGGAAAGCGCCACACGCGGTGTCTGGCCATTCTTGTTGGCTTATACGCTGTTGCTGGGACTGTTCACCGTTTTTCCCGGGATCATCACACTGCCGATGACCTGGTTCCGCTAACACCGATCAAATCAACCAAAGGAGACATCATGAAAAAAATCGTCAATGCATTGGCCATCGCGCTGGCGCTGGCCGGATTGTCAGCCAGCGTGCAGGCAGCCGATTACAAACCACGTATCATCCGCTTCGGCTATGGACTGGCCGAGGACAGCAACCAGGGACGCGCGGTGAAATTTTTTGCCGATGATCTCGCCAAGCGCACCGGCGGCAAGATGAAGGCAAAAGGCTTTGCCAATGCCAGCCTCGGCAGCGATACGCAAATGCAGAATGCACTGATCGGCGGCGCACAGGAAATGATGGTGGGATCAACAGCGACGCTGGTCGGTATCGTCAAAGACTTTGGTGTCTACGACTTGCCTTTCCTGTTCAATAACGAGAAGGAAGCCGATGCGGTACTCGATGGACCGTTTGGCCAGAAGCTCATTGGCAAGCTGCAGGACAAGGGACTGGTCGGCCTCGTATACTGGGAAAACGGATTCCGTAACCTGACCAATACCAAGCACCCGGTCGCAAAGCTGGAAGACCTCCAGGGCATCAAGCTGCGCGTGATGCAAAACCCTGTCTACATCGACATGTTCAACAGCTTTGGTGCCAATGCGGTACCGCTGCCATTCTCCGAGTTGTTCACCGCCCTCGAGACCAAGACGGTCGATGGCCAGGAAAATCCGGTCAACACCATCCAGTCGAGCAAGTTCTACGAAGTGCAGAAATACCTGTCGCTCACCAAGCACGTCTATAGCCCATGGATTGTCCTCGTGAGCAAAAAGTGGTGGGATGGTTTGTCTGCCGACGAGAAAAAAGTGATTCAGGAATCCGCCGCTGCATCACGCGATTTCGAGCGAAAGGACAGCCGCGAAGCCGCTACCAAGGCTGTCGATTTCCTGAAGCAGAAGGGCATGCAGGTGACTGTGGTCAGCGATACTGAACTGGGCCGCATGCGTGAGAAAGCCAAACCGGCATTCGACAAGTTTGCGTCCGAAGGCGGTGCGGACCTGATCAAGGAATTGCAGGGCGAGATTGCAAAGGTACGCAAGTAAAGTAAGTGCTGATGCTTACTTAGTCGCTGTGTGCACTTTCATACCGTTTCGTTAAAAAGCAGTTACAACACGAGATGAAACATTGACGAAATGTTATTGAAGCAAAAAGGGACGATCTTTACAGGATCGTCCCTTTTCTTTTGGGTAGCAATATCAATTCGCGGGAATGGTCAGATATTGTCCCCGTCGATATGCGGAACTTACTTTTTTACAAACACCAGGTCCCACACACCGTGCCCCAGCTTGAGGCCACGGTTTTCAAACTTCGTCACCGGCCGGTAGTCGGGGCGCGGCGCATAGTCGTCAGCGGTATTTTGCAGGCTTGGTTCATCGCTCAATACCTGCAGCATCTGTTCCGCATATTCCTGCCAGTCGGTTGCGCAATGCAGGTAACCTCCCGGTGCGAGGCGTGACGCCAGCAATTCCACAAACGGTCCCTGTATCAGGCGTCGCTTGTTGTGGCGCGCCTTGTGCCATGGGTCAGGAAAGAACACATGCACGCCTGCGAGGGAATCCGGTGCAATCATGTGCGTAACGACTTCCACCGCATCGTGTTGCAGGATGCGAAGGTTGT
Organism: Herbaspirillum sp. GCM10030257; assembly: GCF_042666555.1. Taxonomy (NCBI): domain Bacteria; kingdom Pseudomonadati; phylum Pseudomonadota; class Betaproteobacteria; order Burkholderiales; family Oxalobacteraceae; genus Herbaspirillum; species Herbaspirillum sp. GCM10030257. The sequence continues at coordinate 5,880 of NZ_JBHTDH010000013.1, forward strand.
TCAGATTCTGTTCGCCGATCAGTTTGAGCAGACTGCCAACGCCGGGTGTGTGTACTTCCACCCCGACAAAGTTCTTGTCCGGCATGCCAGCGGCGATCTTCGCGGTCGTATCGCCCATGCCGAAACCAATCTCAAGAATCAATGGCGCGGTGCGGCCAAAGGCCTGATTGAAATCGAAAGGTGCCTTGACATAAGGAATGCAGAACTGCGGACCCAGCGTATCGATCGCCCGGGCCTGCGCGGTCGAAAGCCGGCCGGCACGCGTTACAAAACTGCGAATGCGATGTTCGGTCGGGTCGTACAGCATCTGCCGCGGTACGGCGTCATCAGAGTGATTGTCGGACATGCTAGATGATAGGAACTAAGAGCTAGGCAAATAAAAAAGGCACCATTCGGTGCCGGCATTCTGGAGCGGGTGAAGGGAATCGAACCCTCGTCGTAAGCTTGGGAAGCTTCTGCTCTACCATTGAGCTACACCCGCGGAACCAGCATTTTACGCGGGTTTGGGGGCGGCTGGCAAAACCGACGGAATGGGAAGTGTGCTGGAAAACGTTATCGATGCTTTTTCTAAAACGCGATGGTTAGTGAATGTTTTAGTCTTGTGCCAATGAAATTCGGAAAGACGGCTTTCCGAAGCGAAACAACTAGGGGGATTCGTAGAAGACCTGATCTATTCGCTCGGCAAGCCTACGCCACCTTCACCAAGCTCTCCGCCAGATGCACCTGATTCCGGCCATTCTCCTTCGCACAATACAACGCACGGTCAGCTTCCATCAGCAGCGCATCGACCGCCATACCGGCTCCCTGCGCAACAGCGACGCCGATGCTCACCGTATAGCGTGGTAGTTCGCTCACGGTCACTTCGGAGATATGGAAGCAGATGCGTTCTGCAATCGCTTTTGCATCTTGCAGCGAGGTCTCGGGTAACAGGACGATAAATTCCTCGCCCCCGTAGCGGCCAAGCGAATCGATGTCACGCAGAAGGCCCTTGCTGCGTTCAACAAAGTTGATAATCACGCGGTCACCAACCAAATGACCGAAGCGGTCGTTGATGGACTTGAAGTTATCGAGGTCGCACATGAGCAGTGCGAGTGGCCTGTCATGACGTTGGCTACGTGCCATTTCCTTGGTCAGCAGACCGATGAAGGCCCTGCGCGAATACGCTTCGGTTAACTGGTCGTGCGAGGCGATGAACTCCAGTGCAGTGCGCAAGCGCTCATTGGCCATCAGCATGGCGCCCAAGGTGATGGCAAGCACCGAAAACGCGAGAGAAGCCAGATAGATCTTCTGTGTCATGGTCGCGCTAAGTACATCGGTCGGTACATCGATTTGCAGCAACAGGGTCGAAACGCGTACTGCCGAGATGGTGCCGATGGCAGTGAAGATCAGGCAGGTAAAGCGTCCGGCAAGGGTTGATTCTGTCGTTCGATAAACGAGAACGGCGCAGGCAAAGAACAAGATGGTGTTGGTTGCCGTGACCAGCAGTGAGCGCGTCGGATAGTGATCGCTTACGTAGGTGAACCACGCGACGTAGGCCGTCACGAAGAAGAGAACGGCACCAAGCAGCCGGCCATGCGCGCGCAGGCCGGCAAAATGCCGGAAGCCGGTGTAGAAACACATGATGCCGCACACCAGCATGGCATTGGCGACGATCACGGAGAAGAATTGCGGGATGACGCCGGTCAGGCCGAACAGGCCGCTGGCGACCACCATGCCGGTCAGGCCCCAGCTCCAGTAAGCGAGGCCGCCAATGGTCGGCGGGAAACTGCGCCGCAGCATGAAGAGAATAGCCGAGCACAGCAGGCCGAGCAGTCCGGCAACAAAGATCAACGAGCGTGGATCAAGTTCTGACACGGTGCTATTCCATCCGAATGGGAACTATAGCAATATGTGTTCAAAATTTCCACGAAGAAATGATGGTGCCGAAAAGCCCAGGGCAGGGCGCCGACCCGTAGGCCGGATCTGGGCAAACCAGGTTCAGCTTGGTTCGATCAGATACCACCCATGCAGAGGTATTTCATTTCCAGGTATTCGTCGATGCCGTAACTTGAGCCTTCGCGTCCCAGGCCCGACTGCTTGACGCCGCCAAATGGTGCGACTTCATTGGAAATCAGGCCGGTATTGATGCCGACCATACCGTATTCCAGCTTCTCGGCAACGCGCCAGACGCGGCCAATGTCGCGTGAATAGAAATAGCTGGCAAGGCCGAAGTCCGTGTCGTTGGCCGCGGCAATCGCTTCTTCCTCGGTCTTGAACTTCGCTACCGCCGCAACCGGACCGAAGGTTTCCTCGCGCATGATCTTCATGTCGGCGGTAACGTTGCCCAGCACCGTCGGTTCATAGAAGTGTCCGCCCAGCGCATGCAGCTTGCCGCCAGTGATCACGTTTGCACCTTTGGCCAGCGCATCGGCGACATGCTCCTCGACCTTGGCGATAGCCTGATCATCGATCAGCGGGCCTTGTGCGACGCCTTGTTCAAAACCGTTGCCGACCTTGATGCCTGCAGCGCCGGCCGCAAGTTTCGCAACGAAGGCGTCATAGACTGCTTCATGGACATAAAAGCGGTTGGTGCAGACACAGGTCTGGCCGGCATTACGGTACTTGGAGGCGAGCGCGCCTTCGACGGCGGCATCGATATCCGCATCGTCGAAAACGATGAAGGGTGCATGGCCGCCAAGTTCGAGCGCCAGCTTCTTGACGGTCGGCGCACTTTGCTGCATCAGAATGCGTCCGACCGGCGTCGATCCGGTAAAGGAAAGGTGGCGTACGATGGGACTGTCGCACAGGACCTTGCCGACTTCAATCGAGCGCTGCGAATCGGCAGTGATGATGTTGATGACACCGGGCGGTATGCCGGCGCGGTGCGCCAGTTCGGCCAGTGCCAGCGCTGACAGTGGGGTCTGTTCGGCCGGCTTGATGACAATGGTGCAGCCGGCTGCAATGGCGGGCGCAACCTTGCGGGTGATCATCGCAATCGGGAAATTCCAGGGCGTGATCGCCGCGCAGACACCGATCGGTTGCTTCAGCACCACCATGCGCTTGTCGCTCCAGGTCGATGCCATCACATCGCCGGATACCCGTTTCGCTTCTTCCGCAAACCATTCCACGAAACTGGCGCCATAGGCGACCTCGCCCTTGGCTTCGGCCAGCGGCTTGCCTTGTTCGGCGGTCATCAGGGCGCCGAGGTCATCGACATGCGCGATCATCAGGTCGAACCATTTACGCAAGACGCCAGCACGTTCTTTCGCGGTTTTTGCAGACCAGCCAGGGAAGGCTGCCTGCGCCGCGTCGATGGCAGTCTTCGCTTCGTCCGCACCCATGTTGGGTACCGATGCGATCGTGACGCCATCGGCCGGGTTGGTGACATCAAAGGTCGCCGACGCGCCAACCCAGTTTCCGTTCAAGTAAGCCTGATTGCGCAGCAGGGCGCCGTCGTTCAGTTTGGGCAAGCCCTTGACCTGTTGCAGCATGGGGTGTCTCCTGTCTTATTCTGAAAAAAGTAGAATAACCCAAAGCTTAGCGGCTTGCCTGATTGCCTGCAGATGCGGGCCTGTTGCCGGCGCTGCGCTGCACCGCGCGCACAAAGTCTGCAAGGCGTCGGCCTTCATGGCTGGGATAGGTGTCGAGCGTTTCCAGCGACTGCACCCGATCCAGCCGGAAGGACCGGAAATCGCTGCGCAGTTCGCACCATGCGGCGATCAGCCAGGTGCCACCAAAAAAATACAAGCCCAGTGGCCAGACGATGCGATCCGACACAGTCGAACCCGCATCTGCATATTCCAGTTGCAGTTTGCAATGCTTACTGATCGCTTGTCGGATCGTTTCCAGGCGCTGACCGTGTTGCGGATCTAGATGGAAGGTGGGGGCATACATCGCCGTGGCTTCGACAAAATCGCGTTTTTCGCGTGGAAGGGCAAGCGTAACCTTGGACAAGGCGGCCACCGCCGATGCGGCAAGCTGGGGGCCTCCCCATGCTTGCACCATGCGCATGCCGATCACAAGAGCGTCGATCTCATCGGGCGAAAACATCAGCGGCTGAAGGTCGAATCCTGCCTTGATCCGGTAACCGACGCCCGCTTCACCTTCCACGGGAACGCCGGACAAGGAAAGATCACGAATGTCGCGGTAGACAGTGCGCTCGGAGACCGCCAGCCAGTCGGCCAGTTGCCTTGCCGTGGTCAGCTTTCGGGCGCGCAGATATTGTGCGATCTGAAAAAGGCGGTCGGCTCGGCGCATGCTCAGCCTTTAAGCAATTAGTGCACGCATTTCCCGGACGAGAGAGTCCGGGAAATCGGGTTCGATGAGAAATATCGCTGACATGCGTGCATTTTGGCAAAGGCAGTGGCATGCGTCCAGCAATCCATTAAAAGTAATTGGCTCTAATGCGCTGCGTGCAGCGCGATGCGATTGCCTTCCGTATCCACCAGGTGGGCAATGAAGCCAAGTTCCTTTGGCAAAGCCATCTTGCCCATCAGGATGCGTCCGCCAGCGGCTTCCACCCGGCCGAGCACGGCGTCCAGGCCGGGCGTCGCATCGAGATACAGCACGGCGCCGTCGGTATGCGGCACCAGGTATTCGCCATGTGCCACACAGCCCACGCTTTCGCCGTTCTCGTCACTGAAGATGCCCATCGGCAGACTGCCCATATCTTCGACCTTCAGCTTGGTATCGAAGATGGTTTCATAGAAGCCGACTGCGCGCTGGAAGTCGATGGACGGGATTTCAAACCAGTTGATTTTTGTTTGCATGATGCGCTCCTTGTTGTTGGACCGTTGAACGGTTGAATGCCGGTCGGCACAGGACGCATCATGCGGGAGGGCTCCTGACAGCATTGTGTCAGGAGGGTTTGTCAGGAAGTTTTTGGCTTGGCTTCTTCGCGGCGGTTGAACCCGGCCACCATGTCGAAGCGGAACAGTCGGCATTCCAGCGCGCCGTTGAAGAATGGCGTCTTGCGCGATTCCTTGAGGCGCAGCAGTTTGGGCAAGCCCAGGTCGGCGGTGAACAGGAACACCTTCCAGCCGGGGAAACGCTGCTTGAGCGTCGTGCTGAAGGAACTGTAGAACGCGGTCGCCATTTCATCGGGCGGTTGGGTGCTGTCGCCGCGCACACCGATACGTTCGCCGTACGGTGGATTGGTCAGGATGATGCCGGGAATGCCGCTTGGCGGTTTGACTTCCTGCGCCTCGATCTGCTTGAGCGGTACATCGAACTGGATGCCGGCGCTCTGCAGGTTATTGCGCGCCATGACGATCATGTCGCCGGAGATATCGCTGCCAAACAGCGTCGGCGTGCGCGGCAGGGGATTCGGCTTGACTTCGTCCTTGATGGACTGCCATTCGGCAGCCTTGAAGCCAAGGAATTTTTCAAAGCCGAAGTTGCGGCGCGAACCCGGCGGAATGCCTGCCAGGATTTGCGCCGCTTCGATCAGGATGGTGCCGGAGCCGCACATCGGGTCGAACAGCACGGTGCCGGGTGTCCAGCCGGATACGCGCAGCAAGCCGGCCGCGAGGTTTTCGCGCAAGGGCGCATCTCCGGTTTCCTGGCGCCAGCCGCGCTTGAATAGCGCTTCGCCCGAGGTGTCGAGGTAGACGGTATAGCTGTGCGCGTCGAGGAAACCGACAATACGCATGTCCGGCGTACGGGTGTTGACCGAAGGACGCTTCTGGTACAGGTCGCGGAAACGGTCGCATACCGCGTCCTTGATCTTGAGCGTTGTGAATTCCAGGCTTTTCAGCGGCGACTTGATCGCGGTGAGGTCAACGCGGATGGTGTGGTCGACGTCGAACCACTCTTCCCAGGGCTGGGCCAGGGTCAAGTCGTAGATATCATTTTCGTTCGTATAACCAGCCTGCGCCATGCGCAGCAGCACGCGCGACGCAATGCGCGAATGCAGGTTGATGCGGTAACTGTCCGACAGCGAACCCGAGCAGTGCACGCCACCCGGCACCTGGTTGTGGACTTTCAGCGTTTTGCTGTGTTGGGCGATTTCGCCGATTTCCTCTGCCAGCGCGGCTTCAAGCCCGCGCGGACAGGGACAAAAATAAGAATATGCCATGGGGAACCCTTTATCCGTAGTTAATCAATAATTGCAATTGCGTTTGTGAATAGCCCAGCAACAGCGCATCAACAACGCAGCAACAACTTAATGCTTCTGAAACGCCCGCTCCACAAAATCCAGCCTGTCCTGACCCCAGTACCCTTCGCCATCCACGACATACCACGGCGATCCAAATACGTTGGCGGCAATCGCCTCTTCCGTGTACCGGTCATACTCGGTCTGCACACTCGCCGTCTCCGACGACTTCAGCAAGGCCTTGCCATCGTGTCCGCACTCCAGCGCAATTGCGGCCAGCGTATCCATGTCGCCGATGTTGCGCTCTTCCGCCCACACTGCGCGCATGATCGCACCGGCGATCGTCAATGCGGCGTCAGTACCATGCGCAAAACGGGTCGCGATAATGAGCTTCGCTGCCGGATCGCCCGGTACCGGGAAAAACTTCGGCTGCAGGGTCATCGGCATCTGAAGATGTTCGCTCCAGCGCTTGAGTTCGACCAGGCGATACGCCTGGCGTTGCGGTGCGCGCTTGGCAAGCGGCAAGCCGCCCGACACATTGAAGACCTTGCCGAGATCGAACGGCCTGATGTCCACCTGTACGCCGTACTGTTTCGCAAGTGCGACAAACCGCTCATGACCCAGGTAGGTCCACGGCGATTGCGGCGCCAGATAATATTCACAGACCTTTGCCATCCCATCCTCCTCACAAAGTGGTTATACCAATCCCAACCCATAACGTGACATGACATCGCGCCTTTTTCCGCCTGGCCGCGTTGCACTCGTCGTCAATAGCCTGCTATTGACTCCTCCTGCGCCTTGCCAGTCAAAAAAATCCATCGATGTCATTTGTCACGTTATGGGTCAAGATTGGTATTAGTCCCGACCGGATCAAAAAGGTTTGACCACGACCAGGATAGTGACAAGCAGCAAGCCGAGCACGGGAACTTCGTTGAACCAGCGGTACCAGGTATGAGCGCGCACATTACGGCCGTTTTCGAATTTCTTCAGCAGCGAACCGCAGGCATGGTGATAGCCGATCAGCAGCACCACGATCGCCAGCTTTGCATGCAGCCAGCCGTTGCCGGGACCCTTGCCGATGCCGTATCCCAGCCACAGCCAGAGGCCGAATAGCAAGGCGAAAATTCCCAGTATCGACATGAAGCGATAGAGCTTGCGCGCCATCGTCAGTAGTCGCGTAGTGGCTGTCGCATCGGTTTCCATCGCCAGGTTCACGAAGATGCGCGGCAGGTAAAACAGGCCGGCAAACCAGGACGCGACAAAGACGATGTGCAGCGATTTTACCCAGAGCATGCTTACTCCCGGATTTCGCCGTGGCCAAACACCACGTACTTCAGCGATGTCAGTCCCTCAAGGCCGACTGGGCCGCGTGCATGCAGCTTGTCGTTGGAGATCCCGATTTCGGCGCCGAGACCGTATTCAAAACCGTCGGCAAAACGGGTGGAGGCATTGATCATCACGGAAGCCGAATCGACCTCGCGCAGGAAGCGCATGCCGTTGGTATAGTCTTCGGTGATGATGGAGTCGGTGTGCTGCGACGAGTAGGTATTGATGTGGTCGATCGCCTCGTCAACGTTGGCAACGATCTTTACCGACAGGATCGCGGCGAGGTATTCGGTGCGCCAGTCTTCGTCGGTCGCGGCCACCAGTTTCGGATAGCCGACAAGGAGCTTGCCGGCTTCTTCGTCAGTACGCAGTTCCACCTCCTTGCTGCCATACAATTCGGCGAGCTTGGGCAATACCTGCGGTGCAATGCTGCGTGCTACCAGCAAGGTTTCCATGGTGTTGCAGGGCGAATAGCGCTGGCATTTTGCGTTGAACGCGACCTTCAGTGCCTTGTCGATGTCCGCCTTGTCATCGATATAGACATGGCAGATGCCGTCGAGGTGCTTGATCATCGGCACCTTGGATTCTTTCATCAGGCGCTCGATCAGGCCCTTGCCGCCGCGTGGCACGATGACATCGACGTACTGCGGCATCGTGATCAGTTCGCCGACCGCGGCACGATCGGTGGTTTCGACGATCTGGACCGCGTCTTCAGGCAAGCCGGCGCCGGCGAGTCCGGCCTTGACTAGCTTGGCCAATGCCTGATTGCAATGAATCGCTTCCGAGCCGCCGCGCAGGATGGTGGCGTTGCCGCTCTTGATGCAGAGGCCCGCGGCATCGACGGTGACGTTGGGACGAGCTTCATAGATGATGCCGATGACGCCCAGCGGCACGCGCATCTGGCCGACCTGGATGCCGGTCGGACGGTATTTCATGTTGGAGATTTCGCCAATCGGATCGGGCAGGGCGACGATCTGTTCCAGGCCTTCAGCCATGGTGGCGATGGCCTTGTCCGACAAGGTCAGGCGATCAAGCAATGCGGGAGCGAGGCCATTGGCGCGGGCGGCTTCCAGGTCTTTCTGGTTGGCCGCGCGCAGGTCGTCCGCCTGCGCGCGGATGGCTGTGGCGATCAGCGACAGCGCCTTGTTCTTGGCGCCGGTGTCGGCCTTGGCCATGGCACGCGACGCCTTGCGGGCGCGCTGGCCGACTTCGTTCATGTAATGCTTGATGTCCATGTTGTTGGCTCTTGTAAATGCAGAATTCTTGTTTGTGTGCAGGACTATGGTTAGGCTGGAATCAGGGTGATTAGCGCTACGCTGGCCTGCCCCTTCCCCCTTGCAGGGGGAAGGCTGGGATGGGGGTAGTGCGGTCGAGCTGTCGCAGTCTTGTGTTCAACCTCCACACCTCCATCCCAACTTTCCCCCTACGAGGGGGAAGGGGTCTGTTCTTTAGTTGGCGAATGCAGTGCCCGATTCGATGTGCCGATCCATACAACACCTACCCCCGCGCCACCTTCAACCCCAGCTGCAGCAACGCATCCCACGCATCACCAGCAAACGCTTTTGCCCTCAAACCCTTAACCATCTTATCGATTTGCGCCGCTTCTTGCAGCGCTGCTTCCAGCGTCGACAGCTTCAGCCTGCGCAGTGCCGGTTCCATCAGCTTCTCGCGTGGACCCCAGATCCGGTATTCCTTCAGCAGCATGCCAACCGATTTTCCCTGCGCCGCACCCGCCTTTACCTTGAGCAAAGTTCGGATTTCCTCGGCCATCGCCCACAGCACCAGCGGTAGCGCTTCGCCTTCGCCTTTCAAACCCTCGATCATGCGCACCAGGCGGGCCACATCGCCAGACAGCATCGCTTCATTCAGCTTGAATACGTCGTAGCGGGCGACATTCAGTACCGCGTCGTGCACCTGTTCAAAACTCAGCTTGCCTTCCGGATGCAGCAGAGCCAGCTTCTGCAATTCCTGATGCGCGGCGAGCAGGTTGCCTTCAACCCGATCGGCGATGAAATCAATGCTTTGCCGGTCAGCGCTTTGCTTCTGGGCAGCAAGGCGCATGCCGATCCAGTTGGGCAGTTGCGCGCGTTCGACCAGCGGGATATCGATATACACGCCGGCTTGCTGCAGCGCACCTACCCAGGCGGCCTTTTGTGTCTGCCAGTCCAGCTTCGGCAGGGTGATCAGCGTGACGTTGTCCGGGCTGAGTGCGCCAACGTATTCCTGCAGTGCCTGGCCGCCATCCTTGCCGGGCTTGCCGGTGGGGATGCGCAATTCGATCAGCTTGCGGTCGCCGAACAGCGATTGCGACTGATTGGCCGCAAGCAGGGCACCCCACTTGAAGCTGCGCTCGACGACCAGCACTTCACGTTCGGAATAACCCTGCGCGCGTGCCGTCTTGCGGATCTTGTCGGCTGCTTCCAGCGCGAGCAGGTGCTCATCGCTCGTGATCACATACAGTGGCGCAAGCGATTTCGCCAGATGCGTATCGAGTGCGTCGAGCCGTAGTTGCATTGCTTGTCCCGTATGGTGCGTATATTGCGTGTGTTGCGTATGGTGCCAGTCAGGCCGGCTTCAGCGCTGCCATCCGGCGCAGAATCTGCTGCACGGCATCCGATTGCATGTCGCGATAGAGCAGGTCTTCTTCCTTTTCCTTCGCGATCACTTGCGATTCATTGAAGCTGATGTCGCGCTTGAGCACGATTTCGGTTGGCGGCAGCAATTCCTTGTCGGTGCGATCCTTCACCCGAAAACGCATCCGGTAATACAGCGAGTACTCGCGGATGCGCCCCTGCGTATTCAAGGACAGCGTCGCCTTTTCCCGGGATTCGCCAAGCACGTCGATGATCGCATCGGCCTGGCTTGGGTTGGTCGCGATTTCCGTGTTGCCGCTTGCGCGAACGTAGCGCTTGAGTTCGACACCCAGCGGCGATGTTTCCGGCACGCCGATGTATACGCTCCTGAACGGCAGGCTGGACTTGCCATCGGATCCACGCAACTGGAACCCGCACGCCGACAATGTCGTGGCGGCGGCCAGAGCGAGGAGCAGTGCGGCGCGTCGATTCATGGACTCTCCCGTTGTCAGGCGACGATGTTGACCAGTTTGCCGGGCACGATGATGACTTTCTTTGGCGCACCTTCGACAAACTTCTTCACGTTCTCATTGGCCAGTGCTGCAGCTTCGATGGCTGCCTTGTCGGCTTCCTTCGGTACCTTCACGCTGCCGCGCAGCTTGCCGTTGACCTGCACCATGAGTTCGATTTCGGCCTGTTCCAGGGCACCGGCATCGACCTGTGGCCATGGCGCATCAAGCATGTCGCCATGGGCCTTGGCCAGGCCGAGTTCCTGCCACAGCACATGCGTCACGTGTGGCGCGACCGGGTACAGAACGCGCAGGAAAATCGAGAAACCTTCGGCGATCACCGCGTTGGAGGCAGCGGAATCATCGAGCTTGGCGGCTTCCAGCGTGTTGAGCATCTTCATGCAAGCCGACACCACGGTGTTGTACTGGATACGCTTGAAGTCATGGTCTGCCTGCTGCAGGATCTTGTGGATCTCGCGGCGCAAGGTCTTGTGCGTTTCCGGCAGCGTGCTGAAGTCAACAGTGCCTGTACCCGCATCCGCAATGCGTCCTGCCTGCGCGTGAGCAAATGCCCAGACGCGGCGCAGGAAGCGATTGGCGCCTTCTACGCCGGCACCCGACCATTCGAGAGTCTGTTCCGGTGGCGATGCGAACATGGTGAACAGGCGGGCGGTATCGGCGCCGTACTGGTCGATCTGTGCCTGCGGGTCGATGCCGTTGTTCTTGGACTTCGACATCTTTTCGGTGCCGCCGAGTTCGACCGGCTTGCCGTCGGACTTGAGCAGCGCCGACACCGGGCGGCCCTTGTCGTCAAAGCTGAGTTCGACATCGGCCGGATTGAACCAGGTCTTCTTGCCGCTGGCGTCTTCGCGGTAATAGGTTTCGTTGAGCACCATGCCTTGGGTGAGCAGGTTGACGAAAGGCTCGTCGAACTTGATCAGGCCGAAGTCGCGCATCACCTTGGTCCAGAAGCGTGCGTACAACAGGTGCAGCACCGCGTGCTCGATGCCGCCGATGTACTGGTCCATCGGCATCCAGTAATCGTTGCGTGCGTCGACCATCGCGTCGTTGCTGCCCGGCGAGCAATAGCGCATGTAGTACCACGACGAGTCCACGAAGGTGTCCATGGTGTCGGTTTCGCGACGCGCCGGCTTGCCGCACTTCGGGCAATCGACGTGCAGGAACTGCTCATGCTTGTTGAGCGGGTTGCCGCTGCCATCCGGCACGCAGTCTTCCGGCAGCACGACCGGCAAGTCCTTTTCCGGCACCGGTACGTCGCCACAGCTGCTGCAATGGATGATCGGGATCGGCGTGCCCCAGTAGCGCTGGCGTGAAATGCCCCAGTCACGCAGGCGATAGGTAATCTTTTTCTCGCCGATGCCCTTGGCCGCGAGATCGGTTGCAACGGCGTCGACAGCAGCGGAGTAATTGAGGCCGTCGTACTTGCCGGAGTGGATGCAGACCCCATGCTCCTTGTCCGCATACCATTCTTCCCAGGCGTCGGTGGAGTAGGTCTTGCCTTCAACAGCGACCACCTGCTTGATCGGCAGGTTGTACTTCTTCGCAAACGCAAAATCACGTTCATCATGCGCGGGGACACCCATCACCGCGCCATCGCCGTAGGTGATCAGCACGTAGTTGCCGACCCAGACTTCGACCTTGTCACCGGTCAGCGGGTGGGTGACGAACAGGCCGGTGGGCATGCCTTTCTTTTCCATCGTCGCCATGTCGGCTTCGATGACACTGCCTTTTTTGCATTCGGCGATGAAGTCGGCGAGTGCCGGATTATTCTGTGCAGCGTGTGTAGCCAGCGCATGTTCCGGTGCGACGGCGCAGAAGGTCACGCCCATGATGGTATCGGCGCGGGTGGTGAAAACCCACATCTTGCCGTCGTTGATGGCCTTGCCTTCGGCATCCTTGATGTCATGCGGGAAGGCGAAGCGCACACCGGTCGATTTGCCGATCCAGTTGGACTGCATGATGCGCACGCGTTCCGGCCAGCCGGGCAACTTGTTGTCGACAAAATCGAGCAGTTCTTCCGCGTAGGACGTGATCTTTGCGTAGTACATCGGAATTTCGCGCTTCTCGATCAGCGCACCCGAACGCCAGCCACGGCCGTCGATTACCTGCTCATTGGCGAGCACGGTCTGATCGATCGGGTCCCAGTTCACGGTACCGGTCTTCTTGTAGATGATGCCCTTTTCGAGCATCTTGAGGAACATCCACTGGTTCCACTTGTAGTAGTCCGGCTTGCAGGCAGTCATCTCGCGCGACCAGTCGATCGCAAGGCCCATCGATTGCATCTGCTGCTTCATGTACTCGATGTTCGAGTACGTCCACTGCGCAGGCGGCACGCCGTTGGCCATCGCCGCATTTTCGGCGGGCATGCCGAAGGCGTCCCAGCCCATCGGCATCAGCACGTTGTAGCCGTTCATCCGCAGATAGCGGTACATCACGTCATTGATGGTGTAGTTGCGCACATGACCCATGTGCAGCTTGCCGGACGGGTAGGGAAGCATCGAGCAGGCGTAGAATTTCTTCTTGTCCTGGCCGTTCTTGTCCTTCGCGTGTTCGACAGTCTTGTAGGCGTCGATCGCCTTCCAGTGGTCTTGCGCCGCTTTTTCGACGTCGCCGGGGAGATATTTTTCTTGCATGACGGATGAAGCTGAAAGTGGAATTGAACCCGTCATTATACTTGCTCGCCGGGGGCTATTGCCGTTGGGGATGTCAGGAATTTCGCCGTGAAATCAGGGCAAAACAGGCAACAATTCAGCGCAGAACGAGGCCGACCGCCGGTTTTTTACCGTTTTCGAGGTATAGCTGGTTGACTTCGGCGGCACATTCCTCGAGCGCCGAGAGGATTTCCGGGGCCTCCCGGCGTAAGACATCGGAGTGCAACACCTGGATCTGCAGCATTTCATCCGGCGCAAGGCGGAACGCCGACATGCCGTCGTCGTCACGCAATCCGCTCAGACAATCAATCCAGGCATCCATGTTGCCGCCGTAAAAAGCGGGAAATCCGAGGGCTTGCTTGCAGGTCTGGTGAAAGCCCGCCCAATCGGTAAGTGTGCGACCATCGAGCTGTACGGCTGGCATCTGGCTAAGGTTTCTCTTTGGAGTCGGTGACGAAACCCATCTTGGTCATGCCGTTGGTCTGAGCCGTGGACATGACTTGCGCGATGATTTCGTACCGGGTGGATTTGTCGGCGCGCAGCTGCAATTCCGGTTGCGGCTGCTTCTTTGCTGCGACAGCGAGCCGGTTGCCGAGTTCCTGTTGCTCGATCGGGTCGTTGTTCCAGAAAATCTTTCCTTCACCGTCGATGGATAGGGAAATCGTTTCGGGCTTTTCCGGGGCGGCGGTCGACTGCGCATTCGGCAAATCCAGCTTGATTGAATGCGTGAACAGCGGCGCCGTAATAATGAAAATCACCAACAGCACCAGCATCACGTCGACCATCGGGGTAACGTTGATGTCGGCCATTGGAGCCTGTTTTTTGTCGTCGTTGAATCCGCCGAATGCCATGGGTTTTGCTCCGCTAGCGGTTACTTGCCGACGCGCGCGCCGGTGGTCAGGTAGGCGTGCAGGTCATGTGCGAAGGCATCAAGTTCTGCGAGGGTAACACGATTGACGCGGGTGAAGGCGTTATACGCAAGCACAGCCGGGATCGCCACGACCAGCCCGAGCGCCGTCATGATCAGCGCTTCGCCGACCGGTCCGGCCACCTTGTCGATCTGTACCGTGCCGGCCGTCGATACCGCCACCAGCGCATGGTAGATGCCCCACACCGTGCCGAACAGACCGACAAAAGGCGCCGTGGAGCCCACCGATGCAAGCAGAGTCAAGCCGCTTTCCAGTCGGGCCGAGACGCGGTTGATCTCCTGTCGCAAGGTGCGCGTGATCAGTTCGCTGGGATCAACGGTCGCATTTAGCGAGCCGGCCTGGGCCGTCACATTCGCAGCCTCGGCGCTTTGCACCGCGAGCGGCGCATAGACGTCTTCGCTGTCGGCGTTCTTCACGATCGCAATCGCGTCGGGCAGGGTGGGCGCTTTCCAGAAGCCGTCGAGCGCACCGGCGCTCCTGCGTATCCGCCATGAACTCCAGGCCTTCGAAAAAATGTAGTACCAGCTGATCACCGACATCAGCAGGAGCAGGTAGGCTACCGAATGCGTGACCGCGTCGCCTTGAGCCCAGTAGTGCGCGAATCCGAGAGTTTGGTTCATGATAATTATGTATGTGTGAAATTGAAGCCAGTTTGAAGTCAGTTTCAAACTAGTTCTGGAGTTTAAACGGAATAGGGATCAGAAACCATTCGCCGACTGGCTTGCCGTCGCTTGTGGCCGGTTCAAAGCGCCATGACTGGACCGCGTTTCTGGCTGACTGGTCGAGCAGGGGAAAGCCGCTTGATGTTCGGATCTCAACCGTGCCGGCACTGCCGTCGGCCTGGACGAAGACCCTGAGCACCACCGTCCCTTCCTCCTCCATCTGCCGTGACATACGCGGGTATTCCGGCTTGCGGTTGCTGGCGGCATAGCGCGCCGGTATCGACACGGGTGTCCTGGCGACTGGCGTGGCGGCGGCGACCGGAGCGGGCGGCGGCGGAGGGGCAGGCGGAGTTGTGACGGCACTGGAACTGGACGGTGTCGGCCTGGCATCGAAGGTGACATCCGGTGCCTGCGTACGCGGTACTTCGCGTGGCGGCGGTAAAGGTTTCGGTGCCGGTTTGCGTTCGACACGGGGCTTGGGGTCTGGGCGTCGCTTTTCGGGCGGTTTTTCTGGTGGCGGGGAGGGCGGTGGTGCAGGCGATACCGTTGGCGCAGGCTCCGCCGTCACGGGTAGCGGCGCTGGTGGTGTTGGCGCCTGCAGCAGCGCTACCTCGATCGGTTTGGGCGGCGTATCCGGTTTGGGCTGGGACTTGTTGCCCAGTCCGGTTACCACGACACCGATCAGAGCGACATGGAGCAGCAGGGTGGCAACCGCAGGGAGCACCGATGCCGATCGTTTTCGGGTACCGGTGTCCATCTGCGGGAATGATTTAAAGATTGGTCAGAGCCCGAGCACAGCCTGCATGTCGTACAAGCCGGTCTTCTTGTCCGCCAAAAAGCGTGCGGCACGCAGGCTGCCATGCGCATAGCTCATGCGGCTCGATGACTTGTGCGTGATTTCGATACGTTCGCCGGTACCGGCAAACAGTACCGTATGATCGCCGACAATATCGCCGCCACGGATGGTCGCAAACCCGATCGATGAAGGATCGCGTTCGCCAGTCACGCCTTCTCGTGCATAGACGGCAACATCGTCGAGATTGCGGCCAAGCGACTCGGCAATCACTTCGCCCATCTTGAGTGCCGTGCCGGACGGTGCGTCAACCTTGTGGCGGTGATGCGCTTCAATGATTTCAATGTCATAGCCGTGGGAAAAACTCTTGGCGGCCATTTGCAGCAACTTGAGCGTGACATTGACCCCGACGCTCATGTTGGGCGCGAACACGATGGCGGTCTTTTCTGCGGCCGCCGCGATCGCTGCCTTCCCGGCTTCGTCAAAGCCGGTGGTGCCGATGATGAGCTTGATGCCATGTTCGGCGCAATATTCCAGGTGCTTCAGCGTGCCTTCCGGACGGGTAAAGTCGATCAGGAATTCCGCATTTGCCAGGCCCGATTCGAGATCTGACTGAATTGCCACATTGGCCGGCTTGCCAAGGAAGGCGGCTGCGTCGGTCCCGATGCCGGGCGACGATGGCACATCGAGCGCACCGGCAAGAATGGCATCGTCCGCATTCTGTATGGTTTCAATCAGCATGCGGCCCATGCGGCCGGACGCGCCTGCAACGGCGATTTTAAGTTGGCTCATGATTGAATTGGATTATTTGGCCGATTTGGTGCCGGCGATGAATTCAAGATACTCTTCTTCCGTTGGCAACATGCCACCATCGATCTCGACCAGGCGGTTGTCCTTGAAGAAAACACTGACGCGGCTCGAGAGGACTTCGCCGGTACGCTTCTTGAGGCGAAATACATAATCCCAGCGGTCGGCATGGAAAATGTCGGTCAGAAGCGGCGTACCGAGAACGAACCTGACCTGTTCGCGTGTAACGCCTTCGGGGCGCTGCATGCCTTCTTTGAGCTGCGCCACCATTTCGCGGGAAACGAAATTGCCCTGTTGAACGTCAACCCGGTAAGGCGAAAAAATGCCGAGAAAGCGCTGGGCGCCGGTCGGGGCGGTTGTCTTCACGCCGGAAATCGGAGTTTCGACGGTGGACGCTGCGGTTGTCGCCACCGGTGCAGGAGCAGGGGCGACCACTGGAGCGGTGCTCGCTGCCGCGGGCGCGGCTTCTGCCGGCTTTGTTTCTGCCTTCTGTGGCGTTGCTTCAACAGGCTTGCGGGCTGCGACGGGCGCTGCTGGTTCTTCCATCAGGGGGTTCTTGGATGCGCATCCGGCCAGGCAGGCGGCGAGCGTCAAAAGCAACGCACTGCCTAAGGCTGGTGTACGATCGGGTAAAGCAAACAACATTCGCATAGTAGGTCTCAATTCATTGAGCAATTGGGCCGAAACGCTATATGATAAAGCAGATAACCCGATTCCGACTAACAACATGCCAAGCAATCCTAACGAGTTGAAAGCAAGCGGCCTCAAAGCAACCCTGCCGCGGCTCAAGATCCTCGATATTTTCCAGAACAGCACGGTGAGGCACCTCAGTGCTGAAGATGTGTACAAAATTTTGCTGACAGAGAACATGGATGTCGGTTTGGCAACGGTTTACCGCGTGCTGACCCAGTTCGAACAAGCCGGCTTGTTGCACCGTAATCATTTCGAGACCGGCAAGGCCGTTTTTGAACTGAACGAAGGCTCGCACCATGACCATCTGGTCTGTCTGGATTGCGGCCGGGTCGAAGAGTTCTTTGACGAGGAAATCGAAAAGCGCCAGCAAAGCGTTGCCCGGGACCGTGGTTTCAACATCGCCGAGCACGCGCTTGCGCTATACGGCCATTGCACCAAGACCGACTGTCCGCACCGGAATCGATAAAGAATTGGTAAAGCCTTGTCGTTGCTAACACTTTTTTGGCGCGTCGCCGCAGTTACCAAGGCTTCGCGCTTTCATGAACGATATCCCGTCTGCGCTACAAATGCGTTCCGGCCACGCCACTTCCGCCGCCCGCCCCATGCGCGCACGTACGCTCGATATTTCCCTTGGTGGTTTAAGCCTGATGCTTGGGGAGCAGCTGCGGCCAGGTCAGGAATGTACGGTGGGATTCGAAGCGCCGCTGAACGGGAAAACCGTTCGCGTGATGGGCTTGGCGAAAGTTATTTACAGCATCCTGAGCGGCAATGACGGCTTTCGCGTCGGTCTGCAGTTTGTCAAACTCGACCTGGCCAACAGCAAGTCAGTAGCGGAATTGATGATGGGCTGAATCCCGTTGCAGAGCTGACCTCCGCGGCGGGCAGTTGTCTGACCGGCTACCTGATTCATGGTTTTAATTCAGGTGTGACTGAGCGCGTTGGACAGTAGCTTTGCCGTAATGTCGACCAGCGGAATCACTCGTTCATACGCCATGCGTGTCGGTCCGATCACGCCCAGTGTGCCGACAATCTTGCCATTCACTTCATATGGCGCGGTAACCACGCTCATGTCGTCGACCGGCAGCAACTGCGAGTCGCCGCCAATGAAAATCTGTACGCCGGCCGCCTTGCTCGACACGTCAAGCAACTGCATCAGGCTGGTCTTTTGTTCGAACAAGTCAAACAACTTGCGCAATGAAGTCATGTTCGAGGCAAGATCGGTGACGCTGAGCAGATTGCGCTCACCGGAAATCACCACATCTTCGCCATTGTCCGACATGGCGTCGCTACCGGCTTCTACGGCAGCCTGCATCAGGCGCGTCATGTCGTCGCGCAGCTGGCGCAGCTCGTTTTGAATTCGGTTGCGAATGTCGTCGAAACTCAAGCCGGCGAAATGCTGGTTAATATAATTGCCGGCCTGGATGAGCTGGGACGGTGTGTAATCGACATCGGTCAGCAGCAGTCGATTCTGCACTTCGCCATTCGGAGCCACGATCACCAGCAGGATGCGCTTCTCGGACAGCCGAAGAAACTCGATCTGCTGAAAAATCGATTCATGACGTGGTGTCATCACGACGCCGGCGAACTGCGACAGCGATGAGAGGATCTGCGCCGCGTTGGAAATGATCTTTTGCGGCGACTTCAGCTGCAGCTGTTTTTGCATCCTCGCTTCGACTGTCGATTCGTCGATCGCTTGCACGGTCAGCAGGGTGTCAACGAACATCCGGTAACCGCGGGGAGTCGGAATGCGACCGGCGGAGGTATGCGGACTGGCCACGAAACCCATTTCTTCCAGGTCCGCCATGATGTTGCGGATAGTCGCCGGTGACAGGTCGAGTCCCGAGATCTTGGAAAGCGCGCGTGAACCGACCGGTTGACCGTCGGCGATATACCGTTCGACCAGTGCTTTCAGTAAAGTTTGTGCGCGAGTATCGAGTTGCATACAGTTATTCTAACGACGCCAGACGGCCAGTGCCACTTTCTGTTGCCATCCAGAGTCAGAAAAACTTGATTGTTATCAGAGTTTTACCGCAGTTGTTGCAGCCAGCAGTCTAATTCGACCAGATCGGAACACACCGCATCGGGCGTAATGCCTTCCGGCAGCGGCCGTAACGGCTGCAATTCCTTGCGATTCATCCACACGGCGCGCAGTCCGGCTTTTTGTGCACCATCAACGTCAAGCCGTGGATCGTCGCCAACATAAACGGCTTCACCAGGCGCAACATTGAGTGCTTCACAGGCCGCATGAAAAATTGCAGCGTCCGGCTTGGCCAAACCGAAACTGTGCGCGGCAATGGTAGCGTCAAACAAGTGCGCAATACCGATGGCCTCCAGATCCGACACACCATTCGATACCGATGCCAAGGCATAGTGTTCGCGCAATCCGCGCAAGGCTGGCTCGACATCCGGAAACAACGGCACTTCGTTGCGCGCCCGGGAAAATACATGCATTGCCTCGTCAACCAGCGAAAGCTCCTCACCAGCGTCCATGAATGCCTCTTTCAACACTGCATGCCGCAATGCCCGCAAGTCCAGCTGATAAACCGGATCGGTTTCCATCAAGACCTGCCGGCGCGCGCGCATGCCATCAATCGACACGCGGGCGGCCACTGTCGGCACGTTGGCCTGCAACCATTCAAATAACAGGTTTTCCGCGCGCTTGATGACAGGCACAATAGGCCACAGGGTATCGTCCAGGTCAAACAGCACGGCTTTAATAACTGACATATGGCGTCCGGGATCCAGGTTTCAACAGGGTTTTACAAAAATTGACCAGGGGGCCTGATGGCGCTTCCTGTCTCAGCTCACGAAATTATGGTCTAATCTCCAGCATGTTGCCGATCACGCCTCCTACCAGACCGCTTGCCTTCCGGACCATTGCCGTCATCGGCAAATACATGGCCGCCGGAATCGAGCAGTCCTTGTCTGACATCGCAAACTTCCTTCTTGACAAGGGGCACCATGTCGTTCTCGAAGCCGAAACCGCCCGCAACGTCGGCATGCCGGCAGTGGAATCCATGACCGCTCAGGAGATCGGCCAGAAGGCCGATGTTGCCATCGTCGTCGGGGGCGACGGCACCATGCTGGGGATAGCGCGCCAGCTCGCGCCTTACCACGTCCCCCTGATCGGTATCAACCAGGGGCGCCTTGGTTTCATGACCGATATTTCCCAGGACAGCATGATCGCGGTCCTGTCGGAAATGTTGCGCGGTAATCTCGAGTCGGAACAGCGCAGCCTGCTCGAAGGAACGGTGTTCCGCGACGGACAGCAGATTTTTCATGCACTGGCATTTAACGACATTGTCGTGGCGCGCGGACCGACAACGGGCATGGTTGAGTTAAAGGTCGAGGTGGATGGGCGCTTCATGTACAACCAGCGTTCAGACGGTCTGATTGTTTCCACTCCAACCGGTTCCACCGCTTACTCACTGTCGGCGGGCGGGCCCTTGCTGCATCCCAGCCTTTCCGGCCTGGCGCTGGTGCCGATTGCGCCGCATGCCTTGTCCAACCGGCCCATCGTTGTGCCCGATTCCAGCAATATCGTGATTGAAATCATGGGCGGGCGCGAAGTGAGTGTGAATTTCGACATGCAATCCCTGGCCAGTCTGCAGCATCACGACCGGATTGTGATCCGACGCTCTGCCCACACCATTACCTTCCTGCATCCGCAGGGTTGGAGTTATTACGACACCCTGCGCGAAAAGCTGCACTGGAACGAATATCCCTCGGTCACGGGGAAGTTAAAATAGCGCCTTGCCACGGGACCAATCAACCACGGTGAACCAGACCTGGGAACGGCGCCACACTTGCCAACTGCGGTGCAGCTGCCATTGTTCTCAGGTTTTGTATTGCCGCGACTCTTATATTAGAAATAACCATGCTTCGTACACTTTCGATACGCGATTTTGTCATTGTCGATTCGATCGAACTGGAATTTGCCCCCGGCTTTACCGTATTCACTGGCGAGACCGGCGCCGGTAAATCCATTCTGATCGACGCGCTGGCCCTGGCCCTTGGCGGGCGAGGCGATGCCAGCGTCGTACGCGAAGGCGCCGGCAAAACCGACATCACTGCCGAATTCAGCAGTGCCGGCGACATCGACGCCTGGTTGTCCGAACATGACTTCAGCAATGACGATGATGGCGGTGTGCTGCTGCGCCGTGTGATCGACAATGCAGGCCGGTCCAAGGCATATATCAACGGCGTCTCGGCGACCGCATCGCAATTGCGCGAACTTGGCGAAATGCTGGTCGACATCCACGGACAGCATGCGCACCAGTCGCTGCTGAAGAACGACGCACAGCGCGTCCTGCTCGACAGCCAGGCCGGTTTGCTGGAGGACGCCAAGGCGGTCGCGGCAGCGTACAAGACCTGGCGCGCACTGGCCAGGCAGCGCGAAGAATTCGAAGCCAATGCCAAGAGCGTGCTGCTGGAACGCGAACGCCTGGAGTGGCAAGTCGGCGAACTCGAAAAGCTGGCCGTCAAACCGGGCGAATGGGGCGACATCAGTACCGAGCACAGCCGTCTCTCGCATGCGGCGAGCCTGATCGAGGGCGCACAGGAGGCACTCGGGATCATTTCCGAATCCGACACCAGCCCGATGCTGTCGCAGCTTACCTCGCTGACGCTGAAGCTGAGCAAGCTGGCCGATATCGATAACGCCCTCAAGCCGGTCGTGGAAGCCCTTGAACCCGCACGCATCCAGTTGCAGGAAGCGGTATACAGCCTCAACGATTATCTTGGCCGCGTCGAACTTGATCCGGTGCGCCTGCATACCGTGGAAGCCAGGCTGGATGCCATCCATTCGACCGCACGCAAGTTCCGTGTTGCACCGGAAGATCTGCCCCAGGAGTACGAAAGCCTGTCGACGCAGCTTAAACAACTAGCAGATGCCACCGACCTTGACGCCATGCGGGCGCAGGAAGAAAAGCTGAAGGCAGCCTATATGGCGGTTGCCCAAAAGCTGTCGAAGTCACGCGCCAAGGCAGCCACGGCTCTCAGCCAGGCAGTTACCGCGGCCATGCAGGAACTGAGCATGGCGGGAGGACGTTTCGAAGTCGCGCTGAATCCGTGCGAGCCGGCTGCCTATGGCATCGAGCAAATCGAATTCCTGGTGGCTGCCCACGCAGGAACCTCGGCTCGCCCGTTGGCGAAAGTGGCATCGGGTGGCGAACTCGCTCGTATCTCGCTGGCGATTTCGGTGATTACCTCAAGCGCCACCGCGACGCCGACCCTGATTTTCGACGAGGTCGACAGTGGCATCGGCGGCGGCGTGGCCGAAGTGGTGGGGCGTCTGCTCAAGCGCCTCGGCCAGGACAGGCAGGTACTTTGCGTGACGCACTTGCCACAAGTAGCCAGCCAGGCCAACCAGCATTTCCAGGTCAGCAAGCGCAGCACCGACGGGCGCACCATGTCGCGCATCGATGCACTCGACGCCAAGGCGCGAATTGAAGAAATTGCCCGCATGCTGGGTGGAATCGAAATCACCGCGACCACGCGCAAGCATGCGCGTGAACTGCTTGCCTCTTAAACAGCTCGAACTAAGCTGAGTCAGGCCAGGCAAAGCCGGCACCGATTGCCATCGATTACTGGACCAGAAAAACAATGCGCCCCAACAAAGAACCGCCCTACAAGCACGGCACCATCGCCAGGACCGCCATCGTGCTGGTCAATCTCGGCACGCCCGATGCACCGACCACACCGGCGGTGCGCCGCTACCTGCGGCAATTTCTGTCAGATCCACGGGTGGTCGAAATCCCGAAGGCGGTGTGGTGGTTCATTCTGAATGGCATCATTTTGCCCTTCCGCTCGTCAAAATCAGCGGCGAAATATGCATCTATCTGGACCAACGATGGTTCTCCGCTACGCGTGCATACCGAGCGCCAGACCAGTTTGCTGCGCGGCTATCTTGGTGAGCGCGGACATGATGTGCAAGTGGTGCATGCAATGCGCTATGGCCGGCCAGGCCTGCCGGAAGTACTGGAAAAACTAAAGGCCGACGGCTGCGACCGTATCCTGATCGTACCGGCCTATCCGCAATATTCCGGCACTACCACGGCGTCGATCTTCGATGCGGTTTTCAAGCATTACAGCACGGTGCGCAACGTTCCCGAACTCCGCCTCGTCAAGCATTACCACGATAACGAAGGCTATATCCAGGCACTCAAAAAAAGTGTCCTCGCCCATTGGGACAACCATGGCAAACCGGAAAAGCTGGTGATGAGCTTTCATGGCGTTCCCAAGCGTACCCTCATGCTCGGCGACCCTTACCATTGCGAATGCCAGAAGACCGGCCGTCTGCTTGCCCAGCAATTGCAGCTCGGTCCGGAACAGTATGTCGTGACCTTCCAGTCGCGCTTTGGCAAGGCCGAATGGCTGCAGCCCTATACCGCGCCGACGCTGCAAAAACTGGCAAGGGAAGGTACGCGTCGCGTGGATGTGATCTGTCCCGGCTTTATCAGCGATTGCCTGGAAACCCTGGAAGAAATCGCCATGGAGGCCAAGCAGGATTTCCTGACCGCCGGCGGCAAGGAATTTCATTATGTTCCCTGCCTCAATGAGGATCACGCCTGGATTTCCGGCCTAGCCGAGATCGCGGAACAGCATATGATCGGCTGGCCTACCGTCCTGACGCCCATGATGCGAGAAGAGGTGCGGAAAGAGGCTGAAGTATCGCGACAGCAGGCAAGCCTGCTTGGAGCGCGGGAATAAGGCATTGGATCCGACTGAGCGTCTCCAAACGCGATCCCGACAATCGTTACGGTTGTCGCATTTTCTATAGTAGCGGCAAGAGTTCTGCCTGGCAGATCCATGCCGTCGCCATTAACGAGTAGGCGACGATCGCTGCCGATATCAGATGAAGTTTTATCATGGCTCGATGATCCTTGCGACGCATGGTGCGTTGCAATGTTTATATCTCATGGTAATACGTATGACACCGAATGGAAGCCATCCGCTCGGTAAAGTGTGTAACAAGCTTTATCCGCAGGTAGCTCAGATGCTTATTACTCCTTCGGAAGTTTCAAAAATCCCCTTGAAAAAGTATGGATTACCCTCATGTAGTAAGGCAATTAACGGTAAGTCATTGATTGTTGGAGACTTTTTGTGATGCAAGATCAAGAGAAAACTCAGGAACAGGTCGAACAAGTGGTTCAGCCTGAACAAACGGCATCTGCCGAAAGCGCGCCACCGCAACCGGCACCAGCCGGACCTTCTGTTGAAGAAAAACTGGCCGCCGCTGAAGCCAAGGCGAATGAACTGCAGGATGCATTCTTGCGGGCCAAGGCCGATACGGAAAACATCCGTCGTCGCGCACAGGAAGACATCGCCAAGGCACATAAATTTGCCATTGAAAATTTTGCCGAGGCGCTGGTTCCGGTCAAGGACAGCCTGGAAATGGCACTGAAGCTGGAAACGCCGGCAGTGGAATCACTGAAGGAAGGTGTCGAAATGACCCTGAAGCAGCTGACTGCCGCCTTTGAGCGTAACCGGCTGATGGAAATCAATCCGATGCCCGGCGAAAAGCTCGATCCGATGAAGCATCAGGCAATTTCCATGGTGCCGGCCGAGCAGGAAGCCAACACCATTGTCAGCGTGCTTCAGAAGGGTTACATGATTGCCGACCGCCTTTTGCGCCCGGCACTCGTGACGGTAGCGCAATAAGTTTGCTGAAAATGGAAAAATTGTCTGTAACCCGCAAAAAATTGAAAAAACGGGCTTCAAAAAGACTTGAAACAGACACTTTATTCCACATATTCAACACATTAGAAATCCAGCTTTTTTAAAGGAACACATTATGGGCAAGATCATTGGTATTGACTTGGGCACGACCAACTCCTGTGTCGCCATCATGGAAGGCGGTCAGCCGAAAGTCATCGAGAACTCCGAAGGTTCGCGCACCACGCCTTCCGTGGTCGCATATCAGGAAGACGGCGAAATTCTGGTCGGTGCACCTGCCAAGCGTCAGGCTGTGACCAACCCTAAAAACACCCTTTATGCAGTCAAGCGCCTGATCGGCCGCAAATTTGACGAAAAAGAAGTCCAGAAGGACATCAACCTGATGCCGTACCAGATCGTCAAGGCCGACAACGGCGACGCCTGGGTACAAGTGCGCGACAAGAAGCTCGCCGCACAGCAGGTTTCGGCAGAAGTGCTGCGCAAGATGAAGAAAACCGCTGAAGACTACCTCGGCGAAGAAGTCACCGAAGCCGTGATCACCGTACCGGCTTACTTCAATGACGCACAGCGTCAGGCAACCAAGGATGCCGGTCGTATCGCTGGTCTGGACGTCAAGCGCATCATCAATGAGCCGACCGCGGCTGCGCTGGCATTCGGCCTCGACAAGAGCGGCAAGGGTGACCGCAAGATCGCCGTGTATGACCTCGGCGGCGGTACCTTCGATATCTCCATCATCGAGATCGCGGACGTTGACGGCGAAATGCAGTTTGAAGTGCTGTCCACCAACGGCGATACTTTCCTCGGCGGTGAAGACTTCGACCAGCGCGTCATCGATTACATCATCGATGAATTCAAGAAGATCAACGGCCTCGACCTGTCGAAGGACGCGATCGCACTGCAGCGCATCAAGGCATCGGCCGAGCGCGCAAAGATCGAGCTGTCCTCATCGCAGCAGACCGAGATCAACGAGCCGTACATCGCCATGGTCAATGGCGCACCGGTTCACCTCAACATGAAGGTTACCCGCGCCAAGCTGGAGTCCCTGGTTGAGGAACTGATCACCCGTACCATCGAGCCATGCCGCGTTGCCATCAAGGATGCGGGCGTCAAGGTTTCCGACATCCAGGACGTAATCCTGGTCGGCGGTATGACGCGTATGCCGAAGGTGCAGGAAAAGGTCAAGGAATTCTTCGGCAAGGATCCGCGCAAGGACGTCAATCCGGATGAAGCGGTTGCTGTGGGTGCTGCGATCCAGGGTTCCGTGTTGTCCGGCGACCGCAAGGACCTGTTGCTGCTCGACGTGACGCCGCTGTCGCTCGGTATCGAGACACTCGGTGGCGTGATGACCAAGATGATCCAGAAGAACACCACGATCCCGACCAAGTTCAGCCAGGTGTTCTCGACCGCCGACGACAACCAGCCGGCGGTGACGATCAAGGTGTATCAGGGCGAGCGCGAAATCGCGACCGGCAACAAGTTGCTGGGCGAGTTCAACCTCGAAGGCATCCCGCCGGCACCGCGCGGTGTCCCGCAGGTAGAAGTGACTTTCGACATCGACGCCAACGGCATCCTGCATGTCGGTGCGAAAGACAAGGCTTCGGGCAAGGAAAACAAGATCACCATCAAGGCGAACTCCGGTCTGACCGAAGACGAAATCCAGAAGATGGTGAAGGACGCCGAGCTCTATGCCGATGAAGACAAGAAGCTGAAGGAACTGGCTGACGCGCGTAACCAGGGCGATGCACTGGTACACTCGACCAAGAAGGCATTGACCGAGTACGGCGACAAGCTGGACGGCTCCGAGAAAGAGAAGATCGAAGCAGCGATCAAGGACCTGGAAGAAGCCCTCAAGGGTAACGACAAGGCCGACATCGATGCCAAGGTCGCAGCGCTGTCGACTTCGGCCCAGAAGCTGGGTGAAAAGATGTACGCCGATGCGCAAGCTGAGCAGGCTGGTGCGGCCGGCGCAGCCGGTGCGGCAGGCGGTGCATCCGAGTCCGGTGCCAAGGAAGAAGATGTTGTCGACGCTGACTTCAAGGAAGTCAAAGATAAATAATCCAGTCATACGGCTCGCGCCGTGATGACCCGCCGAGCCGAAGATCGTCTAGCGATCGTCGGCTCGGCGTTTTTGCTTAAATTCAGGATGCCGAAAACATGGCAAAGCGTGATTATTACGAAATACTGGGTGTAGCGAAAAACGCCTCGGAAGAAGAGATCAAGAAGGCGTACCGCAAGCTCGCGATGAAGTACCATCCGGACCGCAATCCGGACAGCAAGGGCGCAGAAGAGAAATTCAAGGAGGCGAAAGAAGCCTACGAGATGCTTTCCGATGGCGGCAAGCGCGAAGCGTATGACCGGTATGGTCACGCCGGGGTGGATCCCAATATGGGTGGCGGCGCAGGCGGGCCTGGCTTTGGTGGTTTCGGCGATGCGTTCGGCGATATCTTTGGCGATATTTTTGGCCAGGGCGCACGCGGCGGACGCAGCGCCGGTCCGCAGGTTTATCGCGGTGCCGATCTGCGCTACAACCTCGAAATTACACTGGAACAAGCGGCTCATGGCTACGACACGACGATTCGCGTGCCGTCCTGGGACGAGTGCGACACCTGTCACGGTTCGGGCGCCAAGCCGGGCACCTCGCCGACCACCTGTACCACCTGCGGTGGCCAGGGCCAGGTACGCATGCAGCAAGGCTTCTTCAGCATCCAGCAGACTTGCCCCAAGTGCCACGGCACCGGCAAGATCATTCCGACGCCATGCCCCACCTGCAGCGGTGCCGGACGCATCAAACGCAACAAGACACTGGAAGTGAAGATCCCTGCCGGTATCGACGACGGCATGCGTATCCGCTCATCGGGCAACGGAGAACCGGGCATGAATGGTGGTCCGCCGGGCGACCTGTATGTGGAAATCCGCATCAAGCCGCATCCGGTGTTCCAGCGTGACGGCGACGACCTGCATTGCGAAATTCCGGTGTCGTTTGCGAAGGCTGCGCTCGGCGGCGAAGTGGAAGTGCCGACTTTGAATGGCAAGGCGTCGTTCACACTGCCGGAAGGCACGCAGTCGGGCAAGACGTTCCGCTTGCGTAGCAAGGGTATCAAGGGCGTGCGTTCCGGTTATGCGGGCGACCTGTTCTGTCATGTTGTTGTCGAAACACCTGTGAAGCTGACTGACCGCCAGAAAGAACTGCTGCAGGAATTCGAGCAGTTGACCAATGCCGGTGGTTCCAAGCACAGCCCACAAAGCAAGTCCTGGAAAGACAAGGTCAAGGAGTTCTTTGAATAAGGCTTAGTTCTTCGCTTTAGCCAGAAAAGCTGAAGCGAAGGAGCGCAACACCTTGCCAATCCAGGCACCTACTGTCGTTTGCGGCAAATCAAAAAGCCGCCTGATCATCTCGATCAGGCGGCTTTTTTCGTGGAAATAGTACTTGCAAGCATGGAAATTAGAGTTACACCTCTAGTTAATCTCCGCATAATAAAACGGTCGTTCTATAAATAATAACTATTTGATTCCATCAGCGTGGTGGCCTCACTCACGGAGACAATATGAAACCTGGCTTTCGCACTACCCATGCATTTATTGCAGCCTGCATGACTGCTGCCATGGCTACCGGTTCGGCGCAGGCTGCCGAGGTGGCTGGCATCAAGCTGGACGACACGGTTCGCCTTGCCAACCAGGACCTGAAGCTCAATGGTGCCGGCATTCGCTACAAAGCGATTTTTAAAGTGTACGTAGCAGGCCTTTACCTCGCGGAAAAGAAAAACACCGTGCCGGATGTGCTCGCTGCGCCGGGTGCCAAAAGGGTGACCATCGTAATGCTGCGCGATGTGAGTAATGAAGAACTGGGGCGCGGCTTCATGGCTGGCATCAACCAGAACAGTGATCGTAACGAAAAAGTGAAGTACATCAACCAGCTGCAGAAGTTCGGTGAAATTTTTGCATCCATTCCTGAGTTGAAAAAGGGCGATATCCTCACGACAGACTGGATACCTGACACTGGTACCATCATTCACGTCAATGGAAAGAAGGTGTCGGACGCTCTTCCCGATCCGACTTTCTACAACGCCTTGCTCAAGATCTGGATAGGTGACAAGCCGGTCGATACCAAACTCAAACCGGCGATGCTGGGTGAAAAACCGGAAGAGCAACCGCGTGGCAACACCTGACACCCTATCTGTAACCTCTGCGCATGCATTAAATAAGTAACCGGGAGCATGGTGATACTTTTGGCTTCCCACCTTGGCCGGACGGCGACACGGCCCCATCCCCTTGGTAGGGGGATGGCTGGGATGGGGTTGAGTGTGTCAAGTTTCTACTAAACCCGAAGCGTCCATAACGCGCATCACAGACTCGCTACGGGTGAATCGCATTCCGCTTGCATCATCATCGTAGGCGATCACCGTCGCCACATCCTGCATCCATGCGTTCCCGCGCATGGCCGGCCTTCTTCGGCCCCCAACTTTCCATCTGTATAATTCGCTTTGCACGCGACCTTCGCGCCATATCTGCGTCCAGTCGTTTCGTGACGATCCCACCCGGATCACCATGGACGTCCGCGTAACCGAATTATCTGGCAAGGCATCATGATGACACCGACGAACGACAACAAGACCCTGGAACATCTGTTTCGGAACAATCGCAACTGGGCGGCCGCGATCGTGGCCAAGGACCCGGATTTCTTCAAAAAACTCGCTTCCCAGCAGTCACCCGAATACCTGTGGATTGGCTGTGCCGACAGCCGTGTACCGGCCAACGAAATCGTCGGCCTCTTGCCTGGTGAACTGTTCGTGCATCGCAATGTGGCTAACGTGGTAGTGCATACCGACCTGAATTGCCTGTCGGTCCTGCAGTTTGCCATTGATGTGCTTGGTGTGAAGCATGTGATTGTCAACGGGCATTACGGTTGTTCCGGTGTGCATGCCGCGCTTGCGCGTCGTCGTATCGGGTTGGCCGACAACTGGCTGCGGCACGTACAGGACGTGCACCAGAAACATGAGCGCTATCTCGGCGAAACCTTGCCGAGCAAGGTCAGGCAGGACCGCCTGTGCGAACTCAACGTGCTGGAACAGGTGGTCAATGTCTGCCAGACGACCATCGTGCAGGATGCCTGGGAACGTGGCCAGTCATTGACCGTGCATAGCTTTATCTATGGCTTGCAAGATGGTCTGTTGCGCAACCTGGGACTAAGCGTGAGCAGCGCCGAAGAACTCGCGGCGAAGCTACCCGAGACCATGGCGCGCTACGAAGAGGAGCAGCGCTGAACGCGGTGCCGACGGCGCATAAGCGCCGCCGGAGAAATACTAGAAACAGTGTTCAGCCGCCGGGAAAGACTTGTCCTTGACCGCTGCGATATAGGCACGCACCGCAGCATCAATACTGGTCTGCCCCTCCATGAAGTTTTTCACGAAACGCGCCTTGCGGCCGGGGAACACGCCCAGCATATCGTGCATCACAAGAACCTGTCCCGAGCAATCCACACCCGCGCCAATACCGATAGTCGGCATTGCCAGCATCTCGGTAACTTCCTTGCCAAGTGCGCTCGGGATGGCTTCGAGCACGAGGATCGATGCGCCGGCTTCCTGCAAGGCGAGAGCGTCAGCCTTTAACTTTTCAGCGCCTTCCGCGGTCTTGCCCTGCACCTTGAATCCGCCCAGCTGATGCACCGATTGCGGCGTCAGTCCGAGGTGCGCACACACCGGCACCGCGCGCTCGGTCAGAAAACGCACCGTCTCGACCAGCCACGCGCCACCTTCGAGCTTGACCATCTGCGCACCGGCCTGCATCAGCTTGACCGCATTCTCAAACGCCGATTCCGGTGTCGCGTAGGTGCCGAAAGGCATATCCGCGATCAGCAGGGCGTTCTTGTTGCCGCGTGCCACCGAAGCAGTGTGATAGGCGATGTCGGTCAAGGTAACGGGCAGGGTAGAAGTATGCCCCTGGCACACATTGCCGAGTGAATCACCGACCAGCAGCACATCCACGCCGCAGCGATCCATCAGTGACGCAAAGCTGGCGTCATAACAGGTTAGCATCGCGATCTTTTCGCCCGCGTTGCGCATTGCCAGCAGCGCCGGCACAGTCACCGCCTTGGTGCGGCCGACCGGTTCGCCTTCTTGCAGATATCCTGCCATGATTATTCCCCGAGGTTGAAAAACTCCCGCTTGCCGCGCATGGTATCGATGCGTTGAAGGAGCAGGTTGAAGTCGTCGTCGCGCTCGATCGGATTCAGGTGTTCCGTATTGACGATGAGCAGCGGCGCGGCGTCGTAATGATAAAAGAAACGGCTGTAACTTTCACAGAGCCGGTACAGGTACATTTCCGAGATACCGGCTTCCATCGCAATCCCGCGCTTGCGCACACGTTCAACCAGGGTTTCGGGCTGCGCCTGCAGGTAGACAACCAGGTCCGGCACGGGTGCCTGCGGTCGCAGATGGTCGTACAGTTGCTGGTACAGCTTGAGTTCGTCGTCGTCGAGTGTGAGCCTGGCAAAAATCGGATCCTTGTCGAGCAGAAAGTCCGAGATCATGCGTACGTTGAACAGGTCAGTTTGCGCCAGTTCGCGCAGCTGATTCATGCGCTGGAACAGGAAAAACATCTGTGCGGACAGCGCGTAGTGTGTCGGGTCACGATAAAACTTTTCGAGGAAAGGATTTTCCTGCGGGTGCTCAAGCAGCGTCTGCGCGTGAAAGGCTTCCGCCAGCTTGCGCGCGAGGCTGGTTTTGCCGACCCCGATGGGGCCTTCGACGACAATGTACTTGTAGCGATCGAGACTCATGAACGGAAAATGAAATAGACGGCACCGACCAGGCACAGGGCTGCCCACACGTAATCGAGTTTGAATGGCTCGTTCATGTATAGTATGGCGAACGGAACGAAGATCGAAAGCGTAATCGCCTCTTGCATGATCTTGAGCTGCGCCAGGCTGAATTCAGTGTAGCCGATGCGGTTGGCCGGTACCTGCAACAGGTACTCGAACAGCGCAATTGACCAGCTGATCAGCGCCGCGATCCACCAGGGTTTGCTTGCCAGGTTTTTCAGGTGGCCATACCAGGCGACGGTCATGAATACGTTCGACAAGGCCAGCAGACCGACCGTCTGGACGGAAACAGGAATTTGCATCTTTAGATTTTCTGGATAGCCTGGCCAGCGACAGCCGGCACAAAACTGTGTGCTGCCCCTTTGCCTGGAATCTGGATAAAGGGATCGATTTGAAGCAACGGAATCAGCACGAACGCGCGCTGTGTCATGCGTGGGTGCGGTACCGTCAGCTTGTCGCTCCTTATTGTCGATTGTCCATAAAGCAGCAGGTCAAGATCCATTGTGCGCGGGGCATTGACATAGGGGCGTTCGCGCCCGAAATCCTGTTCTATCGCCTGCAAGTGATCGAGTAGCGCGGATGCGGTCAGGCTGGTTTCGAGCTTGACGACCGCATTGATGTAATCATCGCCGCCGGCATCCATCGGAGCGGTTCGGAACAAGCTGGACTGCGCAGTAAGCGAACTCGACGGCAACTCCCCGATGCGGGCAATTGCCCGCTCCACCTGGTCCCGCGCATCGCC
Source organism: Herbaspirillum sp. GCM10030257 (assembly GCF_042666555.1). Lineage (NCBI taxonomy): Bacteria > Pseudomonadati > Pseudomonadota > Betaproteobacteria > Burkholderiales > Oxalobacteraceae > Herbaspirillum > Herbaspirillum sp. GCM10030257. Next base: position 38,153 of record NZ_JBHTDH010000013.1, read on the forward strand.
AAGGTTGGCGCCAATGCCGATGTAGCAGGCGGTCCGCGCCTCATTCGTCATGCTCATTGCGCGCTGCCTTCCGCCGGCGCGCCTTTCGGCTTGCTGCGTCCGCCGCGACGGCGACGCTTTTTCGGTGCCTGGCTGTCACCTTCGGATTTCGGTTTTCGCGCCAGTAACTCTTCACGCCCCGGCCCATCGGCAGCCATGAAGGCGGTCCACCAGTCACCGATCTCCGCATCGATTTCACCCGATGCACAGCGCAGCAGCAGGAAGTCATAACCGGCACGCAGACGCGTGTGTTCGAGCATCTTGTACGGTGACTTGCCGACGCGGCGCTCAAAGCGTGGCTGCATGGCCCAGATGTCCCGCATATCGGTGGCAATCTTGCGCTGCAGGGCCAGCTTTTCGGTCTGGGTATTGAGCACATCGTCAGCGGCAAGATGGAGGGCCGGGATCGGATACTCGCCTGCCGCCTGGTAGGCGGTCCACTTTTCAACGACTTGATGCCATAGTAGCGATGCAAACAGGAAGCCCGGGGAAACCGGCTTGCCTTCGCGTATGCGCTGGTCGGTACCGGCCAGCGCCAGTGTGACAAACTTTTCGCCGAGCGGTTGTTCCAGCACGACGTCAAGCAGTGGCAGCAGGCCGTGATGCAAACCTTCCTTGCGCAACTGCTGCAGGCAGGCGAGGGCTTGTCCGCTCATCAGCAACTTGAGCATTTCATCGAACACGCGTGCGGCCGGCACGTTGTTGATCAGCGGCGCCATCACCTTGATCGGTTCACGCGTCTCCGGATCGATTTCGAACCCAAGCTTTGCGGCAAAGCGCACCACCCGCAGCAGGCGCACCGGATCTTCACGGTAGCGTGCTTCCGGCACGCCAATGATGCGCAGCGTCTTGTTGCGGATATCGGCGATGCCGTTGTGGTAATCGAGCACCTGCTGATTCGCCGGATCGTAGTACATCGCATTGATGGTGAAGTCACGGCGCACCGCATCTTCATGCTGTTCACCGAAGGTGTTGTCGCGCAGCACGCGGCCATGTTCATCCTTGACCGCGCTCTCCGCCGACGCGCCACGGAAGGTGGTCACCTCGATGATGTCCTGGCCGAACATGACATGCACGATCTGGAAGCGCTTGCCGATGATGAAGGCGCGCCGGAACAGGCGCTTGACCTGCTCGGGTGTCGCATTGGTGGCGACGTCGAAATCCTTGGGCTTTACCCCAAGCAGCAGGTCGCGCACCGCACCGCCGACGACAAAGGCCTTGAAACCCGCTTCCTGCAACGTCTGCGTTACGCGTACCGCATTCGGCGACAGCAACTGCGGATTGATGCCATGTTCATTCGGGCCGAGTATCACTGGCTGGTGGGCGGCCGCTTTATTCTTTACGCCGAGTATGCGCTTGATAAACTTTTTAATCATTCGAACAGGGAAAGGATGGGCCAGCCTTGTGCTTGTGCATGCGCTTTCAGCAAGGCGTTCGGGTTGGTGGCAATCGGATTGGAAACGGCGGATAGCAACGGTATATCGTTCTGGGAATCGCTGTAGAAATAGCTGCGCTCGTAGCTCGACAAGGTCTTGCCTTGCGCGGCCAGCCATGCATTGGTATGGATGACCTTCCCGGGACCGGAGGTCGGAATGCCGAGCAGCTTGCCGGTGATTTCACCTTCCGCGTTAACTTCGGGTTCCGCGGCGATCAGGTTATTGACGCCGAGCGCCTGTGCGATCGGTGCGGTCACAAAGCGGTTGGTCGCCGTGATGATGGCAATCTCGTCACCGGCATCACGGTGGCGTGCCAGCAGTTCAAGCGCCGCCGGTTTGATCCCAGGCTCGATGACTTCAGCCATGAACTGGCGGTGCCAGGCATCAAGTTCGCGACGAGGGAACTGTGCCAGTGTGCCCAGTGCAAACTCAAGGTACTCGACGGGGTCGAGGGTGCCGGCTTCATATTGGGCATAAAAGGCGGCATTGCGGCGGGCGAATTCGTCGGCATCGACGGCGCCGATGCGTACCAGGAATTGGCCCCACTCGTAATCGGAGTCCAGCGGTATCAGGGTATGGTCTAGATCGAATAGGGCAAGATTCATTATGCTTTTGGTTCACCTTCGAGTTGCAACAGGCTGCGTAACAGCGGCAGCGTGATCGGGCGCTGGGTCTCCAGGGAGTATTGGTCCAGGGCATCGAGCATCGCCGACAGGGAACGCATGTCCCGACGGAAATGGGTGATCAGATAGGGTAACACGCCAGGCGACAGGTTGATGCCGCGCGCCTGTGCGGCTTGGGTCAGCGCGGAGATTTTTTCCTCGTCGGTGAGGCCGTGCACCTTATAAATCAATCCCCAGCCAAGACGGGTACGGAGATCCTCGCGCAGGGCCAGTCCGACTGGCGGCTTGTCGCCGGCGCTGACCAGCAGGCCGCCATTTTCCTTGACCTGGTTGAACAGGGCAAAGGCGGAGATCTGTGCGTCGGCTGGCAGCAAGTGGCAATCGTCCATCAGGTATAGGGAAACGGCCGGATCGTACAGGTAGTCGCTTTCGGGCGAGCCGGCCGGGATATAGCGGCCATTACCTTCCGCCGCCAGGGCATGCAGCAGATGTGTCTTGCCGGCCCCGGGCTCGCCCCAGAGATAGACAAAACGGTCCGATGGCCCAGGCTGTGCGCGCCGTGCAAAAAGCCGCAGAAGCTGCGCCAGCTCTGCGTTTTGACCTACAACGAAGGATTCCAGGGTTGGCGGTTTTTCCGCACCCAGGTCGAGCACTAATTGCCTCATGACGGTAGCCGTGTGCTGCCGCGTTGGCCGGGTTTCTGCTCGGGATGGAAAGAAAATGGCATGAAACTGGAAGCTTGGACGGATCGGTTTGTTAAAATAGCGGTTTGGTCGCCGGATTTTGGCCCCTAACCGCCTATTTTACCGCCTCTGCACCCATTCTTATCATGAGTTCCACTTCCAACGTTTCCCTCTCCTACCGCGACGCCGGTGTCGACATTGACGCGGGCGATGCCCTGGTCGAAGCCATCAAGCCCTTTGCCAAACGCACCATGCGGGAAGGAGTGCTTGGCGGCATTGGCGGCTTTGGCGCATTGTTCGAAATCAGCAAAAAATATAAGGAACCGGTGCTGGTGTCCGGTACCGACGGCGTTGGCACCAAGCTGAAGCTGGCGTTCCACCTCAACAAGCACGACACGGTTGGCATCGATCTGGTCGCGATGAGCGTCAACGATATCCTGGTGCAGGGCGCAGAACCCTTGTTCTTCCTGGATTATTTTGCTTGCGGCAAGCTCGACGTGCCGTCGGCGACCGATGTGATCAAGGGCATCGCCCGGGGTTGCGAACTGGCCGGCTGCGCACTGATTGGCGGCGAAACCGCTGAAATGCCGAGCATGTATCCTGATGGCGAGTACGACCTGGCTGGTTTTGCGGTCGGTGCGGTGGAAAAATCCAAAATCATCGACGGAAGCAAGATTATCCCGGGTGACGTGGTGCTGGGCCTGGCCTCTTCCGGCGCGCACTCCAACGGTTATTCGCTCGTCCGCAAGATCATTTCGGTGGCGCAACCGGACTTGAATGCCGACTTCCATGGCCGTCGCCTTGCCGACGTGCTGCTCGAACCGACCCATATCTACGTCAAGCCGTTGCTGGCGCTGATGGAGACACTGGAAGTCAAGGGCATGGCGCACATCACCGGCGGTGGTCTGGTGGAAAACGTGCCCCGTGTACTGCGTGACAAGCTGACCGCGGTCTTGCATCGTGATGCATGGACCATGCCGCCGCTGTTCACCTGGCTGCAACAGCACGGCAATGTGGCGGACGCTGAAATGCATCGCGTCTTCAACTGCGGTATCGGCATGGTCGTGATCGTATCGAAAGAAAATGCGGATGCCGCGATTGCACAACTGAAGGCTGCCGGCGAGAACGTCAGCCGTATTGGCGAAATCCGCGAACGCCAGGGTGACGAAGCACCTACCCAGGTAGTCTGACCCGGCATTATGAAAAGCCTTCGTACCGATCCGGTACGAAGCAAACAACGCAAGTAATGCAAAGCAAACAAGGCGCCCGCGGGCGCCTTGTTTGCTTTGCATGCTATTTCAAGAAGCTTGACAGCGCTTTCTCATCTCTAATGCTGCTGCCGGTTTCGACCATCCTGGGCCAGGGTTTGCAACGGGCCAGGCGTATTTGACGTCGCCACGCCCTCTGGCGGCGGCACACGTACCGGCTGGTTGCGCGTCGCGCTGGTCGACAGGACATTCGGATCAGTTTCGGACGTGGCATTCCATATCGGGTCTGCAATGCCTTCGAAAATGGCTTTCAGCTGCTTGCCCCAGGTATCGCGAATCGTCCGGAAGTACTGGTTTTTTTCATCGATCGTGACAAAACGCGTTACCGACAGCGTATCGGTTTGATAAATCAGCAAGTCCAGCGGCAAGCCGACCGAGACATTCGAGCGCAAAGTCGAATCCATGGAGATAAGCGCACACTTCGCCGCTTCATCAAGCGGTGTGGCCGGCGTGACGACACGGTCAATGATCGGCTTGCCGTATTTCGCCTCGCCGATCTGGAAATAGGTGTTTTCGTTGTGGGATTCGATGAAGTTGCCGGCCGAATAAACCTGGAACAAGCGGCAACGCTCGCCCTTGATCTGTCCGCCGAAAATCAGGCTGACGTTGAAGTCGATACCGAATTCACGCAGCGATTTGGCATCGCGTTCATACACGGTACGGACCGCCTCACCGACAATCTGGGCTGCTTCATCCATGGTGGCAGCCGTCCAGATACTTTTGCCGGAAGCGCTTTTGCGCTCGGCGATAATTTGGCGTATGGATTGGGAAATTGACAAGTTCCCCGCGCTCATCAGCACCATCATGCGATCGCCGGGATTTTCAAAGACCGTCATCTTGCGAAACGTGCTGACCTGATCGACCCCCGCGTTGGTACGCGAATCCGACAGGAAAACCAGCCCCGCTTCGAGGCGCATGGCGACGCAATAAGTCATGGTTGCAACACAGAACGCAAAATGGGAATTTTACAGGAAGCCTGCATGCTCCCCTGCGGAATAGCCTTTTCGCTTTCCGATTGTGTCTACTTACAACGATGCGGGCGTTGTCGGTGAAACATCGACCCTGACGCTGAGCGTCTCGTTTCCGCCACCGCGCCGGACACCGCGAATCGGGGCAGCCGAGTCGTAGTCCCGTCCAATGGCAAGACGGCAATGCGAGGCGTCCGTAAAACGAGCGTGCGTCACATCGACGCTGACCCAACCGGAAAAACCGGATTCTTCCACCCAGATGTCAACCCAGGCATGGCTTTCAGCGTGCGCCGTATCGCCCGGATCAATGTAGCCGGATACATAACGGGCCGGGATACCGAGGACATGGCAGCAGGCGAGGAACAGATGGGCATGGTCCTGGCAAACGCCACGCGCAAGACGTAGTGCCTCGGCGGCCGTCGAAGTGACCACCGTGGCGCCGGTCTGGTAGGCCACCGTGCCCTGGATCGCTTCAGCCAATCCGAGCAGCCGCGAACTATCGGCGCCAGCGGACAAATGCGCATGGGCGAACTCGGCAATGCTCTCGTCCGACTCCGTCAAACGAGTCGGCATGGTGAATACCAGCGGAGAGAACTCGTTGGGCGTGGTGAGGCGGCCCCGGTCCAGCGCTGTGATCTCCACGACGCCGGATGCAACGATGCGTACTTCGTCATGTTGACCGCAGATCGTCAGCATGTGGCAAAGATTGCCGAACGCATCGACAAAAGCATGTTGTCTCCCGCTGCTGCTGATGTTCCAGGAAACGGTGCGCTGGTGCGGTTCGCTACGGGGCGACAGGCGCAGTTGCTGGATCGTATAGTTCAACGGTGCCGTATAGCGATATACCGTTTCATGGCGAATGAAGTGTCGCATTCTCAGGGCTCCAGCCTCAGGCTGCCAGAGGAACCAGGAAATCGCGACTGACGCGATTGCCAAGTTCGTAGATACGTTCCAGAAACTGTGTCAGGTAGTCGTGCAAACCGTCTTTCAGGATCTCTTCGATATTGCCGAATTTCAGTTCCGCATGCAGGCGCCCGGCAAAGCGTTCGGTCCCAGCGGACACGTCATTGCGCACATGCTGCAGATTGTTGACCACCTCTTCGAGACACGCCAGCAGTGACCGCGGCATATCTCCCCGCAGCATCAGCAGCTCGGCCACGCGTTCGGGCGTGATTACATCGCGATAGACCTTGCGATAAATTTCAAAAGCAGATACCGAGCGCAGGATCGCTGCCCAGTAATAGAAGTCGCGCTGCGCCTCTTCATTGGGGTGCGCGTCCGCATATGCATCCGGGTTTGCTCCGTGAAACTTCACGTCGAGAATGCGGGCAGTGTTGTCCGCTCGCTCGAGAAAGGTGCCGAGACGGATGAAATAGAAAGCTTCATCCTTGAGCATCGTGCCAATGGTAACGCCGCGTGACAGGTGGGACCGGTATTTGACCCATTCGAAAAACGCGCTTGGGTCGCGCTCCAGCATGCCGCTGCGCAGCTTAACCTGCAGGTCGAGATAGGTGGCGTTCTGGGTTTCCCACACTTCCGTGGTTAGCGTGCCGCGCACGGCACGCGCATTTTCGCGAGCCTGCGTCAGGCAGGATACGATGGATGAAGGATTGTCCGGATCGCGCACCATGAAGTCGAGTACGTCCTTCGCGGTGAGCAGCCCATGTTTGTCATCGAAAGCGCTCAGCAATTCGGAAATGCCAAGCATCGCACGCCATCCCTGCTCGGCGGCTTCCGCCGACTGGGGCAGCAGGGCGGTCTGGACATTCACGTCCAGCATGCGTGCGGTGTTTTCGGCACGCTCGGTATAGCGTGCCATCCAGAACAAGTGGTCTGCGGTTCGACTCAGCATCTTATTTCTCCAAAACCCAGGTGTCCTTGGTGCCACCTCCCTGCGACGAATTCACGACCAGCGAGCCTTCTTTCAATGCAACGCGGGTCAGGCCGCCCTTGACCATGGAAACCGTTTCTCCGGACAGGACGAAAGGACGCAGGTCAATATGGCGGGGAGCGATCCCCGATTCGACGTAGGTCGGGCACGCCGACAGGGCGAGGGTCGGTTGTGCAATGTAACTGTCGGGCCTGGCGATCAGACGCTGGCGGAAAGCTTCGATCTCGGCCTTGGTTGATGCCGGACCCACCAGCATGCCGTACCCCCCGGCACCGTGCACTTCCTTGACAACCAGCTCCGGTAGCTTGTCCAGCGTGTACTGAAGATCTTCCGTCTTGCGGCACTGGTAAGTCGGGACGTTATTCAGGATCGGGTCTTCCGACAGGTAGAACTTGATCATGTTCGGCACATACGGATAGATCGATTTGTCGTCCGCGACACCGGTACCGATGGCATTGGCCAGCGTAACGCGACCGGCGCGGTACACCGACAGCAATCCGGGCACGCCCAGCGAAGAATCCGGGCGGAAGGCCAGCGGATCAAGGAAGTCGTCGTCGATGCGTCGGTAGATGACATCAATGCGCTTCGGTCCGCGCGTGGTGCGCATGTAGACCGCATTGTCATCGACGAACAAGTCCTTGCCTTCAACTAATTCCACGCCCATCTGCTGTGCCAGGAACGCATGCTCGAAATAGGCCGAGTTGTACATGCCTGGCGTCATGACGACGACTGTCGGATCGACGACGCCGAGCGGTGCCACCGAACGCAGATTATCCAGCAGCATGTCGGGATAGTGGGCCACCGGCGCAACCTTGTAGTGCGCGAAGAGTTCTGGAAACAGCCGCATCATCATCTTGCGGTCTTCAAGCATGTACGATACACCGGAGGGCACGCGCAGGTTGTCTTCAAGAACGTAGAACTCTCCTTCACCCGCGCGGACGATATCGACGCCTGCGATATGCGCATAGATATCAGAAGCTACGGAGATGCCCTGCATCTCAGGCCGATACTGCGCATTCCGGAATATCTGCTCGGCAGGTACGACACCGGCCTTGACGATATGCTGGTCGTGATAGATATCGTGAATGAACATGTTCAGCGCTTTCACGCGCTGTACCAGACCCGTCTCCAGTCGTTCCCATTCCTTGGCTGGAATGATGCGTGGAATAATGTCGAAGGGAATCAGGCGTTCGGTACCGGCATCGTTGCCGTAGACCGCGAAGGTGATGCCTACCCGGCGAAAAATGAAGTCGGCTTCCGTTCGTTTGCGCTCAATGATTTCCGGAGGCTGGTGTGACAGCCACTGCTGAAATTGCCGATAGTGAGCGCGGACAGAAGAGGGGCCGTCCACATACATTTCATCAAAAAAGTTGGGCATGGCTTGTTTTGTATGGTTATCCGGATAGCATAACGCTACGGCCACCGCCGGTCGCTGCGCTTCGTCATGCTTTATGCCAGAAGCGTGCCAGCAGGGAACGATACCGTTGTTGCCTCTGGGCAGGCGCCGGCAGTTTCCCAATCCAATGGCAAAAGGGTGTCAAGGTGTGCGGATATGCTCTACCAGGGCGTCAGTGCCCCGATCCGGTGCACTGGTCAACAGGCTGACCAGTGCGATAGAGATGAAACCCGCAGGAACACCGAACACACCTGCCGAGATCGGCGCGATGCTGAACCACTGATTCAGCGAGGAACCGCCGAGTGCAGGATAGGTGCGGAGCATGTAAAACACACATACGGCAAAACCGATCAGGATGCCGGCAATGGCACCTTGCTGGTTCGCCCGCTTCCAGAAAACGCCCAAAACAAGAGCGGGAAACAGTGTCGATGCTGCGAGCGAGAATGCGGCGCCGACCATCGAAAGAATATCGCCCGGTTTCAGGGATGCCGCGTAGGCCGCAACTAGGGCGACAACCAGCAACAGCAACTTGGAAATCGTCACGCGCTTCTGCGTCGACGCCATGGGATCCACGGTCTTGTAGTAAATATCATGAGACAGCGCATTGGAAATAGTGAGTAGCAGTCCATCCGCGGTGGACAATGCCGCCGCCAGTCCGCCTGCCGCCACCAGCCCGGAAATCACATAGGGCAAGCCAGCGATCTCCGGCGTCGCAAGTACGACGATATCGCCATCCATGACGATTTCGGCTAGCTGCACTATGCCGTCGCGATTCAAGTCGGTGATCGACACCAGCGGATTGATCTTGTCCACGCTGGCCCAATACGAGACCCAGGACGGCAGTTTTGAGAATGGCGTGCCGACCAGAGAACTGTAGATGTCGTACTTCACAAGAACCGCGAGGGCCGGCACGGTGATGTACAGCAACATGATGAAGAATAAGGTCCAGAATACCGAGCGCCGCGCCTGAGGTACAGAGGGCGTCGTGTAGAAACGGACCAGGATATGGGGCAGGGCAGCGGTTCCCATCATCAGGCAAAGGACAAGGGCGAGAAAGTTATTGCGTTTGGTGTCGGACGCTTCCTTGGTCTTTCCTGGAAAAGGGGTTTCATGCGCAACGACAGGTTCCGCCCGCGCGAGGTTTTGGGCTTTCGCCTCGCGCCATTTGCGGTCGGCCTCTATCGGATCCTTCGGATAGGCGGCGAGCATCCTGCTTGCTGCCTTGATTTCAATCAGCGACGCATTACTGCGCTTGAGATCTTCGACATGGTGCTGCATGTCGACCAGGCCCTCTTCCCAGGACTTGGGCAGGTTCTTCAGCATGTCATCGTACTTTTCCGCACGGCGCTGAAAAATATCGCGAACCTGCTGTTCCATCGGATCGGCGTTAAGCTCCTTTTCGCGTTCGCTGAGCTTGGATAGGGCCGAGCCGTAGGCCAGTTGCGGAACCGGGACGTTTGTATGTTTCACCGACAGCCATATGACCGGAATCATGTAAGCGATGATGATGATGATGTACTGCGCGACCTGCGTCCATGTGATCGCCCGCATCCCGCCAAGGAAGGAGCACACCAGGATGCTGGCCAGCCCAAGAAAAATACCGACCGAAAAATCGACGCCGGTAAAGCGGGAAGTAATGAGTCCGACCCCATAGATCTGCGCGACTACGTAGGTGAAGGACACCATCACGGTTGCGATGACGGCCAGCACGCGCACGATATTTCCGCTGTAGCTGCCGGCATAGCGGGCTGCCAGAAAATCCGGAATGGTGTATTGCCCAAACTTGTTGATGAACGGAGCAATCAGCAGTGCAACCAGACAATAGCCGCCGGTCCAGCCAAGAATGTAGGCCAGGCCGTCGAAACCCAATACATACAGGCCGCCCGCAAGACTGATGAAGCTTGCTGCCGACATCCAGTCAGCCGCGGTCGCCATGCCATTGAACATCGCCGGCACGCGTCGTCCCGCGACGTAATATTCGGACACATCGGAGGTGCGACTGAGTACACCGATGCCCGCATACAGCACGATCGTTGAAAACATGAACATGTAGCCGATCCATGCGCGCGGAAAGCCTTCTTTTTCCAGGATGGACAAGGAAATCAGAAAAACGATGAAGCCCACTGTGTACCAGCTGTAATACCTGATGAGGCGGCGAAAGAACGGCTTATTCGGCATGGGGAGGCTCGTCGTTGAGCAGTCTGTCCAGTCGGTTCATGTACTGCATGTAGACGAAGACAATAAGGAGATAGAAAACGGTCAGGCCTTGCCCCGCCATGTAAAACGAAAACGGCCAGCCGAGAATGGTGAATCCGGATAGTTCGCGCGCGAAGAAAATCATCCCGAAGGTCATGAAAAACCAGAGGCCAAGCAGCACCAGGGTGAAGCGCTGTACGCGGCGCCAGTACAATTTGCGGCGTTGCAGGAGTTGTTGAGAATCCATCAGCCTATGTCCTCGATAAAATCCGGGCGCTGCTCCATACGCAGCGTGACACGGAACAGGCTGCCGGGATGCTTGGGATCCTGAGAATGCGGATTGTTGAAAATGTCGACTGCCGCCCCGTGTTGCTGCGCGATTTCGCGCACGATGGCGAGACCCAGGCCGCTTCCTTCCACGTTGCTTCCCAGGATCCGATAAAAGCGTTCGAAAACATGCCCCCGCTCCGCCGAAGGAATGCCGGGGCCGGTATCTTCGACTTCCAGGATCGCCTGTTCTTCCGTCACATTGGTGCGCACCCGCACGGTGACGTGGCCGTCGTGTGGCGTATAACGCAGCGCATTGTCGATCAGGTTGTTGAGTAATTCCCGCAGCATCATCGGATTTCCCATCACCATCACAGGGTGTCCTGGCTGTTCGAAACCGAGGTCTATCCTTTCTGAAAAGGATTGCTGCACCCAGTCATGCACGACATTTCGCGCCAGTTCCGATAATTCGAGCGGGACAAAAGGCTTGGTTTCCGGCGTCTGGTTTTCCGCGCGAGCCAGCGCCAGCAACTGGTTCACAAGCCGGGTGGCACTTTCCGAGCTTTTCGACAGCTGTTCGAGCGAGCGGTGAATTTCCTCCTGACGGGTTTCACGCAGCGCCAATTCAGACTGCATGCGCATTCCCGCCAGCGGTGTTTTCATCTGATGGGCGGCATCGGCAATGAAGCGCTTTTGCATTTCGATGCTTTGTGAAAGGCGGGCCAGCATCTCGTTGAGCGAACGAACGAGCGGCGAGATTTCTTCCGGTACCTGGCCCGAATCGATCGGGCTCAAGTCATCCGGGCGACGCGCACGAATCTTTTGCTGCAATTCGACCAGTGGCGACAAACCACGAGACAGAGCAAACCACACCAGCGCAAGCGCAATCGGCAGAATGATGAACTGCGGAAGAATCACACCCTTGATGATTTCATTGGCCAGCTGCGTGCGCTTATCCAGCGTTTCCGCAACCTGTATGAGGACGACATTGGATTCTTTTGTTTTGGGATTGCTGTTGCGCGAACGACGCAGGTCGATATAGACATAAGCGACCCGGACGTCGACACCGCGAACGACGTCATTGCGGAACTTGACCGAACCGGCAGGCGGCTTTTCCTCCTCAACCGGCAGGGGCAAGTCGTCGTCGCCGTCGATGAATTCGCCCAGCGGCCCGGTGACCTGGAAATAGATATTGTCGATGTCGTCGGCGCGTAAAATATCGCGTGCCGGCCCTGGCAGGTGGGTCACGATCTTGCCGTTGACTTCCTTGACCTGCTGGGCAACCACAATCACATTGTCGTCAAGTGCGCGATCGAAAGGATGGTTGGCAATCGATTTGGCAACCAGATAGGTAATGGCGATACTCATTGGCCATAGAAGCAGGAGCGGTACCAGCATCCAGTCCAGGATTTCACCGAACAGCGAGCGCTGTATGCGTTCCTCCGGTTGGGTAGCGACTGCTCCGTAAGCGGTGGATGGGGGTGATTCCGAGGCGGGCGCGGAGCCGGCCTCACGACGGGAGTCGGTCATGAGCGAAGTCAGCTTGATGCTGGCGCCCCCTGTGCTGCGGCATCGGAAAATTTTTCAAGGCAATAGCCCAGGCCACGGACTGTGGCAATCCGGACACCGCCGACTTCTATTTTCTTGCGCAGACGATGGACGTAGACTTCGATGGCGTTGTTGCTGACTTCTTCCCCCCATTCGCACAGGTGGTCGACCAGCTGTTCTTTGGATACCAGCCGGCCGGTACGTTGCAGCAGTACCTCCAGCAGGCCGAGTTCACGCGCAGACAGATCCAGCATCTGTTCATTCATATAAGCAATTCGTCCAACCTGGTCATACGACAACGGGCCATGCTTGATGACCGTCGGACCTCCCCCGGCACCGCGTCGCGTCAGCGCCCGTACGCGCGCTTCCAGTTCCGACAAGGCGAACGGTTTTGCCATAAAGTCGTCGGCGCCAAGATCCAGTCCCTTCACGCGCTGCTCGACGGAGTCGCCGGCGGTCAAAATCAGAACAGGCAGGCGGGAATTGCGGGCGCGTAGGCGTCGTAGCACTTCCAGTCCCGGCATCTTTGGCAAGCCAAGATCGAGGATCAGCAGGTCGAAATCCTGAGTCGACAGGGCAGAGTCTGCTTCTAACCCGTTCTTCACGCAATCCGTCGCGTAACCAGACTGCCGCAGCGAACGGGTAAGGCCATCGGCTAGTACACTGTCGTCTTCGGCAAGGAGGATGCGCATAGGAGTTAAACCACAGTCAGGGTGATAAGTAAGTCTATTGCCTTTTGTCAATAGCAGCAAGGCAACGGCCACGCAACCGTGCAACCGCTACTGAATTGATACACGCTCTACATCGACCGAATTTTGAAGCCTGCCCAGCCCGATACTTGGCACTTTAGTACCATCTTAATAAAAATTGGAGTCAATGGAAAATGATGCTTGCATCAATCACTGTTTTTTTATACAGTATGCCTTGTGACGTTGAAAGGCACCTCCAGATGGAAGACTCGCCAATCACTTAATAACCAACCGTCGAAAGAATACCGTTATGGACGAAAAGAAAACAGCGCAAAATCCCGAAAAGAGCAAGGCACTCGCGGCGGCACTGGCGCAGATTGAAAAGCAGTTTGGCAAGGGCTCCGTGATGCGTATGGTGGACGGCGCGGTTGCGGAAGAAGTGCAGGTTGTGTCGACGGGTTCTCTGGGCCTGGATATCGCTCTCGGCGTTGGTGGCCTGCCGCGTGGCCGTGTAGTTGAAATCTACGGTCCGGAATCCTCGGGTAAAACGACACTGACCCTGCAAGCCATCGCAGAAATGCAAAAAATCGGCGGCACCTGCGCATTTATCGATGCCGAGCACGCACTGGACGTCGTGTATGCACAGAAGCTCGGCGTGAACCTGTCCGAATTGCTGATTTCGCAGCCGGATACCGGCGAACAGGCACTGGAAATCTGCGATGCGCTGGTTCGTTCCGGCAGTGTGGACCTGGTGGTCGTCGACTCCGTCGCAGCCCTGACTCCACGTGCCGAAATCGAAGGCGACATGGGTGACTCCCTGCCAGGTTTGCAGGCACGTCTGATGTCCCAGGCGCTGCGCAAACTGACCGGCAGCATCAACCGCACCAATACGCTGGTGATCTTCATTAACCAGATCCGTATGAAAATCGGCGTTATGTTCGGCAACCCGGAAACGACTACCGGTGGTAATGCGCTGAAGTTCTACGCGTCCGTGCGTCTGGATATTCGCCGTACCGGCTCGATCAAGTCCGGCGATGAAGTCATCGGTAACGAAACCAAGGTCAAAGTCGTCAAGAACAAAGTTGCCCCTCCGTTCCGCGAAGCGCACTTCGACATCCTTTATGGCGAAGGCACATCCCGTGAGGGTGAAATCCTCGACCTCGGTTCGGAAGCGAAGATCGTGGAAAAGGCCGGTGCATGGTACAGCTATAACGGCGAACGTATCGGTCAAGGCAAGGACAATGCGCGTAACTTCCTGAAAGAGCATCCGCAATTGGCGCGTGAAATCGAAAACAAGGTACGTGCATCGCTTGGCGTTCCTGAATTGCCACCCGGACAGGCGGTGCCGGCAGCGGCGGCCTCCGCAGCCGATTCCGAGTAAAGTCCGCGCAACATCGGTATAAGCGGGACAGGTGTCGTTTGTCTGTCTCGCGCACCATGGTCTAGTTTTGTATTAGCTTACTTCACGTGAAAGAGCCCGCGCCGGAAGCCGGAATATTTCACCAGGATTAGTGTGAGGGCATCGCAGGATAAGAATGTCACGTGAGAGTGACACGCCTTCATCGAATACTCGGCGACATGTATGCACGCCCTGTGGGTCGCGAGCCGCAGGACAGTACGTTCCCGGACTCCGGTTTTACGGAGGCTGGTGATAATTTTCAAGTGACACACCATGGCAAAGCTGCAAATGAGCCTGAAGGCGCGGGCTCTGAAGTATTTATCCACACGTGAGCACAGTCGGCTTGAGCTTGGCCGCAAATTGTCCCGCTACGCGCAGGAAGGCGACGACGTCGAAGCATTGCTCGACTGGCTTGAAGCTTCCAAATTCCTTTCCCAAACCCGTTTTTCCGAATCCCTGGTGCATCGCCGAGCCTCCCGCTTTGGCAATACACGTATCCTTTCCGAATTGCAGACCCACGGCATAGCTGGCGAAGCGCTCAGCGACATCAAGGCGACACTGTCTCAAGACGAAGCATCACGTGCCACCGAAGTCTGGCGCAAGCGGTTCAAGCAACCCCCGGTTGACGCTGCCGAGCGGGTCAAACAAATGCGATTCCTCCAGCAGCGTGGTTTTTCGCACTCAGCGATTCAGACAGCGATCCGTCGGGCCGAAGCCGATGAAGACCCATCCTGAATACGGTTTTTGATTCCGTTCCGTTATAACAAAACAGAAGATCAAGAAATTCAATTCTTGAATATCTTCGGAGGGTGTCTTCGGGGACTCATAGATTTCTTGCCATACAAGCATTTTCTTCCTTTTTCATGGATAGAAATGTCGCGATGGCTATGCTCCAATGACCTGTGCTACACTTTCGTGGTTTTTGCAGCGCCGCATGAGCGGCTGCTGTCGTAGAAACTGCGACAGCGACACGCAAATGCGGCTTTTTATATTGCCGCTTCACAGGCATTGGTCTTTATGCCCTTATCTCCGCCGTCCTCACGCCGTGCTCTCAAGCACACGCGCGCAATCCAGATCGAAGCGTTCGCACGCGACGACGGTTTGTGGGACATCGACGCGCAAATTACAGACACCAAGACACGCGATAGCAAACTGGCTTCAGGCATCCGCCCGGCGGGTGAGCCAATCCACAGTCTCTGGCTGCGTCTTACCATTGATCTCCAGTTAAATGTCGTTGACGCCGAAGCGGTGTCGGACGCGGTACCGTATCCCGGACACTGCGACACCATTGGCCCCGACTATAAAAAACTGATCGGCCTGAACCTGATGAAAGGTTTTCGTGACGGCGTCAAACGACGTTTGTCCGGCACCAGCGGTTGCACGCATCTCACCGAACTGGCGCAGGTCTTGCCGACTGCTGCGATCCAGGCCTTCGCAGGCGACGTCTTCGATACCCGCGACGGTGCCGCGACCGATGAACAGACACACAAGCCATTCCAACTTGACCGCTGCCATGCACTGCGCACTGACGGCGAGGCGGTTGCCAAGTATTACCCGCGCTGGGCGGTAAAACCACAAGCAGTATCCAAATCAAGTTAATTCCAACAAGGTTATTTTTACTAAGCGTCTGAAGGGAAGCTCGCATGAAAATCCATGAGTATCAGGGCAAAGAAATCCTCCGTAAGTACGGAGTGACGGTTCCGCGCGGTATCCCGTGCTTTTCCGTTGAAGAAGCGGTCAAGGCGGCCGAAACTCTTGGAGGCCCGGTGTGGGTCGTCAAGGCGCAAATCCACGCCGGTGGCCGCGGCAAGGGCGGCGGCGTCAAGGTTGCCAAGTCGCTCGAGCAGGTCAAGGAATACGCGGAAGCGATCATGGGCATGCAGCTCGTTACGCACCAGACCGGTCCGGAAGGCCAGAAGGTTCGCCGCCTGCTGATCGAAGAAGGCGCGGACATCAAGAAGGAACTGTACGTCAGTATGGTGACCGATCGTCTCAGCCAGCGCGTCGTGCTGATGGCCTCCAGCGAAGGCGGCATGGACATTGAAGAAGTCGCCGAAAAGCACCCTGAACTCATCCACAAGGTCGTCATCGATCCGGCAACCGGCCTGACTGACGCCGATGCCGACTCCATCGCCGCCAAGATCGGCGTGCCGCCCGGCTCGATCGCCGACGCACGCAAGCAGCTGCAAGGCCTGTACAAGGCATACTGGGAAACCGATTCCTCGCTGGCCGAAATCAACCCGCTGATCCTGACCGGCGACGGCAAGGTCATCGCACTCGACGCCAAGTTCAACTTCGACTCCAACGCGCTGTTCCGTCAACCCGAGATCGTCGCCATGCGTGACCTCGACGAAGAAGATCCAGCGGAAGTCGAAGCATCGAAGTTCGACCTCGCCTACATCTCCCTCGACGGCAACATCGGCTGCCTGGTGAACGGCGCAGGCCTGGCAATGGCCACCATGGACACCATCAAACTGTTCGGCGGCGAGCCGGCCAACTTCCTCGACGTCGGCGGTGGCGCCACGGCAGAGAAAGTGACCGAAGCGTTCAAGATCATGCTGAAGAACCCCGGCCTCAAGGCCATCCTGGTCAACATCTTCGGCGGCATTATGCGCTGCGACGTGATCGCCGAAGGCGTGATCACCGCATCCAAGGCCGTTTCCCTCAAGGTGCCGCTCGTCGTGCGCATGAAGGGTACCAACGAAGACCTCGGCAAGAAGATGCTGGCCGACTCCGGCCTGCCGATCATCTCGGCTGACACGATGGAAGAAGCCGCGCAGAAAGTCGTTGCTGCGGCCAACGGTAAATAATCGAGGGAAGATAAATGTCGATTCTGATCAATAAAGACACCAAAGTCATCACGCAAGGCATCACAGGCAAGACCGGCCAGTTCCACACCCGCATGTGCCGCGACTATGCGAACGGCAAGAACGCGTTCGTCGCTGGCGTGAACCCGAAAAAGGCTGGCGAAGATTTCGAAGGCATCCCCATTTTCGCCAACGTCAAGGAAGCAAAAGACCAGACTGGCGCAACCGTCTCGGTGATCTACGTTCCACCCGCAGGCGCCGCTGCCGCGATCTGGGAAGCGGTCGAAGCCGAACTCGATCTCGCCATCTGCATCACCGAAGGCATCCCGGTCCGCGACATGCTGGCCCTGAAGGACCGCATGGCAAAAGCCGGCAGCAAAACCCTGCTGCTCGGACCGAACTGCCCGGGCCTCATCACGCCGGACGAAATCAAGATCGGCATCATGCCAGGCCACATCCACAAGAAGGGCCGTATCGGCGTGGTATCCCGTTCCGGCACACTGACCTATGAAGCAGTCGGCCAGCTGACCGCACTGGGCCTGGGCCAGTCTTCCGCAGTCGGTATCGGCGGTGACCCGATCAACGGTCTGAAGCACATTGATGTCATGCGCATGTTCAACGACGATCCGGACACCGACGCCGTCATCATGATCGGCGAAATCGGCGGCCCTGACGAAGCCAATGCAGCACGCTGGATCAAGGACAACATGAAGAAGCCAGTGATTGGCTTCATCGCCGGCGTCACCGCTCCTCCGGGCAAGCGCATGGGCCACGCCGGTGCGTTGATTTCCGGTGGTGACGACACTGCGCAAGCCAAGCTCGACATCATGGCAGCGTGCGGTATCACCGTGACCAAGAATCCGTCGGAAATGGCGAAGCTGTTGAAAGCTGCGCTGTAATACAGTAAGACTCAAACTTCCGGTTGAGGCCGGTAAAGTAGATCAGGTACCTGCGGGGAGCTTCGGCTCCCCGTTTTTATTTGCCGGGTGGATATACCATCGATCTCCGCAGACTACCGATACCAATCCCAACCCATAACGCAACATGAGATCGCGTCTTTTTCCGGGGGCGCCGAGCCGCCTGCCTGCGTTGCACTCGTCGTCAATAGCCCGCTATTGACTCCTCCTGCGCCTTGCCAGTCAAAAAAATCCATCGATCTCATTTGTCACGTTACAGCTTGGGATTGGTATGAGTTGATCAGCACCTTGCATTACCGCCAATATATTGTCGCCCACGTATAATCGCCCCATGGCATACAAGCTCGAACTCGAATTCGCTGGAAAGACCGATACCGGAATGGTGCGATCGCATAATGAAGACGCGATCCATATCAGTCCGGAATACGGCTTTGCCATTCTGGCGGACGGGATGGGGGGATATAACGCCGGAGAAGTGGCAAGCTCGATGGCTGTTGAGGTAACACGACAGACGCTTGAAGCCGGGCTCAGTCAACTCTCTGGCCGCAAGCGTGATCAGCGCTTACACCAGTTGATTACCGAGGCCATCCAGCATGCGAATACCGCCGTCATCACTGCGGCTAACGATAATGTCCAATATGACGGCATGGGCACCACCATCGTCGTTGTGGTCTTCCATGGCAATAAATTGACTGTCGCCCATGTAGGCGATTCGCGTGCCTACCGAATGCGACAAGGCGAATTGGTCCAGATTACCCGTGACCATTCCCTGGTCCAGGAGCAGATCGATGCCGGACTGATTGACCCAGCGTGGGCGCCTTACGCACAGAACCGCAACCTGGTGACGCGCGCCGTTGGCGTCGATCCGGGAATGCAGGTGGAACTCCACGAGCACCAGGTGGAAGAGGGCGATCTCTACCTTATTTGTTCCGATGGGCTGTCCGACATGTTAGGCGCAAACGAATTTCATGAAATTATCGAGCAGTCTGGCGCCAAACTGCCCACTTTATGCGAAGCCCTGATTCAACAGGCAAACGCCAACGGGGGTCATGACAACATCTCCGTCATCCTGGCGAAGGTCGAAAAACTTCCTCAGCTAAAAATTGGAATCCTAGATCGACTGCTGAACTGGAAGTCGTAACCTGCTAATAAGGTATTTGCATTGCAGCCGGAGAAATTGTGCCAAGAATCATTCTGTCATTAGGTAAAAAGGTCCTGCGGGAACTCAATCTCGTACAACAGCGCACGACTATTGGACGTGCACCGCACAATGACGTCGTTATTGATCATCCGGCCATCAGCGCCGAGCACGCAGTGATCACTCTTGGACAAGACGGTACTTTTCTGGAAGATCTGAATAGTACCAACGGCACTCAGATCAACGGTCAACCGATCCGAAAGCATTTCTTGCAAGACTGGGATGTTATCAATCTTGCCAAGTACCAGATCCGCTATTTTGTCGGCGAAGACAACGTCCAGCCTACTGTAAACTCGTCGCGAAATATTGGTGATCGACTCAATGAGGGACTGATAGCCAAAGTCGAGATTCTGCATGATCAGTCTAGGAAAAAGGAAATTCCCCTTACCAAACCGCTAACTACGATCGGCTTGCCCGGTGCTTATATCGTCGTCATCAAACAGTGCTCGGCCGGGTACCTGGTTAGTCGAGTAGAAGGTAGCCAAGCACCCTCGATCAACGGACGACAAATTGGCCCGCAGCCGGAAATATTAAGACATGGTGACTTGATTAATGTTTGCAATATTGCAATGCGGTTTTGTCTGGCTTAAGGTGGTGCTCCCTTATCCTCATCTGAAGTCTGGAGTCACTAAGCTTTATTCCAAATGCCTAAAACTGGCACATCTAAATAAGGACTGACAAAAATCGTCAACGGGAGTGACCTGGCGCATGTTGAATGTGACAATTTTTGTTCTTTTTGATCATTTTCAGCAAGGTTTCCTGCTGGCACAGCCCTTGCGATATGAAAGACATGGCAGATGTTCTGTCTACTTTCAAAGGGAGAGAAAATTATGAAATCGATGAAAATGAATTCTATGAAAATGGTGCAGACAGCTCAGCGCGGCTTTACGCTGATCGAATTGATGATCGTTGTAGCGATTATTGGTATTCTGGCTGCAGTCGCATTGCCAGCTTACCAAGACTACACCGCACGTGCTAAGGCATCTGAACTGATGCTGGCTGCTAGCAGCGCCCGTACCTGCGTTACCGAAACTGTACAGACAAAAGGCGCAACTGGCCTTGATAGCTGCGGTGCGGGCTTTGTTGCTACACAATATGCTACAGCGATGGCGGTAAACGCCACTACTGGCGTGATCACCGTTGACGGCACTGTGAGTGGCACTGCGGTTCAAGTCGTAATGACCCCTACTATTGTTGCAGCCTCCAACACAATCTCGACATGGGCATGCGCAGGCACACCGGCGAAATGGATGCCAGGTTCCTGCAAATAATATCTAGTTAAGTTGAAAATAGAAACGCCCCTAGAACGGGGCGTTTCTTATTTGGGGCCGGGATCGCACCATAGTTCCACAGTGGTTCCGGCATTTGCATTAACACCTCATTATGGGTATTCGGTCCTCGGTAATCGACGAGCGTAGAGATCGACTTGCTTTAACCGTTCAAAGTTCCGGTCGATTATGCTCTTATCATATGTGGTCGTCTGCTGCCAAATGAGAAATTAAACAGAGATAATTTAGATTGGCGGCGCAAACGAGAAAACAGTTTCGCTTCAACGCATTTATTCGGATACCCATTTTCCAGATTTCCCACCACGCTTTTCCAATAATCTTACGTCATGAATTACCATTCCACGGTCCACGGCTTTGCACATATCGTAAATGGTTAACAGACCTACCTGTATAGCCGTCAGCGCTTCGATTTCGACTCCAGTCTTGCCGTGCGTCTCGACGCAGGCCGTGCAGCTTATTGATGAATTCTGGTCATTGATAACGAACTCCACCGACACCTTCGTCAGCGCCAACGGATGACATAACGGAATCAAATCACTCGTCTTCTTCGCTCCCATAATCGCCGCGATCCGCGCAATCCCGAGCACGTCTCCCTTCTTCGCCGTCCCCGACTGAATAATCGCCAGCGTCTCCGGCTTCATCCGTATCGTCCCGGTCGCAACAGCCACCCGATGCGTTTCGTCCTTTGCGCCGACATCGACCATATGCGCCTGCCCGGTTGCATCGAAGTGGGTCAGTCCGCCGTTGTCGTTCGTGCCATCTTTGTGTTCTTTTGTGTCCATAGGTAACAAACTCGATTCCATAGTGAAGAGGATTCCTGTCGAGGTATCATAGCACCGTGAAATCGAAATTCTTCTTTCCAAAACGATACCAGGTAGCACGCTCGGTGATGGCAGTGACTCTGGCGGCATCCATTGGCATGCCGGCGGCCTGGTTTCCTGTTGCCTCACATGCCCAGAATCTGCCCAGCCTTGGCGATACCGAGCGGGAAGCGCTGTCGCCGCTGATGGAGCGTAAGCTGGGTGAGCAAATCATGCGGGAAATCCGGCGTGACCGCGACTTCCTGGATGATGATCCGGTATCGGAGTACCTGAACAATTTCGGCGCGACCTTGCTGGCTGTTCAGCCGGAGGCGCGCGGTGAAGCCGTGTACGACTTTGAGTTTTTCGCAGTACGGGACCCGATGTTGAATGCGTTCGCCTTGCCTGGTGGTTTTATCGGCGTGCATTCCGCCCTGGTACTTGCAGCGCAGAATGAATCGGAGCTGGCATCCGTCATGGCGCACGAAGTCGGCCACGTGGCGCAGCGGCATATCGCGCGGATGCTGGGCAAGCAGAAGCAGGATGCCTTGATTCCGCTGGCAGCGGTGTTGCTCGCTGCGTTGGCCGCGCGATCCAGCCCCGATACCTCGGCTGCCTTGATGATGGGTGGGCAGGGCATTGCGATGCAACGGCAGCTCAATTTCAGCCGAGATGCAGAACGCGAAGCCGACCGCGTCGGTCTGCAGATCATGCGTGATGCCGGCTACGATACATCGGGCATGATCGCCTTTTTTGGGCGGATGCAGAATGCCACGCGGTCCTATACGGACTCCGCGCCTGCTTATCTGCGATCGCATCCGTTGACCACCGAGCGGATGGCTGACATTGAAGCCCGCACGCGTGGTCAACGCTACAAGCAACGTGCAGACAGTATCGATTTCCATCTGATCCGCGCACGCTTGCGTGTCCTGCAAGATCTATCCCCGCAAGGTTTGCGCATTGCATCGGAAGCGTTTGATAACCAGTTGCAGTTGAAGACGCGTATGCAAGTCATGGGCGCAAAATATGGTCAGGCGGTGATCGCACTGCGACAAGGCAACGTGCCCAAGGCGCAGAGTCTGCTGCAGGAAACCTACGCAGCTGCGCAGGGCGCAGGAGCGCCGGTCCAAAGCCCGGTGCTCGCCAGTTTCGCCATTGATGTCAAACTGGTCGCCAACGATGTCAATGGCGCGTTGAAGGAAGCGGATGCGGCACGGTCTAAGTTCCCCATATCACGCGGCATAGCCCGGCAATATGCTGACGCGTTGATGCGTGCGGGGCGCAATAACGATGCGGTGGACTACCTGCGCGATCAAGTTCAGCTCTACCGTACCGATGCCAAGCTGCAGGACAAGCTCGCCCAGGCATATGCCGCACAAGGCAGGCAGGCACTGCAGCATCTGGCTCTTGCCGAAGCCTATGCAATCAATGGCGCCATGCCGGCGGCAATTGACCAGCTTGGTATCGCGCGCCGTTCGCCGGACGCCTCGTTCTACGATCAGGCTGTCATCGATGCGCGTGAACGGGAATTAAAAGCACGGTGGATGGAGGAAATGAAGGAAGCCCGCGAGCGCTAGGGACGCTCGCGATGTAGGACTGATTCAATTCGGATATCTGATACCTGCAATCAAACCGATGCCGGATCGGGCTGCGGCGCGGTCACGAAACGGAAACGATCGGCGAGCGCTCCCCGCTTGATATAACCAACGTCGATACGGCCGCCAGCATAGTCGAAATGAAGTTTGCCAGACTTGCCTTCGCCTTCGATCCAGGCAAGCAATTGCTCATCGCCGACGGGGCCGCCATCCAGCTGCAATTGCGGCAGACATTGCGCCATGTCGCGATCATCCACCAGCGCAATCTTTTCTCCGCTTCGAAGTACCAGCTGGCCGCCTTCGGTAAGCCAGGCTTCGTCAATCGCCGCGAGCGGATCCCCTGTTTGCAGCAGGAAGCCTCGCGTCGGATCGGTACGGGCGATATAGGGAGTTGCTTCAAGATTCACATAGACGCGTTGCGGTCCGTTCTGGAAATACCAGCGTCCCTTGTCGTCATGCGTGTAATTGCGATTGATAAAACCCAGCAACGCCGCATTGGCAATCTTGTCGCCAGGAAGTTGTAAAGTCTGGGCGCGTTCATCCCGCATGCGCCATACGCCACGAGCATCCAGGCCGAGCCAGCCATAGCAATGCGGCACGTTCGGCCATTTCGCCATTGCCTGTTTGACGATTTCATCCATGTTTCACTCCTTTCGATGCCAGTGCGGTGGTCAAGCTAGGCTGCTTGCAAAAAGTCGATCACGCGCCGGGGCAGCCAATCAAGCTTGCCGGGCGGCCCGCCAACAGCAAAGCCGACGTGGCCGCCATGTTCAGGATACTCGAGTGTGACACGGGGCGATGCCGATTGCGGCAAATGATGTGCGGGAAGGAAGGGATCGTTCTTTGCATTCAGTACCAGGGTCGGCACGGTAATGTCCGACAATACGTGTTTGGCGCTGGCACGATGCCAGTAGTCATCGGTATCACGAAAGCCATGCAATGGTGCCGTCACGATATTGTCGAACTCGTACAGGTTGCGTGCGCGAAGCATCGTATCTTTATCAAACAGACCGGGAAACTGCTGCAGCTTTTGCACGCATTTCGGCTTGAGCGTTTCAAGGAATACGCGGGTGTAAATCATGTTAAATCCACGCGACAACGCAGCACCACCGCCAGCCAGGTCGAGTGGCGCCGAGACAGCGCAGGCCGCATCGACAATCCCGGCCTGCTGTTGCGATTCGCCCAGCCAGCGCAACAGCGCATTGCCGCCGAGCGATACACCGGCCGCATAGAATTTTGCCTCTGGATGCGCTGTACTGCGCATGGCGTGCAGGCGCCGGATGATCCACTCGACTTCTCTCGCATCGCCGGAATGATAGAAGCGGGGCGCATGGTTCAACTCGCCCGAACAACCACGAAAATGCGGCACCGCCCCGGACCAGCCCAGTGCGGCAACTTGCGCCATCAGTGCGCGGGCGTAGTGGCTATCCGATGAGCCTTCCAAGCCATGAAACAGTACGACGAAGGGCTGTCCCGGTTTGCCGTCGACGAAGTCGATATCGATAAAATCGCCATCCGGCGTCGGCCAGCGTTCGCGTCGGTACGCAACCTGCGGCTTGGGTATGCATTTCGCCGGATAGATGGTTTGCAGGTGGCCGCCGGGAAGCCACGAAGGAGCGGTGTAGTGCATGTCAAATCAGTGCAGCAACGCGCTCACGGAAATATCGCTTGGCGCCTCGCCAGGCACGACCGATGCATGATGGGTCACGATACGCCATCCCGCATGCGTCTTGACGTAAACATTGGTCGCGAGAATATGGATGTCCTGTTGCCGCGATACAGTGCGATGCACTTCCTCGATGATGTTGTGTACCGAGGTCATCATGTTTTGTGTCACATGCAATTGCACCGGGCGAATATGGACGCCGCCCTGTTCAAAAATCGATTCCCACGCGGCACGGATCGAGGCATGACCGACCAATCGCGGCGCGCCGGGATGGATGCAGACGATGTCTTCCTCATCTGCCCACAACGCCATGACAGCATCGACGTCGGCACGGCTGATGGCTTCATAAAATGCCGCTTCGGTTTCTTCGGGTGTTTCCAGAATCTTATTGAAATTAGACATGGTATGTCGTTGTCCTTTCCGGTCGGAATGATGGACTGCGATCGATGTGAAAGAGCATGAGCCGGAACAGAACAGTATAGAGCAATGGCTTGCGTCGGCACGAGGTGCCGCGGCATAACACTGTAGTACTGCAATAGTGCGACACTGCAACACCGTGGCAATGGGCGAACAAGGAAGAGAGCGGCAGAATGTGAGAAAGTGCCTGCCGCCCCATGGAAGATCAGGTGACGGGCTTAGTGGCCCTTGACGACTGCGCCCGGCTTGAGGCGGTAGACGGTCCCGCAATACGAGCATTTGCCTTCGTTATTATGGTCGAGCGGAATGAAGATGCGCGGATGCGAGGACCAGATCGGCATTGCCGGATTCGGGCAATAAGCCGGCAGGTCGTCGCCGTCGAGTTCGACGTAACTCATGTTGTTCTGTTGCTGTGCTTGGGTCATGGATTTTGCTCTAAGTGGTTAGTTAAACCAGGGTCAGCCAGTGCTGGTATTGCGGTGCTTTGCCGGCGACGACATCGAAGAACAGCGATTGCAGTTTTTCGGTGATCGGGCCGCGCTTGCCTTCGCCGATCTGGCGGTTGTCGAGTTCGCGAATCGGCGTGATTTCCGCCGCGGTGCCAGTAAAGAAGGCTTCGTCGCAGCAGTACATTTCGTCGCGTGTAATGCGCTTTTCAATGACTTCAATGCCGAGGTCGCGCGCCATGGTCAATACCGCATCACGCGTAATGCCGTCGAGGCAGGATGCAAGATCAGGCGTATAGATCTTGCCGTTCTTGACGATGAAGACGTTCTCGCCCGAGCCTTCGGACACGTAGCCCTCGGTGTCGAGCAGCAGCGCTTCGTCGTAACCGTCGGTCAGTGCTTCCTGGTTGGCCAGGATGGAGTTGATGTAATAACCGCAGGCCTTTGCGCGCACCAGCGAAACATTCACATGATGGCGTGTGAAGGAAGAAGTCTTGACGCGAATACCCTTCGCGAGTCCATCTTCACCAAGATAAGCGCCCCATGGCCATGCCGCGACGGCGACGTGAATGGTATTGCCCTTGGCCGAGATGCCGAGCTTTTCGGAACCGATCCAGACCAGCGGACGCAGGTAGCAGGATTCGAGCTGGTTCTCGCGCACGACCTGGCGCTGCGCTTCCATGATGGTTTCCATGTCAAACGGAATCTTCATCTGGAAAATCTTGGCGGAGTTGAACAGTCGTTGCGTATGTTCCTTCAGGCGGAAGATCGCCGTGCCCTTGTCGGTCTTGTAGGCACGCACACCTTCAAAAACGCCCATGCCATAGTGCAGTGTATGGGTCAGCAGATGTACCGTCGCGTCACGCCAGTCAATGAGTTCACCGTCTTTCCAGATTTTTCCGTCGCGGTCGGACATGGACATAATGGGTCTCCAGGAATGTGCCAAAACCTCGATTTTAGCCCATCCCAACGGGGGAGAAAATTCGTCTGTAGAATGGCGCTTTGATTTTTTCCGGATTCAATTGCCGCGCCGATCCGTGTTTCGCCATCGCGAACACGGGATGACGCCGGGTTGGCGGGGAGCGTGACGAGCGTCTCTCCTCCGCAAATTCAACACTATGAGCAATACACAAACAGGCACGGCGGAGTCCGCATCCGCCGACGTCGAAAAACGCGCGTTTCGCGAGGGCTTCAAGGCATGCGCGCCGACCATTCCCGGTATTTTTGCGTGGGGATTGGTGGCCGGAATGGCCATGGTCAAAAGCGACCTTTCCATCACCCAGTCCCTGGGCATGACCTTTCTGGTGTTTGCCGGTTCGGCGCAGTTGGCATCCTTGCCTTTAATGGCGGCCAATGTTCCACTGGGCGTGGTGTTCCTGACGGCACTGGTTGTCAACCTTCGCTTCGTGATTTTCGCTGCTGCCCTGGCGCCGCATTTCGCCCACCTTCCCTGGTACAAGCGGCTCTGGCACGGGTATTTCAATGCCGATGTGACCATGGGCTTGTTCCCGCAGCGCTTTCCGGCGGAGACCGCGCCGCATACCGCGGGCAAGGTCGGTTTCTTCAATGGCATTGGCTACCCTAACTGGTGTACCTGGCAGGCTGGCTCGGTGACCGGCATCCTGCTGGCCAGCCAGATTCCGCAAAGCTGGGGCATCGGTTTTGCCGGCACCCTGGCACTCTTGGCGGTTGCCATTCCACTCACTATCAATATGGCAGCGCTGGCTGGCGTCGTCGTGGCCGGCGCGGTCGCGGTGGCCGCTGCCGAGCTGCCGTACCGCCTCGGACTGCTGGTTGCGGTAATCGTCGGGATGATGGCGGCGATGGCGGTCGATACCGTGCTTGATCGGAACAAGGAGGCGGGTGATGAGTGACCTCGATACCTGGCTCGCCATCGGCCTGCTGACGCTTGCCACATTGATCACACGCGGGTCTTTCTTCCTGCTTGGACATGCGGTCAAGATGCCGCCCAAGGTGCAGCACGCCCTGCGCTATGCGCCTGCGGCCGCGCTGGCTGCGATTGTCGTACCCGACCTGGTATTGGTGAATGGCGCGATACAAGTCAGCTGGATGAACCCGAAACTGATGGCCGGGATCGCCGCCACCTTGTTCTTCCTGTACAAGCGACATATGCTCGGGACGATCATCGTCGGAATGGCGGCTTACAGTTTGCTCCGCGTCATCTTATAAGCCGATAAGGGTTCTTTGGCAGGGTGCGGTGGAGTAAAATACGCGTTTTTCCATTCTTTCAATAATTGTCTGCCTGCCATGCAATTCAACCGTTTGAGCGATCTCACCGCAAGCAATCAACTCCAGGGCAAACGCGTTTTCATCCGTGCCGATCTCAACGTCCCGCAGGACGATGCCGGCAATATTACTGAAGATACCCGCATCCGCGCCTCGGTTCCAGCCATCCAGCAGGCACTCCAGGCGGGCGCCGCCGTGATGGTGACCTCCCATCTTGGCCGACCGACCGAGGGCGAATTCAAGCCGCAAGATTCGCTTGCGCCGATCGCCAAGCGCCTGTCCGAGTTGCTCGGCAAGCCGGTCGACCTGAAGCAGAACTGGGTCGACGGCGTCGATGTCGCACCGGGCCAGGTAGTCCTGCTCGAAAATTGCCGCGTCAACAAAGGCGAAAAGAAAAACAACGACGAACTGGCACAAAAGATGGCGAAGCTGTGCGACGTCTATGTCAATGATGCATTCGGCACCGCGCATCGCGCCGAAGCGACCACACACGGCATTGCCAAATTTGCACCGATTGCCTGCGCAGGCCCGCTGCTCGCCGCCGAACTCGATGCGCTCGGCAAGGCACTTGGCCAGCCGGCACGCCCGCTGGTCGCCATCGTTGCCGGCTCCAAGGTCTCCACCAAGCTCACCATTCTCAAGTCCCTGGCCGACAAGGTCGATAACCTGATCGTCGGCGGCGGCATCGCCAATACCTTCATGCTGGCCTCCGGTCTCAAGATCGGCAAGTCGCTGGCCGAAGCGGATCTTGTCAGCGAGGCGAAAGCCATTATCGATATGCTGGCAGCACGCGGTGCCTCGGTGCCGATTCCGGTCGATGTCGTCTGTGCGAAGGAGTTTTCGCCGACGGCCGCAGCCACGGTCAAGGATGTGAAGGACGTGACCGACGACGACATGATTCTCGATATCGGTCCGAAGACAGCGAAGCAGCTGGCGGAACAGATCGCGAAGGCGGGCACCATTGTCTGGAACGGTCCGGTCGGCGTGTTTGAGTTCGATCAGTTCGCCGAAGGCACCAGGACGCTGGCGATGGCCATCGCGGAATCGAAGGGCTTTTCCATCGCAGGCGGCGGCGACACGCTGGCAGCCATTGCAAAGTACAACATCGCCGACAAGGTTGGCTATATCTCGACCGGCGGCGGCGCCTTCCTCGAATTCCTGGAAGGGAAGACCCTGCCAGCGGTCGACATCCTGTTGCAACGGGCGAAGTAAGCCGGACAGTCGCGGCGCGCAAAACGCGTGCAAACCGCGCGCCGTCACCGTTGCTTTACGTTAGTGTCATGTACAACATCGCCCACTGTAAGTTACAGAAGGTTTCACCATGATCAGAGCTACTAAAATTGTCGCCACCATCGGACCTGCTTCGAGCGATCCGGAAACGCTGCTCCGGATGATCAAGGCCGGTGTCAACGTCGTGCGGCTCAATTTCTCGCACGGCAAGGCGCAGGACCATATCGACCGCGCCAGCCTGGTGCGCAAGGTGGCTGCCGAATGCGGACGCGAAATCGCGATCATGGCCGACCTGCAGGGGCCGAAGATACGTGTCGGCAAGTTCGAGAACGGCAAGATCTTCCTGGAAAACGGCAGCAAGTTCATTCTGGATGCCGATTGCGAAATGGGCGATCAGGCACGCGCCGGGCTGGATTACAAGGAATTGCCGCGCGATCTCAAGCCGGCCGATGTGCTGTTGCTCAATGACGGCCTGATCGTACTCGTCGTCGACAAGATTGTCGGCAGCGCGATCCATACGACCGTCAGGATCGGCGGCGAACTGTCCAACAACAAGGGCATCAACCGTCTCGGCGGCGGCTTGTCGGCGCCTGCGCTGACCGCCAAGGACATGGAAGACATCAAGACCGCGATGAGCTTCCAGGCCGACTATATCGCCGTGTCCTTTCCGAAGAGCGC
Source organism: Herbaspirillum sp. GCM10030257 (assembly GCF_042666555.1). Classification (NCBI taxonomy): domain Bacteria; kingdom Pseudomonadati; phylum Pseudomonadota; class Betaproteobacteria; order Burkholderiales; family Oxalobacteraceae; genus Herbaspirillum; species Herbaspirillum sp. GCM10030257. The sequence continues at coordinate 67,846 of NZ_JBHTDH010000013.1, forward strand.
AACCGACATGGTCATGGCGCGCCAGCTGGCTAACATCGCCGGCGAGGGCAGCCGTCACAAGCCGCAGATGATCGCCAAGATCGAGCGTGCCGAAGCGATTCCAGCACTGCAGGAAATCCTCGACGCATCCGACGGCATCATGGTGGCGCGCGGTGATCTCGCAGTGGAAGTCGGCAATGCTGCGGTCCCGGCGCTGCAAAAGCGCATGATCAAGATGGCACGCGCATCCAACAAGCTGGCAATCACGGCAACCCAGATGATGGAGTCGATGATTGTCAATGCGGTGCCGACCCGCGCCGAAGTATCCGACGTCGCGAACGCAGTGCTGGATGGCACCGACGCCGTGATGACTTCCGCCGAAACCGCGTCCGGTAAATACCCGGTGGAAACTGTCGAGATCATGGCCGCCGTCTGCCAGGAAGCCGAGAAATCCGATGTCGTCAAACTCGATGCGGACTTCCTGAATGCAACATTTACCCGTATCGACCAGTCGATTGCTTATGGTGCCTTGTTCACCGCCTATCATCTGCGGGTGAAGGCGATTGCCGCGCTCACCGAATCCGGTTCGACCGCGCTATGGATGAGCCGCCACAACATCGACATCCCGATCTACGCGATCACGCCAATTCTCGCCACGCAGCGCAAGGCCGCGCTGTACCGCAACGTGACCACCTTTGAGCTGGCGCACTCAACCGACCGCGAAGCGGTACTGAAAGGCGCGCAGGATTTGCTTCTCGCCAAAGGTGTTGTTCATAAAGGTGACATGATTGTCCTTACCTGGGGAGAACCGATGGGTCAGGTCGGTGGTACCAACGCCCTGAAGATCATGAAGATCGGCGAATACTAAAAGATCGGCGAAACTAATTTTATTGTTTGGAGAACATCATGCCTCTCGTATCCATGCGTCAATTGCTCGACCACGCTGCCGAAAACGGCTACGGTCTGCCCGCATTCAACGTCAACAACCTGGAGCAGGTGACTGCGATCATGGAAGCCGCCAATGAAGTCGGCGCGCCGGTGATCATGCAAGCTTCCGCAGGCGCGCGCAAGTACGCCGGAGAAGCCTTCCTGCGCCACCTGATCGAAGCTGCGGTCGAAGCCTATCCGCATATCCCTGTCGTCATGCACCAGGATCACGGCCAGTCGCCGGCAGTCTGCATGGCCGCGATCAAATCCGGTTTCACCTCGGTAATGATGGACGGCTCGCTGATGGAAGACGGCAAGTCGGTTGCCAGCTATGAGTACAACGTCGAAGTGTCACGCAAGGTCGTCGAGTTTTCGCACTCCATCGGTGTCACTGTCGAGGCTGAACTCGGTGTGCTTGGTTCGCTCGAGACCATGAAGGGCGACAAGGAAGACGGCCACGGCGCGGAAGGCACAATGACCCGCGAACAGTTGCTGACCGACGTCAACCAGGCAGCCGACTTCGTCAAGCTGACCCAGTGCGACGCGCTCGCTATCGCGATCGGCACCTCGCATGGCGCCTACAAGTTTTCCCGCAAGCCGACCGGCGACATCCTCGCGATCGACCGCATCAAGGAGATCCACGCGCGCATCCCCAACACTCACCTGGTGATGCACGGTTCCTCATCGGTGCCGCAGGAATTGCTGGCCGAGATCCGTCAGTTCGGCGGTGACATGAAGGAAACCTATGGTGTCCCGGTCGAAGAAATCCAGGAAGGCATCAAGCACGGCGTACGCAAGATCAATATCGATACTGATATCCGTCTGGCAATGACCGGTGCGATCCGTCGTTTCTTCATCGAAAACCCGTCCAAGTTCGACCCGCGCGAATACCTGAAGCCGGCCCGTGAAGCTGCCAAGAAGGTCGTCAAGTCGCGCATGATCGCCTTTGGCTGTGAAGGTCAGGCTGCCAAGATCAAGCCTTTGCCGCTCGAAAAAATTGCAGAAATGTACAAAAAAGGCGAGTTGTCGCAGATCGTGCAGTAAAATTCGACTTTCGCAATAAATCAACCGGCGGCGTGCAGCGAGCACCCGCCGGTTTAGCTTTTTGAGAACCTCATGAACAGTCTCTACCAATCCACCATCTCGTCGCTGCCGCTCCTCGGCCGCGGCAAAGTGCGCGACAACTATGCGGTCGGCGATGACAAGATCCTCATCGTCACCAGTGACCGCCTGTCGGCCTTCGACGTCGTGATGAACGAGCCCATTCCCGGCAAGGGCAGGGTACTGAACCAGATGTCCGATTTCTGGTTCGAGAAGCTCGGCGACATCGTGCCGAATCACCTGACGGGCATCGCGCCGGAATCGGTGGTGCGGGAAGACGAAGCTGACCAGGTGCGCGGACGTGCAGTGGTCGCCAAGCGCCTCAAGCCCATCCTGGTTGAAGCCGTCGTGCGCGGCTACATCATCGGCTCCGGCTGGAAGGATTACCAGGCGACCGGCACCGTCTGCGGCATCGCGCTGCCCAGCGGCCTGCGCCAGGCAGACAAGCTGGCGTCGCCGATCTTTACGCCAGCGGCCAAGGCCGATCTCGGCGAGCACGATGAGAACATCAGTTTCGAAGAAATGGAAAAGCGCATCGGCAAGGAACTCGCCGCCAAGATGCGCGACGTCAGCATCAAGCTGTACCAGACCGCCGCCGACTATGCGGCGACACGCGGCATCATCATCGCCGACACCAAGTTTGAATTCGGCCTCGATGACAACGGCACCCTGCACCTGATGGATGAAGTGCTGACCGCTGACTCCTCGCGTTTCTGGCCTGCCGATTCGTATGCGCCGGGCATGTCGCCGCCATCCTTCGACAAGCAGTTCGTGCGTGATTATCTCGAGACGCTGAAGGACTGGAACAAGACTGCCCCCGCGCCCGCCTTGCCGGCCGACGTGATCGAAAAAACCGGTGCGAAATATCGTGAAGCGCTTGAGCGCCTGACCGGTACCACGCTGAAGGACTGAGATGAGCACACCGTCTGCCGCGCCGCTGGTCGGCGTCATCATGGGATCATCTTCCGACTGGGAAGTGATGCAGCATGCGGTTGCCATGCTCAAGGATTTCGGCATTCCGCACGAGGCCAAGGTCATCTCCGCGCATCGCATGCCGGATCAGATGTTTGCTTATGCCGAGGCAGCGCGCGGACGCGGTCTGCGTGCCATCATTGCCGGCGCCGGCGGTGCCGCGCATTTGCCGGGCATGGTAGCGGCAAAGACCATCGTGCCGGTGCTCGGCGTGCCTGTTCCCTCCAAATACCTGCGCGGCGAAGATTCCTTGCTGTCCATCGTGCAGATGCCGAAAGGTATCCCGGTGTCGACCTTCGCCATCGGCGAAGCCGGTGCCGCGAATGCCGCACTGACCGCGATTGCGATTCTCGCCGCAACGGATGATCAACTTGCCGCACGTCTGCAGGAGTTCCGCGCCAGGCAGACGCAAACGGCACTCGACATGACCTTGCCCGCATGAGTGACCCATTTAAACCCTTGCTGCCTTCAGCCACACCACCTGCCTGGCTGGGCGTGATGGGCGGTGGCCAGCTGGGACGCATGTTCGTCCACGCGGCGCAAATGATGGGCTTCAAGGTGGCAGTGCTGGAACCGGCCAAAGACTGTCCGGCCGGGCATGCGGCAGACCATCTGCTGTCCGCTGACTACGGCGATGAGGCGGCGCTGGCTGAAATGGCCTTGCAATGCGCCGCCATTACCACCGAATTCGAAAACGTTCCCGCGCGCAGCCTGTCCTTTCTGGCCGATCGCAGCTTCGTCGCACCGGCGGCGTCCTGCGTGTCGATTGCGCAGGACCGCATCGCGGAAAAGCAGTTCTTCACGCAGTGCGCGCCCAACTCGGGCGTGTTGCCCGCGCCATATCACGTCATCGACTCCGAGCAGGATATCGCCACGATTCCCGACACGCTCTTCCCCGGCATTTTGAAGACGGTCCGCATGGGCTATGACGGCAAGGGTCAGGTCCGCGTCAAATCGCAAGACGAGGTGCGCCAGGCTTTCGCCGCACTGAACGGCGTCAGCTGCGTGCTGGAAAAGATGCTGCCGCTGGCGTACGAAATTTCCGTTCTCACCGCGCGCGGTGCCGATGGTAAATCGGTGGTGTATCCGATCGCCGAAAACGTCCATCGCGACGGCATCCTGTTCACCACCACGGTGCCGGGTCCGAACGTCTCCGCCCAGTCGGCAGACAAGGCGCAACAGGCGGCGCTGTCCATCATTGCGCAACTCGGCTATGTCGGGGTGCTGTGCATAGAATTCTTCGTGCTGCAGGACGGTTCGCTGGTGGTCAATGAAATGGCGCCGCGCCCGCATAACAGCGGCCACTACACGATCGATGCCTGCGTCACCAGCCAGTTCGCGCAGCAGGTAAGGGCGATGGCGCGTTTGCCGCTGGGCGATGTGCGTCAGCATTCGCCGGCGGTGATGCTCAACATCCTTGGCGATGTCTGGTTTGACGGCGGCAGCGATGCGCCGCGTGAACCGGCGTGGGACAAGGTGCTGGCATTACCGGGCTCAAACCTGCACCTCTATGGCAAGGATGATCCGCGCCGTGGCCGCAAGATGGGTCACGTGACGTTTGTCGCGCCGACGCTCGCAGCGGCTCAGGAAAGCTTGCGCGCCGCCTGCGCGATCCTCGGCATCGCGCTCTGAAGAAGCTGGTTGCCACATGTCCGAACTCGATCTGTCCGCTATTGGTTACGCCGCTCGCCAGCTGGAAGCGGGCGAGCTGGTCGCTTTTCCAACAGAGACCGTCTACGGTCTGGGAGCGGACGCGGAAAACCCCGCTGCGGTAGCAAAGATCTATGCCGCCAAGGGACGCCCATCCAACCATCCGGTGATTGTGCACCTGGCTCCCGGCGCCGATATCGGCTACTGGACGACAGAAGTTCCTGAACAGGCGCACCGGCTCATTGACGCGTTCTGGCCCGGGCCATTGACACTGATTCTCAAACGCGCAGCGCACATTCCCGACGCTGTCTCCGGGGGGCAGGATTCGGTTGGTTTGCGCTGTCCTTCGCATCCCGTCGCACAGGCACTGTTGCGCCAATTCAAGGGCGGCAAAGGTGGTATTGCTGCGCCTTCGGCCAACAAGTTCGGCCACGTCAGCCCGACCACCGCACAGCATGTGCGCGATGAATTCGGCAGCAATGAAGATCAGGCTGAGGTCGGTCCGCTGGCCTGCGTACTCGATGGCGGCCAGAGCGATGTCGGCATCGAGTCGACCATCGTCGACCTGACCCGCATGAGCACGCATGGACCTGTGCTGCTGCGCCCGGGTCACATCAGCGCTTCGGATATTGCGCATGTCATCGGCATCGAACCGAAGCAGCCCGATGCCGCGGCTCCGCGTGCTTCCGGCACGCTGGAAGCGCACTACGCACCGAGTACGCCGGTCGCCCTGGTTCTGTCGAAAGTTCTCGCCGATACGGTAGTCAATCTGTCCGCACACGGAAAATCAGTTTCCCTCATCTGCCACAGTGCATTTGACGCGGCCAATCTCAAGGCCACATTGCGCTTGCCCGCGACGCCCGACGGCTATGCGCATGACCTGTACGCGGCAATGCGTTCCGCCGACACGGTACACGCCGACATCATCCTGGTGGAGGCACCGCCAGTTGAACAGGCATGGCAAGGCGTCAATGATCGGTTGCGCCGTGCCGCACACGACTCTTCCGGCATCCTGTCGCGATTACTGAACGGCACGGACCGAACGAACTGAATACAGAACGCCGATAATTCGCCCAGTAGTCCGCTGCAAAAATTCAATTGCAATTCAGGCAATAAAAGCATTTCCCTGTGACATAATGTTTGGCGGAAATTTATTCCGCTTTACACGACTTTACGACACAGGATTTGCTCATGCGCGCGAAAATCGCCGGCATCGCCATCGTTCTGATTGCATTTTTCGCGGCCGTCTATTGGTATGTCGCGCATCGACAAGCGGATGGCGAGTTGGCCATCGATCCCAATGCCGCCTTCGTTCTTGTCGATGCCGCAGATCGCAGTTTTGACGGCGCGCCGGCAATCGCACTGACCTTCAGTCTCCCACTCGATAGTGGAAAGACCTACGACAAGTACCTGCGTGTTTTTGAAATGCCGGGAAAAGTCGAGGGCGCGCCCGAGCAAAATACCGACGAAGACGAAGAATCCCGTGACCCCCGAAGCAAGACTTCGGTGGTGAGCACAGCACCGGCCGACACCGATACCAAGGACGGAAAAGTCGTGCCTGGTGCCTGGATCGTCGGTGAAAATCCCCGTCTGCTGTACTTCCCGCACATCAAACCGCAAACACGTTACGTCGTGCAGGTATTGGTCGACCTGCCGGCCCGCAACGGCAAGAAGCTTGCAGCCGAATCCCGCTACTCCATCGTTTCCGCGCCGGTTTCCCCCGCGTATTACTTCGCCAGCAATGGCATGGTCCTGCCGGCGAAGCAGAATGGCGGCGTGCCGGTGGTAACCGTCAATGTGCCGGAAGTCGATGTCCAGTTCCTGCGCGTGAAAAGCGACCAGCTTCCGCGCTTCCTCGACCGCGTAATCAGTGGTGCGCCGAAGAAAAAGGAAGTGGCTGAAACAAACGAAGAAGACGGCGAGCAGAATGATGACGACTGGCGTCGCAGTTCGCTACGCGGCGCAGTGCAGAACTACCAACTGGACGACTTGCGCAATATGACGGAAAGCGTCTACATGGGCCGATTCCTGACCGAACAGAAACCCAACCGGCGCAGCGTTACCTATTTGTCCGTGGAAGACATCAAGGAGCTCAAGGAGCCGGGCGTGTACGTCGCGGTGATGAGCCAGCCGGGCAGGTTCCGCTATGAGTATCAGACCACGTATTTTTACGTCAGTGACCTCGGCCTTCATTTGCGCATGTTCGACAAGGGCGGCGACGCCTTCGTCAGCTCGCTTGCGACAGGCAAGCCGGTCAAGGCGGTCGAAGTCACCTGGATCGACGAGCAGGGCAAGGTTTTGGCGCGTGCCGAGACCGATAGCGAAGGCCATGCTGGATTTGCCGAGCGGCCGAAGAACGCCAGGGTGGTCATGGCGCGCAGCGATAGGCAGGTGTCTCTGCTGGCCTTGAAAGAACCGGCGCTTGACCTGTCGGAATACGAGGTCACCGGCGCGCCATTCAAACCGACAAGACTGTTCGCCTACTCCGGCCGCAACCTGTACCGGCCCGGTGAAAGTTTTGACCTCTCTGTGCTTGCGCGGGATGCCGATGGACGTGCAGTTCCGGCGCAGCCGATCCAGGCCGTGCTGAAACGACCTGATGGCAAGAGCCAGTTCACCGCGACCTGGCGGCCCGACAGCCGGTTTGCCGGCTATTACGTCAAACGTCTCGATCTTCCGGCCGATGCGCCGACCGGATTCTGGACGCTGGAACTGCGCAGCGATCCGGCCGACAAGGTGCCGGCCACGGTATTCCGTTTCGGTGTCGAAGAATTTTTACCCGAGCGCATGAAGCTCGATCTGAACACGACACAAGCTACGCTGACACCGGACGAGCCAATGACCATTGCGGTGCGCGGCAGTTATCTGTATGGCGCGCCGGCCGCAGGGAACCGCTTGCTCGGCGTCGCCCAGTTCGAACGCAACAAGAACCCGCTGGCCAAACAATTCCCGGGATTCGAGTTCGGCGACGTTGGTGACGACGACGCGAAGACGCGCAAGGAAATCGAGGAGCAGGCGCTTGACGACAAGGGCGTTGCCGAGATCACCGTCGACCTGTCGCCGATCGAGAAGCGCCGTTCACCGTTCACGGTACGCGCGACCATGAGCCTGCTGGAAACCGGTGGCCGCCCGGTGGTCCGCAGTATCGATCGCGTGGTCTGGCCGGGTGCGGCACTGGTTGGCGTACGCCCCTTGTTCACAGGCGACTACGCAGCCGAAAACAGCCCGGTGGAATTCGAAGTGGTGCGTGCGGATCGCGACGGCAAGATCTTGCCGGCAGCCGCGATGCCGGTTCGCCTGTTCCGCGAAAACCGCGATTACTACTGGCGTTTCGATGACCAGCGCGGCTGGAATTCCGGCTTCACCGAAACCGACGAGCTGGTCGAAACCGCATCGATCGGCGTGCCTGCCGGCGGCCGTGGCAAGCTGCGCCTTCCGGTGCGCTATGGCCGGTATCGCGTGGAGATCTCAGACCCGGAAACAGGGCTGCTGAACGTCTACCGTTTCTATGCCGGATGGAGCGCGCGGACCGACGAAACCCAGGGCGTGCGTCCCGACCGCGTTGCCCTCAAGCTGGACAAGGCTGCCTATCGTGATGGCGATACGGCAACTGTCACCATCACGCCCCCGCATTCGGGCGAAGCGCTGGTATCCGTCGAAGGCGATCGTACCTTTTGGTTCAAGCGCATCTCGGTATCCGGTACCAATACGACGGTCGATATCCCGCTCAACCGCGACTGGAAGCGTCACGATCTCTACGTTTCGGTGATGGTACTCAGGCCGGGCAATCAGGGTGATCGCGTCACGCCTGCGCGCGCATTGGGCATGATTCATTTGCCGCTGGAACGTGCGGACCGCAAGATGCATGTCGCGCTCGAGGCGCCACAAAAAGTCAGACCGGAAACCACTGTCAAGGTCAAGGTCAAGGCGCCTGATGCCAAGGGCCAGAAGGCGTTCGTGACGTTGTCGGCAGTCGATGTCGGTATTCTCAACATCACCAAATTCGCATCACCCGATCCGCATGGCTACTTCTTTGGCAAGTTGCGTTATGGTGCCGACCAGCACGATATCTACGGTCGGCTGATCGAAAAAATGCAGGGCCAGAAAGGCAAGCTCAAGTTTGGCGGCGACAATACACCGAAGACCACGCGCAGCCTGCCGAAGAAGGTCAGGCTGGTTGATCTCTTCAGCGGACCAGTCATGCTGAATGACCAGGGCGAGGCCGAGATTCCACTGGCATTGCCTGACTTCAATGGCACGCTGCGGCTGATGGCGGTGGTGGCTGCGCCTGAGCGTTTCGGCAGCAAGGATACGGAAATGACAGTGGCTGCGCCGCTCGTCGCCGAGCTGGCAACGCCGCGCTTTTTGTCCTTTGGAGACACCGCCGTGATCGCACTCGACCTGCACAATCTGTCCGGCGCGTCGCAGCAATTGAAACTTGCAGTCAGCGGCGGCGAGGGCATCAGCGTGCAGGAAGGCGATCGTACCTTGACCCTGAAAGACCAGGAAAAACGTACGCTGCGCTTCCCGGTCGAGGCGCGCGCGGTGCCCGGACTGCACACGGTTACCGTCAAGGTTGATGGCGAACAACTCAAGCTGGAGCGCAGCTTCGCGCTGATGGTGCAGCCGACCACGCCGCAACAGCAGTTCACCCAGCGCTACAGCATCAAGCCGGGGGAAACGCTCGATATCAAGGATCCTGAACTCTCCGGACTGCATCGCGGCTCGCTGCTGGCGCATGTCGTCGTGTCGAACAAAGCGCCGATCGATATCCGTTCCGCCATCCAGGGCTTGCTGACTTATCCCTACGGTTGCGCGGAACAGACCACCAGTACCGCTTATCCGCATGTCTTCATCGATGAAGAAGCCGCCCGCCGTTTCGGACTGAAACCCTTTACACGCGAAAAGCGCGCCGAGATGCTGGACCAGGCGATTGCCCGACTTGGTGCCATGCAGGCGCCGAACGGCGGCTTCGCTCTGTGGGGCAACATGTCCGAGTACGAGTACTGGTTATCAGCTTATGTCACCAGCTTCCTGCAGGATGCGCGCGAACAAGGCTTCGGTGTGCCGGACGCGATGTTCAACAAGGCAATGGACTTCCTCTTGCGCGGTTTGCAGGAAGGCGTGTCCCGTCTTCCGGCAAATGGGCCTGCAAGCACCCCGGCGACAGCAAATAGCGGCTTGTGGCAGGAAGATCGTCAGCGCGACAACGGCCGCTACGGCGTACTTGCCTACGGTGCTTACGTGCTAGCCCGCGACAAGAAAGCGCCGTTGTCCACTGTACGCCAGCTGCACGAGTTGCGGGCGCAGGCACATTCCGGCTTGCCGCTGGTGCAACTGGGACTGGCGCTCAAGCTGATGGGCGATCAGGAAAAGAGCAATGTCGCCATTGCCGAAGGAGTGCGCAAGAACCGCGACAACGGTTACTGGTGGTGGGACTACGGCAGTACCTTGCGTGATGCGGCGATGTCCTATGCCTTGCTGGAAAAGCACCAGGTCGCCGTCGATGGACGCGAGAACCTGATCGCCGTCGTCTCCGGCGAAATGGAAAAGTATCGCTACTACAGCACGCAGGAAAAACTTGCATTGTTCCTGGTTGGGCGCACCTATGGCCATGACACAGGTCCATGGACAGCAAGCCTGAGCACTGGCGGCAAGGCGGAAGAGGTCAACAGCAAGAGTAGCCATTTCCGAGAACTGACTCCGGCGGAACTGACGAACGGCATCAGGATTGCCAACACGCACAAGGATCGCCTGTTCGTCGAACTCTCGCTGAGTGGCAATCCGGTCAGGCAACCAGCCGCGAAGTCGGATCCGATCGAGCTCACGCGCACCCTGCATGCGCCGGATGGCAGTGTGATTGCAGGCCGGGCACTGAAGGTTGGAGAAAGCGTGCTGGTCCACCTGAGCGCGAAATCGAAGACCGCCATCGGCAACGGCATGGTGGTCGACCGCATTCCCGCCGGTCTGGAAATCGAAAACCTGAACATTGTGCAGGGTGAGCAAATGGGTGCGGTCAGCATTGCCAATGTGAATCCGGCACAGGCCATGGCGGACCCGCGCATCAAGCATGTGGAATTCCGCGATGATCGTTTTGTCGCCGCAGCCAGGCTGGACAGGAATGCGCTCAATCTTTTCTACCGTGCACGTGTTGTCACACCGGGCAGGTTCATTGTCCCTGCGCTCTATGCGGAAGACATGTATCGCCCCGAGCTGTATGGCTTGACTGGCGGCAGCGATATCTTGACCGTGGTGGATGCGAATGCCGGTGCGTATGCAAAGCCGACTGATGCTCCCAAGGCTGGAGGCAAGTAAGCAGCAATGAAGATATGCTTGCATGCCGGTCGCACATGTCGCGGGTGGGGGATAGCGTTGTTGTGTATCGCCGGCTTGCTCGTCACCCTCGACTGGATGTTTCCCTTGCCGGTACCCGGCAGGGATTCTCCGTATGCCTTGGTCGTGGTTGCCCGTGACGGTACGCCGCTACGCGCATTTCCGGACAAGGATCATGTCTGGCGACATCCGGTATCCCTCAACGAGGTATCGCCGCTGTACCTGCAGGCATTGATTACCTACGAGGACCGGACCTTCCGGTGGCACCCCGGTGTCAATCCGTTTGCGCTGGTACGCGCCGGCTGGCAATGGTTGGTGCATGGACGCGTGATTTCCGGCGGATCGACAATCACGATGCAGGTGGCACGCATACTTGATCCGACGCCTCGCACGGTGCGCGGCAAACTCAAGCAGATCCTGCGTGCGCTGCAGATTGAATGCCATTATTCGAAGTCCGAGATTCTCGGGCTCTATGTCAATTACGCGCCGATGGGTGGCGTGCTTGAAGGAGTTGAAGCCGCCAGCCGCGCCTATCTCGGCAAACCGTCGAACCGGCTTACTCATGCGGAAGCGGCGTTGCTGACGGTCTTGCCGCAGATGCCGTCCGTATTGCGGCCCGACCGTTATCCGCAGAAAGCGCAGGCGGCACGCGACAAGGTGTTGCACAGGCTGCAGGGGCGCTGGAGCGCGGAAGCCGTAGCGGATGCACTCACGGAACCCGTCGTTGCACAGATCGTCAGGGAGCCGCTGCTGGCGCCACTGCTGGCTCAACGGCTCAGGCGCAGTGTCGGCGATCGTAATAGCAACCGCAACCGTATCGACACCACCATCGACGTCAATGCGCAGGCGACTGTGGAAGGCTTGCTAGGGGATCGCGTTCGCATGCTGCCGCCGCGCGTGTCGCTTGCCGCGATGGTAATGGACAACGCGACATTCGAGGTGCTGGCCTATGCGGGTTCGGCTGACTTCAGCGACAAGGAACGCTTCAGCCATGTCGACATGGTACGTGCGCCGCGTTCGCCCGGATCGACGCTGAAACCCTTCCTGTATGCATTCGCCCTCGACGAGGGGTTGATCCATTCGGAATCCTTGCTGTCCGATACGCCGCAATCCTTTTCCGGTTACCAGCCGGGGAATTTCCAGCAGTCATTCAATGGGCCGGTCAGTGTTTCGGAAGCGCTGGTCAAGTCGCTCAATGTCCCGGCGGTAGAGGTACTGGAACAGCTTGGTCCGGCACGCTTTGTCGCCATGCTCAGGCGCGGCGGGCTGAAGCTGGAATTCCCGCGTGGCGCCGAGCCCAACCTCAGCGTCATCCTCGGCGGCGCCGCCGCACGCCTTGAAGACATGGTTGGCGCTTATGCGGCCTTTGCCCGCAAAGGCCTTGCCGGTACGCCACGTTTTACGCCGGCGGCACCACGTGTCGAGCAACGCATGATGAGCGAAGGGGCGGCTTTCATTGTGCGCGACATCCTGGAAACCGGCGGTCCGGTCGGGAGGGCGGTGGAGGGCTTGGGCGCATACCGCGGCATTGCCTGGAAAACCGGTACCAGCTTCGGATTTCGCGATGCGTGGGCGATCGGCGTCAGCAACCGTTACACCATTGGTGTCTGGGTGGGGCGTCCGGACGGCACGCCGAATCCCGGATTCTTCGGTGCAAATGTCGCAGCGCCTTTGCTGGTCGATATCTTCAGCGCGTTGCCCGACGGGCGCACCCTCAGCCCGAATCCTGCGCCGCCTGGCGTCAGCCAGGAAAAAATCTGTTGGCCGCTGGGCATGCGATTCGATCCCGCCAATTCACAGCTCTGTGCGGTGCAACGGACGGCGTGGATATTAAGCGGCACCACACCACCCAGCTTTCCGGATCGGATGCGCAATGCAGCACCGGTATTGACCTACCATGTGGATTTGCAAAGCCGGCTGCGTGTCATGCCGGACTGCGCGCGCGGACCGGCCGAGCAGCGTCAGACTGCACGTTGGCCTGCTTCGCTGGAACCGTGGCTGGAGCCGGCACTGCGCCAGCGTGTGCTGCCGCCCGAATGGGCGCCTGAATGCCGGGACGCCTATCGCCCTGATGGCGGCATCAGGATCGTTGGTCTTAGCGATGGGGAAATCATCCGGCGCGTGCCTGGCAAGACCGATCCAAAAGCCAGACTGGAAATTCGCGGTGCGCGCAGTGAATTGATGTGGATGCTGAACGGCCGCCTGCTGGGGCGCCTGCCCGGAACCGCGGTGCAAACCATTGCGTTTCCGGAAGCGGGGCGCTACGACATCACTGCGCTGGACGATTTCGGTCATTACGACAGGATCAGCGTGAGTGTGATGCCGGCGGGAGAATAAGCAATAAGCAGTGCTCGCTGGCTGCGGTAAGCAACCCTTAACGGGATGCGGTCGATACGAATTTTCCGCCATGGAAAACCAGTGCGGGCTTCGGAGTTACATCGCAGCGCTCGACCTCACCAACGAAGATCACATGGTCGCCCTCCGGGTAGCGACTGCGATTGTGACATTCAAACCATGCCGATACGCCTTTGAGAATCGGCAAGCCCGTGTAGGACAACTCGAAGTCCACTCCTTCAAAGCGGTTGTCGATGCGCATCGCAAAGCGCTCGGCCAGCGCCGCCTGATTGCCAGCCAGGATATTAATCACATAATGGGAGTTGCCCGTGAAAACCGGCATGCTGCTGGCACCTTGCGCAAGGCTCCACAATACCAGCGGCGGATCAAGGGAAACGGAATTGAAGGAACTGGCGGTCAAGCCGAGAAAAGTACCGTCCGCCAGCCGGGTGGTGATCACCGTGACACCGGTGGCGAACTGCGACAAAGCCTGACGGAAATGGTGCGAATCGAACTCCGGCGGGCCCGCGCTTGAAGATTGTTTAGACATCGAAAATCCACTAAATATTGCCCATTATGCCTAAAAATACCTAGGCATGGCGACCGTGCCCCTACTTGCGGCGCACCGTACGTGTGGAAGCCGTGGGCGAAGGGGCCGGCCGCAGCAGGGTTTGGAAGGTCTCCGGCATCCATGGTCTTGCGGCCAGAAGAAAACTGATGGAAAAACGTTCTTCGAACGGTAGTCGCGCATCCTCCTGGTGCCGCTGTGAAAACTCACGCGCCACTTGCTTCATGCGCTCCAGCAGCGCCGCGATCGATTGCTTCGACAGCATCACATTGACCAGGCGAAGCATTTCGTTTTCATGGTCAAAACGCGACGCAAGGAAATCGCCATAGGCTTGTTCCCTGAAGTGCGTCTGGATAGGACCGTTCGGAATCCAGCGAAACGTCCGCGACACTAACAGCTTGACCCGGTTATTTGGCAGCAGTTCAAGAAACCCGAGGCGGTCAAGGCGGACCAGATGCTTGACCACTTCCGCCTCGGTCAGCTGGTAAGTCTCGAGGATTTGCTCCACGGTCAGCTGGTTGAGCACCGACACCGCAACCACGAACAGCCGCGTGTTGCCGATGATTTCCCTTTCCTGCTCATGCGTGAGCTCGGATATCAGGCGCGATTCATCGTTCGCTCCCAACGCGATGTCACGGAAATCGATGCCGGTTGCCTGCAAGATTTCATCCAGGCGCTGCAAGGTAAAGTTCTTGTGCGAGAACATCCGCTTGATGCTCGCTTCCGACATGCCGATGCGTGTCGCCAGGTCGGCATAGGTAATTCCGCGTGCCTTGAGCTCGCGTTTGAGGGCATCGACAAGGAAAGTGGCCTGGAGCATGATGTAATCGGGAAACTGGAAAGAAAAATCATACACCAGCACCGGCGCCAAATTGCATTCTGGGTGGAAACACCCTCATGCTGCCGTGTGCCAAAATTGATGCAAGTCAACATGCGCTCATAGGCATTCCTGTCCGTTTGCGTTAAAGTCGTGGAATACACATGGAGCACATCATGACGACGGAAACAGCAACACTGGGCGGGGGATGCTTCTGGTGTCTGGAAGCGGTCTATCAGGAATTAAGAGGGATATTGCACGTGGAGTCGGGTTACACCGGCGGCCATGTGGCCAATCCAACTTATGAGCAGGTATGCGACGGCGATACCGGTCATGCGGAAGTCGTACGACTGGAGTTCGATCCGGCACAGGTAAGCTACCGCGAGATCCTTGAAATATTTTTCACCATCCACGATCCAACCACGCTGAATCGTCAGGGCAACGATGTTGGTACCCAGTATCGTTCGGTCATCTACTACCATACCCCTGAACAGCATGACATCGCCAAGCAGGTCATTGCCTGCATGGCCAGCGTATGGGATGCGCCTATCGTCACCGAACTGAGTTCCGCCGAAACGTATTACAAGGCGGAAGACTATCACCAGAATTATTTCCGCCAGCACCCGCTGCAGGGCTACTGCGCGTTTGTAGTCGCGCCCAAGGTGGCAAAGTTTCGGAAAATGTTCACCGACAGGCTGAATGCACCGGCCTAGCAGTCATACCAATCTCTGCCCATAACGCAACAGGACATCGCGTCTTTTTCAGCCTGGCTGCGCCTTGCCAGTCAAAAAACCTCGATTTCATTTGTACCGTTATAAGTCAGAATTGGTATAAGAGAACCGCGCCGCAGGCGTTCCCCGAGGCACTCCTGATCAAGACGTCGTGCCCCGGCGACGTATCTGCCACATCCAGTCAGTGCTGATACATGTACCGGCGCGACCAAGGTAGCACCGATCCATCGCTTCCCGCTTTCGCGCAGATGACCTGGTAGAGCGAAACCCAGTCATTTGCGAACGCATAGGCGCAGCCCGCAAGATACACACGCCAGATGCGGAAGCGTCGGTCCTCCACCATGGTCTTCAGGCGCTCTGCGTGGTTCTCGAAATTTTCTGCCCAGATACCGCAGGTTTTTGCGTAATGCTTGCGCAGATTCTCCACATCGTACGCCTCGAGCCCACCTTCCTGCATGGCCTTGAGCACGGTACCGATGTGCACCAGTTCCCCATGCGGAAAAACGTACTGCTCGATAAACTCGCCGCCACCATAAGCGGTTTCGCCATCCTTGGGGTCAGTGGTGGTAATCCCGTGATTCATCGCCAGGCCGCCGTCTGCGAGTAGTGCGTTTACTTTCGCGAAGTACTCCGCGAGATGTCGCGCACCGACATGCTCAAACATGCCGACGCTGGTGACGCGGTCAAAGCGTCCGCTGACGTCGCGATAATCCTGCATGCGGATTTCGACGCGATCGGACAAGCCCGCACGGGCGATCCTCTCCTTCGCCAGGTCGTACTGGTTTTGCGAGAGCGTGACACCGACACAGCGCGCGCCGAATTTTTCCGCGGCACGCATGACCAGGGCTCCCCAGCCACAACCGATGTCGAGCAGTGTGTCTCCGGGCCGCACCTGAATCTTGGTCAGGATGTGATCGATTTTCGTGAGTTGAGCGGTGGCCAAGTCTTCCGTACCGTTTTCAAAGTAGGCACAGGAGTACACCATGTTTTCATCGAGCCAGGTACTGTAGAACTCATTGGAAACATCGTAGTGATAGCGGATCGCTTCCTCGTCACGTTTCTTCGTATGGTGAAAGGACCGCGCGATGCGTGCAAATTTTCCTTCGGGTTGCAGCGTGTGACGTGCCAGCAAATTGGCGACTGAAATGATTTCATTGGCCCGGCCTTCGACCTCGATCTTGCCTTCGACGTAAGCTTTGCCGAGGTTGAAGAGCGAGGGCGTCAACAGATAGCTTAGCGCCGATACATGCGGCACCTTGACCGTGACTTGCGGCGTCGGCGCGCCAAGGTCCAGCCGTTGACCGTTCCATAATTCCAGCCGCAAAGGTATGGCAGCCTGACTGCGGATGGTGTCCGCCCAACTTCCCAGTTTCTTTTCCCAAAACACGATATGTCCTCCGTGCCAAACGGATTAATCGGTGATGCGATGTCGACGTGGTAGCTGCTTGTACGGACTGCTACGGCTGCAGCCTTTGCCGTTGCCAGGTACCGTCTGCTTGCAAGCGATACGCGATCCGGTCGTGGAATCGCGACGGACGACCCTGCCAAAATTCAATGTAGTCCGGAACCAGCCTGTAGCCACCCCAGTGGGCAGGGCGGACAGGCCGCTCCCCAACCTCTTGCTCGATCTGCGCGAAGCGCTGTTCCATCGCTTCGCGGCTGGCGATCGGCTGGCTCTGCGACGACGCGATTGCGCCGAGTCGGCTCTTTAACGGACGGCTCTGGAAGTAGGCATCACTTTCGGCGGCGGAGATGCGCTCGACGCGGCCTTCAATGCGGACCTGCCGCTCCAGTTCTATCCAGTAAAACAACAGTGCGGCGTACTTGTTTTGCTCTAATTCACTTCCCTTGCGGCTATCGTAATTGGTAAAGAACGTGAATCCGCGCGCATCGATGTCCTTGATCAGCAGGATGCGCGACGACGGTCGACCATTCGCGCCTGCCGTCGATACCGACATGGCATTCGCTTCCGGCACCTCGGCGGCAATGGCTTCGCTAAACCACTTTGAAAATTGTTGTATCGGGTCCGGATGCACATCCTGTTCGGTCAGGCTGGCACGGCTGTAATCTTTACGCAGATCTGCTATCGACATCATGTTTCCTGTAAGGGTGTATCACTCTACGACGCAGCCAAGGTGCTGGGGAGCGGCGCCGATATGGTCTATTTATTATCGCCGATCCAGGGGGTTCTTCCCGGTTGCGTCGTCGTACACGCAGTGATCACCACTATCGAAGATAACGCCGTGACCCGAAGTTTCATTGTTCTAAATCAATGTTCTCCCGAAACCTCAACGGCTTTGGCATTTGCGCCACGCCAGCGGCACGCCGGCACCAATCATCGCGCTCATGCTCCAGAACACCACGGTCAGTCCCAGCGCCGCACCGGCGCCACCAAACGCCAGTGGCAACGCAACCTGACACGCATTGCCGATCATGACCCTGATCCCGACTGCTTCCGCGGCGCGCCCGGGCGGTGAGGCATGATGCAGCAGCGCCAGCATGTTCGGCTGACTGGCGCCTACTGCCAGGCCAAGAATGGCAGCGACGATCATCATCGACAGCGGTTGGTACGTAAAGGGGAACAAGGCATAGCAGACCGCCGCCAGGGCCAGCGCGAAGGTCAGCACCTGCCACTCGCTGCGATGGCGTGCAATCCATGGCATGGCAAGGCGAACCACAAAGGTCGCGACGGAAAAGCATCCGAGGATGAGTCCGATGGTCGATGCGGAAAAGCCGGAATGCGTCCCATGAATCGGCAGCACGAAGGTGAACAGGTCCCACGCCGAGGAAAGCAGGGTGCCGATCAGATAGATGCGCCGCATCTCGGGTTCGCGCAGCAGGTCCAGTATGCTGCCGACGTGCCGATCGTCCGTGGTGACAGGGATCGGTGTATGAATCCGTCCAAGTCTGCCGAACAGGCCGATACCGAATGCGCCGAGGGCAAACAGGCAGAAGACCATAAAGCTGATCCGGAAGCTCACGTGGTCGATGACAAGACCGGCCACCACAGGTCCGCAGAAACCGGAAATCGAAAAGCCCAGCGCCAGCCAGCTGAAATTGGTGGAGCGCGTTTCATTGCTGCTCATGGCTCCTACCGTATGCTGGGCCGCGACCTGGATCACCATGAAACCGGTACCGATTAACAGCGTCGCGAGGTATAGAACCGGGAGCCCACTGATCAGGCCCGGCAACATGCAACCAAGCGTCATCGCCGCCGCGCCCAGCACCACGGGCCTGACGATACCGATCCTGTCGATGATGCGACCCATCGGCACCGCCAACAGCATCGGAAATAATGAAAACAAGGCAATCAGGATGCCTACCGTCAGCGCCGATGCGTGCAATGACAGGGCATACAGTGAGGTGGTGATGCGCGCGCCGGCCAACGCAATGTGGGCTGTCAGCGACACCAGAATCAGTTTGATAAGGGAAAGTGAGGGAAGCACTGACAAAGAGGTAAGGGAATGAGGGTGACGTCGTGTTGAAGTGATATGGGCGTGATGCTGAAGGCAGGAAAAATCATTCTAGAGGAAAATTTCCGTGGTTGCCTCGCGTTAAAATAACGGGATGAACGCAATTATTTCTTTTCCTCAGCCGTCTGGGCATATTGATAACGACATCGACTTCGATCGCCGGTTCGGCGGCATTGCGCGCCTGTATGGTGATGCGGCGCTAGCCCGTTTTCGCGATGCGCATGTATGCGTGGTAGGCGTAGGCGGCGTCGGCTCCTGGATTGTTGAAGCACTGGCAAGAAGCGCCATCGGGCATATCACCATGATCGATCTGGATAATGTCGCCGAGTCCAACATCAACCGCCAGATCCATGCGCTGACCGACACCCTTGGCATGGCCAAGGTGAGTGCACTGGCCGCGCGTATTACGCAGATCAACCCGTATTGCAAAGTTACCGAGATCGAAGATTTTATCGATCCCGACAACCTCGACCAGCTGATCGGTACGAGCGGCTATGACTACGTTATTGACGCGATCGACAGCGTCAAGGCAAAGACCGCGTTGATCGCTTATTGCCGCGCAAAGAAGATTCCGCTGATCACCATCGGCGGCGCTGGCGGGCAGATCGACCCGACGCGCATCGAAATCCGTGACCTCTGCCGTACCGAACAAGAGCCCTTGCTGGCAAAGGTGCGCAAGCGTCTGCGCCAAGAGTATGGGTTCCCGCGAGGAACCAAGAACAAGTTTGGCATCGATGCGGTGTTCTCCACGGAACCGTTGCGGTTTCCTGAAGCGGGTGAAGCCTGCGAGATCGACGCCGTGGATAATGGCGATGACCGGGCTGGCATCACCGGATTGAATTGCGCCGGTTTCGGATCGGCGATGGTGGTGACGGCGAGTTTCGGCCTGGTGGCCGCAGCACAGGTATTGAAAAAACTGGCAGCCGACGCTGCTGCGGGTGCGAGGGACGCGCAGGCTGCGTGAGTGCTGATTAGCGCAAAGGCGCGCCGCTCATTTGCTCCCCGATCACTTCCCCCGGTACCCTCACGGCATCGGTCAAAGTACGTGACGCAAGCACCCGATACTCGGATCCGCCGGGTCCGGTAATCGACTGCACGAGCGCCACCTCATCCGCGTGCCAGGTAATCGGATCAAATACCATGTCCGCCGGCAGCGATGCATCCCGAGCCAGCGTCACATGCGCTTTGAATGATGAGGGCGGCGTAAATACGATCCCGCTTTCCGCTAGTGCAGCGCACAGGGTCTGGTAAAGCGACATCAGGCCATCCGGCGTTTGATGCGGCCCTACCCAGGCAATCCGGTTACGTGGAAAATAACCGACCTTATCCAGCGTCAGGATAAATTCTGTCGGCGACAGGTGGGCAAGCATGTTCTTCAATTGCGGCAATACAGCAATCGGCTGTTGTCCAAGAAAGGCCAGCGTGAGATGAAGATTGTTGTAAGGCACCTTGCGGCCCTGCATCGGGGCTTGCAATTGCATCAGCGAGGTCCGGGTCGCATCATCCGGCCACAGCGCAAAAAACAGGCGCATCGATTCTGTCGTGTGTTTGCTCATGTCGGCTCTCTTCGTTCTGTTCGTTCCGGTAATGCGTTACCCGGCATGCGTTGCAATCCCAGGCTCCATTCCTAATGGCAAAGCGCTGCACCGCGATCGCTGAAACCGTCTTTATCCGCCGGCAGGAATTCCCATTCATAGCCAGACCTTTTCAGATGCAGCAACAACACGCCAAAGCTTGTGTTGTTGCTTGACTCGCTATGAAACTTTCGAAAAAGTAATGGCGTCAGCGTTGCTCCGCCGGTACCGACAACAAACTGCCGGATGCCAGTCGCTTCATTGCGATTGCCATCGGCATCCTGCGGGGCAAAGCGCTCATAGTCGTGATCGTGCGAAGCGACCACAAGTTCCGCGCCGGCCGCGAAGACGGTGACGCCCTTATCCTGCAACATGCCGCGTATCTGTGCTTCATCCGTCTGCCCAAGGGTTGAACAGGCAGCAAGTGCAACGGACGCGGCCAAAACCAACGCCCGGACGGCAACATATCTCGAGATCGAGGGCAATCCATTATGGATGCCGGTCAAGGCCATCACTTATGCACTCTTTATCGAAGGGAAACGAATCCGATCAGATCGACAAATGAATCAAACCAGGCAGCGAGCTTTATGTTGCCGTAAGCGCTGCCTCGTCATGCGAAGACAGCAGAAAACGCCGTTGCAGCAGGGCCTGCGCGTCGGCAGCCGGAACCGGATGGGAAATGAAATACCCCTGAACTTCGTCACACGCCATGGCGCGCAGGGCCTGCAGCTGCTCTTCGGTTTCGACACCTTCGGCGACTACGCTCATGCCTAGTGCATGGGCCATGGACATGATGGCGCGGAAGAAGACTTCTCCTTCCGGTTTCTTGACGAGTTCGGAAGTAAACGCACGGTCGACCTTCAACCCATCCATTTCCAGCCGTTGCAACTGGGACAGCGATGAAAAACCTGTGCCAAAATCATCCACCAGCAGCTTGACCCCCATTGCGCGCAGGGCAGTCATCTCGGCGGAAACCTCGGCATGTTCGCCCATCATCGATGATTCGGTGATCTCGATTTCAACCAGACCCGGTTCGACGCGATGCCTTTGCAGGCAGGCGGTCACCGTATGATGAATATCGCCGTGATTGAACTGGTAAGGCGAGACATTGATCGACACCGGAACCAGCTTCAAGGACATGGCTTTCCAGCGGGAGATCTGCGCGCAGGCTTCTTCCAGAACCAGTTCACCGAGTCGCAGGATCATGCCTGTTTCTTCCGCCAGCGGGATAAATTCCAGCGGCGGCACCAGCCCAAGGTCAGGATGCTTCCAGCGTACCAGTGCTTCGAGTGAACGCAACTCACCGGTCAGCGTATCGACCCGCGGCTGATAATGCAGAACGAATTGATTCTGGCTTAGCGCCAGCTGCAGGGAACGCTCCATGTCGAGGCGTGCTTTGAGCCGCTCGGCCAGGCTTTGCTCGTAATAGCGGAAATGGCCCTTGCCGTCGGACTTTGCCTGATACATCGCAATGTCTGCATTCTTCAGCAAAGCCTCCGCGTCATAACCGTCGCGCGGGAAAATACTGATGCCAATCGAAGCGCCGATCGCATGTTTGCCGTGCACGAGGTCGAATGGATGATGGAAGGCCTGAGAAATCCTTGTCGCGGCGATGGCTATTTCATCCTGGTGTTCGACAGGGTGCAGGATCACAGTGAATTCATCTCCGCCCAGGCGCACGACATGGTCGCCTGGGCGTACCAGCGATTTGAGCCGCTCGGCAGCGGAGCGCAGCAGTTCGTCTCCGGCCGAATGTCCATGCGAATCGTTGACGTTCTTGAAGTTGTCGAGGTCGACGAACATGAGTGCAAGCGCGCTGCCCGATTGCCGTGCAACGTCAAGCATGCCGGGAAGGTGATGCTTGAGCCAGTTCCGATTGGGAAGGAAGGTGAGGGCGTCTTCATTGGCCATGCGCGATAGTTCACGCTCATGCGCCTTGATGTGCGAAATATCCCTGAAGGTTATTGCTAGTCCCGCACCCGAGCGCACCAGCCGCCGGTGTACCCACTCGACGACGATGGGGCTGCCCGGCGGGATCTTCGCTTCGTCTTCATAGAAGCCGGACTGCAACGCGCTCCGGTATAGCTCCATGACTACCGGGAAATAGGCCGGTCCATTCAGCTGGGACAAGCGTGCGCCGACAAACTGTTCGCGGCACGACCCATAAAACCATGCACCACGCTCGTTGCAATCGACCACTTCGAAATCGACCACGTTGCCGGCGCGGTCACGTATGGCACGCAGCATGTAAAACCCTTCGTTGCCCCCTTCTGTGGCGAGCCGGTACGTTTCTTGAACTTCAAGCTGTTGCTGCTTGTGGCGCACGCGCCGGAAGGACCACGCGCTTCCAAGTGCACTGAACAGCAGCAGTATCACGCTGGCGACAATCGCCGCTTGCAGGATGTTGCGGCGAGTCTGCGCGTAAGAGAGCAAATATTCTTCCTGGGCGATCCCTGCCACGCCAATCAGCGGGTAACCGGCAACCGGTATCATCGCCGCATAGCGCGGACGCTTATCGGGAAACCATTCTGGTCCGATCAGGCTGCCATTCTGTTGAGACGCACTGAAGGGAGGTATGCCGCGCAGGGCGTTACTGGAAGCATAGGATTCATCCTCGGATATGGACGTGCCGATCTTGTATGCCAGCATTATGCTATCCGCGTCAACCACGGCCAGCATGCCAAGCCGCCCAAGGCGTGAACCGTCAAAGAATCCGGTGAGATACCCGGGCGTGACCGATACCAGGACGACGCCATCAAAACTGCCGTCTTCACGTTCCAGTCGTCGGGTGAACTGGATCACCGGAACCTGCGAGACACGGCCGACAATCGGCGTCCCGATACGCAAGGCGCGGGATGGATTGTCGCGATGGTAGACAAAGTAGTCACGGTCATTGAACTGCATCAAGACCGATCCCATGGGCCGGTTTGCGGTAACGGGCCGACCTTCCGCGTTGATGACTGTCGTCAGCGCATAGTGCGCCATCGGGAAAGCACCCTGGCTGCTGAGGTCTTCCAGACGTAAGGACTGGCGGGAACGCTCCCACTGATATCTGATCAGCAGCGTCAGCTGATCAATTTGCTCGACTGCGCGGGCAATATATTCGGAATAAGTTTGTGACAGTGCCTTTGCTTCAGCCAGCGCGCTGATCTCGGCCTCGCGCCGCTCATCGGTGAGCGTGATCGCTGTCGTGACCCATAATAAGGTGGCCAGTAACAGGGAGATTGCCGGCCACAGTATGACCGGCAGCATGCCCCGGCTGACCTCTGGAAGAGAAAGAGGTTTGCGTGTAGTTGCTGTTGGGTCAGCATGGTTAGTCGACTCTGCCTGGTCAATGCCACGGTTCATGCGGTCTCTGCAAACGCTGTAGTCATGGCCGGGCGATGTATCCCCGAGCACTAAAGCCTGTCCGATCCATTCGGCAGGTACGGTTTATATTTTTACAATTGACAATACCACAAGCGCACCTTCGAGGCTATCCCGGAGGTCGGGAAGAGTTGGGGCAAGGGCGCAGGAAGTGCGTTTTCTCACTCTGCAGGTACTCTCAAGGCTTGAAAGTACCTGCAGAGTGAGAAAACCGGGAAGCCCGCAGCAGAAACGGGCCAGGGACGTGGTAGGTCAGAATTCGTTTTCGGTGAATGCGCGATTGGCGCGTTCTTCGGCGGCTTTCCACGCCTCGTCTTCCGTCGCGAAAATGCCGGCGGGGATATAGGTTTCGGCGACCTCCGGTTCGCGTGTCAGACGTACATAAACCTGTGCCTCATAGGTATCGTCCGGTTGCTTGACGGCCAGGATGCGCGCCAGGTGCGTGCCGCTTTGCAGCATCCGCCCCGGTGTCGGCTGCCCGTCGCTCAGGCGCATTTCGTCGCGTTCGACGTCACGTTGACCGGGCGTCTTTTCACCGCTGCCGACGTCTGCTTCATCCAGCAAATGTTTGGTTTCTGGTGCCATGTAACCCTCCTTGTTTATGTTCCTTGCCTCTAAGATTGGCGTACATCAGAAGCGGCGCCGGCAAGATTCTTTTTGTATGATGGCGGCAGAAAAGGATAGTTCTGCTTAACACGCACCGCGACGGACAACCGTGTTTCGACGTGCGTAACGATTGGTTCGTTAACGGTAACCACAGGCAATGTCGAACCATCACATAAGGGCTTCGTCTAATTTGCAGGAAATGCATGCGCCACACAAACCACGCCGGTCTACGTCACTTGAGTAACGGCAATCAGTCACCAGTGTCGGCACGACTCACGCTTTGCCGACGGTGATATTGCGATGTGCGGCTTAAACCATATGACACAGGAGAATGCAGATGGCAAGCAAGGCGGAATGCGACAAATATGCAGCGATGCTGTTACAGCGATTTGAAGAATATACGAAGTGGGCAATCGCGAACTGGCCAAACAAAAATTTCCCGCTGATGGAATCCGACTTCGCGGCATCGCATCGCGAGCTGAGTGAAATTCTGGGGCCCAAACTTAGTGAAGGGGAAGAGAAGCCGGCGTCCGAGGAATCTGATCGAGGACAATATCGCGATGTCACGCCGATGCCGTGGCCGTGAGCACCGGCGTGTGCAATGCCGGGTCAGATGCGCGACGCCGGTTTCTGTAACTGCGACGGTGCCTGCGCCGCAGTTACCGCCACATCCCCAGGTCTATCGAGGCTTCTTTCCCTGCTCACGGCATCACCCGTCGCGTGAACCTGGCGCATCACAAGGCGGCTAGTAGGGATGGCCGGCATGCGATAAAGGTTGATGCGAAGGTCCTGCCGAGGAATTTCATATTCCATCGCAGTGACAAGCAGACGCACTGCGGTCTTCATTGTCTGGACAGTGAGCCATTCGCCTGCGCAGCGATGGCCGAAATCGACATCGCCGCCGCCCTGCGGAATCAGGGAAAAGTCGCTGTGCTTCCAGTCGATGAAGCGTTCAGGCCGGAAGTTCCAGGGATCACCCCAGATGCGCTCGTCATGGTTGGTGCCATACACATCGAGCAAAACCCAGGTCCCTTTTTCGATGCGCATCCCACGCCATTCAAAATCGACTAGTGCCCGTCCGCCTACCGCTGGAAAGAAGGGATAGAAGCGACGCACTTCCTGTACGAAGCCCTCGAGGTAGCTCTTGTCGCCTGATATCAGCTTCTGCCGGCATTCCGGATAACGATGCAGCGCAAGAGCGGCAAAAGTGACATATCGCGCCACGGCGACAGTGGGACGCATGACGTTAATGAGTTCGACCGCAGCCACCTTGGTGTCGAGCAGCCTGCCATCGGCATCGCGATGCATGGCAATGATTTCGGTTGCCGTGCCGGGTGGAACGCGCATATAGCCGGCACGTACGTTATTGATGATGCTGCGTGCCCAATCCTCAGTGCGGGAGCGGCGCAGCAAGCCCCTCCAGTTACGCGGCCCGACAGCGCCGGCGCCTTCAATCATGGCAGAGAATTCCTTGGTGCGCTGACGTACGGCGGCTTGCGTGAGCGGCACGCCGACCCATTCGCACACTGCGGCGCAAAGCAGTTTTTCGACTTCCTGATGAAAAACGATCTCCTCTTTCGCTGACCATGCGGGAATCCGGGCAAGCCAGTGGCGCTTGAAGATTGCGCTGAAGCCGCTGATCTGTTCCGGCTTCATCAATGACATGAACATTTCCTTGCGCCGCCTGTGTGCTTCGCCGTCCAGCAATTGCACACTTCCGAGATCCTGCAGCAGGAGTAGGGTGGTCGGCGGCAATGCCATTTTTCGAGTGAAACGATCCGGTTGATAAAACATTGCCGCGGCGTCTTCACCCATGGCGCAAATGACCTTCTGCAGCATGAGCCGGGTCTCAAAAACATCGGACTGCAGTCGCTCGCAACGGCTTGGAATGAAGGTGTACGCTTCGTTCAATAATGCAAGCGTATTCTCGATGCTTTTGTCTCGCGGGATTGCTGTCATCGGCGTGCTTCAGGGCTTATTGAAAAGGATCGTGGTGGTAGTTTGGATAAGCGGTAAACAATGCAGCGGTCCGGAAAATACCTCTGCCTGGTGCTCACAATAAAGCGGCGTGCACAGGTGCACGCCGCTTTGCGTAATGAACTGTGCAGTGATGTCCGCAGCGATGTGACCGGAAACGGACATGCACCCGGCACATCAAGGCTTCGGTACTTCGATGCGCGTTACGCCACCCGTCACGGCAAGCGGATCGCTGGCCGGGAAGGTCATCTCGACCGCATCATCCAGCTGCTCCTGTTCCTTCTCTTCCGGGTCATCGGACCGCAGCCGCCTTTCGGTCACATCGCGGGATGCCGCATCTTGTGGAGCGACGTCCTTCGGGGTTTCCGAAACCGAGTTATCGCCGTGCGATGAGCGTTCTTTGGGCGCCTTCTTTTCATCTTCTTCACGAGTTCTCTTAAGATTCGACATGGTATTTCTCCGTTTAAATTCCAGAGCGACGCGATTCATCGATCCGTTCACCTGCGATGATCGGGTTAGCCGAAAGTTTCAACATTACTGGTTCATATTTAAATTAGAACCTGCTTGCAGCCTTAAAGCTTCCACCTGGAAAATAAATTTCCACAGCTCATCGGAAGATATGCGTACAACGACAGCATGCGCTCCGAGCCCGATTAATCTCAAGCACCAATAGATGTCGACTTGAGGCGAGACAAGCTACTTATCTATGGAACGCGGCTTAATGGCATGACTCCCAACTGTAAAGAGGAAACCATGTCCCCGGCCGAGATAATGAAGGTCATCAAGGGTTACGAAGCCAGCGTTGATGCATCGTGGACCACGATGGTGAGAGAGCACGCAAAGTCCCTGTCAGCCGTGTCTGATCGTCTGACGGCCGGCGAATTAGCCAGCCTGATCGAAATTGCTGCAGCGTCGTATCAGAAGGCGAGGCAAGAGTATCAGGCCAGTGTCGAGTACGACCTGCTGATTTTGCGGATCAATGCCGAAGCACAGAAGCGCCAGCGCTCGAAGTAAGCATTGAAGACATACGACGGAATTGCCTGCCTAAGCCGACGAAGAATTCTTTCGTTGAGCATGCAGGCGTCCATACATGCCTGTTCAGGCCTGCATCAAGGCTTGTTCTTGATCGCGTCTGTCCATATTGACGTTTCCCCCGGCGTCATATTGCCGAACGGATGCAACCGTGCGTCCTGATAACCCTGCTCCTCCACGTCGACGAGATACTGTTCGCGTGACAGCAAGGTCCCTGCGCATACAGGCTGCATGGACGGCTTGCCGAGTACTTCCTGCTGCAGTCGTTCTGTCAATTCCATCATGATCCAGGAAGGGATCATATCGCGGTCCGCAGGATACACGAAGCCAAACAGCGTCAGGTGACTGAGCAATACCCGCCAATGGAAGGAAAAACGGCGTAGCAAGCGATGCCAGTCCATAGTCTCGCTACAGGCACGGATCAGATGCACAACGTCTGCACCGTCGTAACGCTCCCGCTCCATGATGAAGGCCTTGGACCAGATGGTTTCCTCGACCGGACAAATTTTTACCGATACGCCAAGCACTTCTGTTGTAGGGGCGTGCTCCAGCCAAGCGTCGTCGACTTCAGCAACGCCGTTGCCGGAACTAAAGATGAGATCAACCAGGTCGCCATTGGTACGCACCTTTCCAAGCCAGTGCGGAAAAGGCAGTTCGGTCGTGTAGCCAACTTGCTGAAGCGCATCACTTACGCGCTCGTAGTGCTGACGGCAAATAAACAGGTCGAGGTCTTTCGTCGGGCGAACCATGCCCGTGTAGTAACTTAATGCATAAGCCCCGCCTACAAGAAAGGGAATATCCGCATCGCGCAAGGTTTGCATGACATGGCGATAAAAGTGAAGTGTTGGATCGCAATTAATTCCATCTACCGGTGAGCTCAATGAGGCTGCGGGCATGGCATGCTCCACAAAATTTTATCGATGTGGGGCCGCATCGCTATGACCGGCGCTTCCACGTTGCAGGCATGCATGAATGGACATGCCTGTCATGAATAGCAGCAAAACCTGTGCCTAGTAGCAGCAAAGACAGATAAGCAGCAGAAATCATTGCATCCGGTACGGCTTTTGCTCGCGATACGTGAAGTGAAATTTACCGAAGCGAATACCG
Source organism: Herbaspirillum sp. GCM10030257 (assembly GCF_042666555.1). Lineage (NCBI taxonomy): Bacteria > Pseudomonadati > Pseudomonadota > Betaproteobacteria > Burkholderiales > Oxalobacteraceae > Herbaspirillum > Herbaspirillum sp. GCM10030257. Next base: position 96,393 of record NZ_JBHTDH010000013.1, read on the forward strand.
ACAGCAGGTGATCGCCCCCTAAAGTGAGAGAAGGAGTTCAACGTGATATCACAGGATAAAGTGCGTCTGGCCGCAGTAGGTGATCTTCATTGCACCGAAACCTCGGGCGGTCAGTTGCGGCCCCTGTTCGCACAGGCAAATGAAAGCGCCGATATCCTGTTGCTGTGCGGCGATCTAACCGATTACGGCACGCCTGCCGAAGCACACGTGCTTGCGCAGGAACTGGATGTTGTTCGTATTCCCAAGATTGCCGTGCTGGGTAATCACGATTTCGAATCGGGGCAGCAGGATGACGTTAAACGGATCCTGTCGGAAGCCGGGGTGCGCGTACTCGATGGTGACGCCTGTGAAATCCATGGCGTCGGCTTTGCAGGAGTAAAGGGCTTCGCTGGCGGATTTGGGCGTCGTGCACTGGGGCCTTGGGGCGAAAGCATCATCAAGCAATTCGTTGACGAGGCCATCCGTGAAGTATTAAAGCTCGAGCATGCACTTGCCAAGCTGCGTACCAGTCAACGCATCGCCATCCTTCATTACTCACCGATCGAAGGCACGGTACAAGGTGAGCCGACTGAAATATATGCCTTCCTCGGCACAAGCCGTCTGGAAGAGCCCTTGCTCCGCTATCCGGTAACAGCGGTATTTCATGGACACGCCCACCGCGGCACCCTGGAGGGGAAAACCGTCAATAACATCCCTGTCTATAACGTCGCCAAACCCTTGTTGCAACGCTCGTATCCGGAACAACCTGGCTTTAGGATTGTAGAAATTCCCAAGGCCGAGCATGTAGATTTGTAAGCTCGGCAGGTAATGTCGGCTAATGCCAAGGTAATGTCTTACCGCTGCGTACGCATAAAGTTATTACGGGCGTGGCACCGGTAAGCGTTCTCGCAAACAGTCCTGTAATTGATCGAGGGTAAATGGAATACCGAGAAATGCGTCGACAACCGATTTTGCCAGCGCAGGCGGCGTACTAACATTCTGGCTGATCCAGACTATTCGCATCGCCGGCAACTTGGCTTTCGCTGCAATGGCAAACGCTAGGCTCGTGGACCCATCGTGATCTACCGCGATCACAAGGACGTCAAACACAAAACTATCCATGACGCGCAAGCCTTCTACGTGCCCCGCAATTTGTGACGTCGCATGTCCACATGCAGTAAGCATAGCGGCGATCGTATCTGCCATCCGGGCGTCTGCTGAAGTCACCAGGATAGATAAGAAACGGTCACGTTGCGCTTCGTCCGAAGTTGAGTAATCGAGCAAGTAGCCTCCTGTGCGGCTTACTTTACCGCTCATTAACATTTCCCTCTGTACTCTATCGTACATAGCACGCCGGTAAAATTCGACTCGCGTTGCATTTCTTACAGTAATTCCCTTACTTTAAGTTTTGGCCTCAACAATTCTGGCATTTTGTTACCTCTTCTCAATAAGTTGCGGTAGAGTTGACTGATGGTAATAGTTGCCGTCTGTGTCTGAATGGCTACTCCTATCTTGCGTCGGAGCAGGTCGTAATGAGATGAGATGACTTGGCCTGCCGAGTTGTGGAATATCGGTGATTGGGAAGCCACCACGGCGCTCCGTATGTTTAATCGTCTCGAGAGGCCGATGTTAAAGGTCCCTGTAGAGAGCTGAAGATGAAACTACATACTTCGTTGGTATTCCAGCGACTGATTCCGATCATTCATCGCTTTATTCCTGCAGACTTGCGGCAAAGCCCCCCTGCCACGACACACGCTGAAAACCTGTTGAGCTCTGTTCTCCTGGCAGCGATTGTCATTCCGTTTTACGGGGCGTTCTATCTTTTCCTTGGTGATGGCATCAATGCGCGTTTCTGCTTTCTTGCGGCGCTCGGCGTCTTGTCCATTCCCATGTTGCTCAAATGGACGCACAGTACGGCAATTCCGTGTGAAGCATTTAATGTTGTTGTATATCTGCTGTTGATTGCGCTGACTTCGCGTCTTGGTGGAGTCGGTGCGCCGACGGTAATCTGGTTTGCCGTGTGCCCGCTGATCGCTACGGCAGGCGCTGGCGCTCGTTCAGGCGTTATCTGGTCCGGGCTCAGTCTGCTTGCTATCGTTGGTATTTATACGATGGATGTTATGGCATTGTTCCCGCCGGTCGTGGTTAACGATATGCGCCTGCTCAGCGTGGTCTCGACCCTCAGTTTAGTCGCGACCGTTGCCGTCTTCCTTCTGATATTTGAGCGCGTCAACTCAAACGCCATCCTGCGCCTGGACCAGGCATTGAGCATCATCCATGACCTTGCCATTCGCGATGAGTTGACGGGGGTGTTCAACCGACGTGAATTGATTCGCGTGGCTGAACGTGAAAAGGCGCGCGTCGACCAGCATGGGTCACCATTCAGCCTGTGCCTGATTGACGTCGACCACTTCAAGAACATCAACGATACATATGGCCATGCGGCCGGTGACCAGGTGCTCAAGCGCGTTGCATTGAATATTCAGGAAGATATCCGCAAGACCGATTGCTTCGGACGTTACGGTGGCGAAGAGTTTCTCCTGCTGTTGGTCGGCACCAATGCCGGCGAAGCGCAATCTTTTGTCGAGCGCATTCGGCAGCGTATCGAGGCAATGCGTTTTCCTGAATTGACAGACGGCCGGAGCGTCACCATCTCCGTCGGCGTTGCCGAATACCAGAACCGCGAAACCATTGAGCACACCTTATCGCGCGCGGATAATGCCCTCTATAGCGCAAAGCATGAGGGAAGGAATTGTGTAGTGGTATCGGAGGTGGAATTGCAGGTGAGCTGAGCCATACCAAGCGTAGCGGGCAGTCCGTCTATCAAGGCATCTTTGCTGAAAGAAATGGCTTGAAAAGTGCGAGTAGGGCGTTATCCAGGTTGACGCACCCGACCGGACCGAGTTGCACAATTTCATTGCACTCTGATTGTAGTGAACCATACAGAATAATCTTGATCCGATAAGCCTTAAGGACGCATGTCCTTGTGGAGACGGCTATGGACCAGTATCAAATCATGTCCCTGCTGATGCGGCTCGAAACAAAGAATGTCGAACCTGAAACGGTTGCCATGATGTATGCAGAGGTGTTGTCCTCTGTTGCCGAGAGGTTGACGCCAGATGAGTTGCGACGCTTATTGATTATCGGCGCTTACATTTGCCATGGCTCCGGTGGATCGGGGCACAGTGTAGAAGAGCCGCCGGAAGAGCCTCAATGGCGAGGGAATCACCAGATTAATTAGTCAGCTAGAGAATTAGGATCTCGCCAAAAATTCGCGCATTCCGTAAGAAAAAATACGGGTCTGTGAACGAAGTTGCAATGCCAGCGGCTACGGATCGAAATCTGGCATTAATGCAATATACGACCTGGGAAGTATTCAGTCAGCGTGCCAAGCCAGACTGAGCCTCTAGAAACGACAAAACCGCTGATTTCTCAACGGTTTAGCGTATTGGTGGTGGAGACGGCGGGAATCGAACCCGCGTCCAGAAGCACTCTACAGACAGTTCTACATACTTAGTGCTGCCAATTGGTTTTAACCCAGCCGACGCGGACGCACACGCTTCGTCTAGGCGAGTCACCTAAATTTAACGTTACGCCAAGTGACCCGACGCAACGCGATTCCCTGTATATGACTCTACTGCTGTTGCCAGCCCACCCCAGGGAAGAGATGGTGTAGAGCTAGAAAGTTCTTAGGTTTCTAGTGGTTTACGCTGCGAGAGCGTAAGATTCATCGTTTGCATTTAAGCATTTCCGGTTGGATTTACGAGGTAGCCAGTCCTCGGTATGCCCTGCGCTGCTTTGCAACCCCTGTCGAAACCAGGTCGTCCCCAAAACAGTACTGCTATTGTACCTCACCAGATGAGGCGTCACTTTGGGATTTCAAGAGGCCGTGCGAATTAAATCGCAAACTTCAAGCGGAGAGGCCGCAATCGCATCTGCTTCCCATGTCTCAGGCTCTACATGGCCACAATAACCCCAGGAAGCTGCCACGGTCCGCATGCCTGCAGCGCGACCGGCCTGAACGTCGCGTAGATCGTCTCCTACATACCAACATTGCTCCGGTGGCAAGCCAAGCCGACGCGCTGCTTCGAGAAGCGGTGCGGGATGGGGTTTTGAATGCGGTGTTGTGTCGCCCGAAACGATGCAGCCGGCGTGACCAAGGCCGATTTTCGGCACCAGCAGATCGGTAAAGCGGGCCGCCTTATTGGTCACGATACCCCAGCCAATATTCCGGGTCTGCATTTCATCGAGCAGTCGTTCGACGCCGTCAAATAGGCGCGTATCGATGGCGATTGCGCTTTCATAGGTGTCCAGAAAGGCGGTTCGCAGTTCGGCGAATCCCTCGTCTTCGGGTTTGAGGCCGAAGGATGCGCCAATCAATCCGCGTGCTCCGGCGGAGGCGACAGGACGCAGCAATTCATACGGGGTCGGTGCCAAGCCGCGCGCTGCTCGTACACGGTTCATGGCGCCGGCCAGGTCTGGAGCAGTGTCGGCAAGCGTCCCATCAAGGTCGAATAAGATGGCGCGAGGTAAAGTTAGAGGCATGGGAAATCGTGAATTTTGGTCTGAGGATAGGACCGGCAGGAGGGCGGGCGGCTGTGCAGACATTGTGCGCAGCCGCTGCGAAACGGTCACGCCGGGCGGGTGCAGGCAACCAGGTAATTAACATCGGTATCCTGGTTCAGTGAATAAATCTTTGTCAGCGGGTTGTAACCCATGCCCTTGAACTTGTTGACCACTAGCCCAGCGTTGCGCGCAAATTGGCTCAGTTCGGCTGGCGTAATAAACTTGGCGTAGTCATGTGTTCCTTTTGGCAGCAGACGAAGGACGTATTCGGCGCCGATGACTGCGAACAGATAGGCTTTGGGATTGCGGTTAATGGTCGAGAAAAACACGTGGCCGCCCGGTTTAACGAGTGTTGCGCAAGCTTTCACCACGGCCGCAGGATCAGGTACATGTTCCAGCATCTCCATGCAGGTGACAATGTCATAACTGCCGGCCTCGCGTGCAGCGAGGTCCTCGGCGGAGATCAGTTCATAGCGGACCTGTACTCCGGATTCGAGGCTATGCAGGTCAGCGACCTTGAGGGCTTTTTCCGAGAGGTCAATACCAGTGACCTTGGCGCCTTTGCGAGCCATTGACTCGGCAAGGATGCCGCCGCCACAACCGATATCCACGACCGTCTTGCCGGCCAGGGATGCGCGAGCGTTAATCCATTCAAGACGTAAGGGATTGATTTCGTGCAGCGGGCGGAATTCGGACGTCGGATCCCACCAACGGTGGGCAAGATCGCTGAATTTCTGTAGTTCTAGAGGATCGGCATTCATAAACAGAATGATAGCGGGATTGGAGGGCACTTGCTGTTAAACCGCGAGTTTTCGGAGGATTTGCTTGGCGAATAGGCATAAAAAAACCCCGCCGGAGCGGGGCTTTGCCAGCAGTCAATCGATTAGCGGTTACGTGTACCGACAACTTCGATTTCAACGCGGCGGTTCTTGGCGCGGCCAGCGGCTGTCTTGTTGTCAGCAACTGGTTGCTTCTCGCCCTTGCCTTCGGTGTAGACGCGGTTAGCTTCGACGCCCTTGGAAACCAGATAGGCCTTGACTGCTTCAGCGCGACGGACCGACAGTTTCTGGTTGTAGGAGTCGGAACCGACGGAGTCAGTGTGGCCAACAGCGATCACAACTTCGAGGTTCATGCCTTGCAGCTTCGAGGACAGGTCGTCCAGCTTGGCTTTGCCGTCCGGCTTCAGGACTGCCTTGTCGAAGTCAAAGAAGGTGTCAGCAGCAAAAGTGACCTTCTCGGAAGTCGGGGCAGGTGCCGGAGCAGGTGCCGGTGCCGGAGCAGGGGCGGGTGCCGGAGCAGGTGCAGCAGCCGGCTTTGCAATCTCGCCATCGCAACCTGGAACGGCATCAGCCGGTGTCCAGGTACCTGTACGCCAGCACAGACCAAACGGGTCACGAGCGATGACACCGCGGCTGTCTTGCAGGTAGGCGCTGTTCGGAGTCTTGGCCTGAATGTCTTGCTGAGCCGAAGCAGAGAACGAGACAACTGCGGACGCAGCAAAGACGAGTGCTAATTTATTCATATTTTTCCTCTTGGTTGAGATATCCGCAGATTAACTGCGCAACAAGTACCACTTTTTTTAGAACTAATAGAAAAACCAAACTTCCGGATGCTATTAGATCATCTTTTTGCAAGGTTGTTCACCTGCAATGATCTTTAGTTAACTACATTTTGCCATAGGCGCGCAATACATCGATTGTTGCCAAATCAATGGTATGGCGATTTTAGCCACCCGTTGGGTTTTTGCAACGGATGATCAAAAATTCGTAGCGTTTTTATGTGGATTTAGTGCCTTTGCTCAGGATTGGGTCCTGTTATTGTGGTTATTGGGCGAAGCCTCGGGCCTCGATGACTACCCGGCGGTTAGGGGCAAGGCAGTCAATCAGTTGCTTACGTGTTAATTTTTCATCGCAAGCCTTAAGTGGCTGCGTTTTTCCGGCGCCGGACGTCTTCACTTCGGCGCGGATCCCTTTGCTCTTCAGATAAGCCGCTACCGCATCCGCACGCTTTTCCGACAGCTTCTGGTTGTACTGCTGCGAACCGAGGCGGTCGGCATGCCCGCTCACTATAATCATGTCGACCTTGGTGCAATTGGCCAGTTTGCTCATTACTTCGCCATCAATGCGTTTTTTGGCAGCGCTGCTCAAGACGGATTTGTTAAACGCAAAACTCTCATCACTGCCAAGCGTGACGGAAAAATCGCATGGCTTTGGTGCCGGTATGGCGGCAGGTGCAGCAGGCGCCGTGCCGGCAATTGGTGGTGCGATAGGGTTGGCGACCGGCGGTATCAGGTCGCCATCGCAACCGGAGACCGCATCGGCGGGAGTCCAGGTGCCGGTACGCCAGCACAAACCAAAAGGGTTGCGGACGATCACGCCACGGCTGTCCTGCAGATAAGCGCTGTTTCCCTGCTTTGCCTGGATATCCGAGAAGGCTTGCGCAGAGACGCTGCCCGCGCAGGCGCTGAGTAGGATGGCAAAAGCCGTATTTTTACGCATGAGGTGCCGAAAAGCCGTGTATTCGAAGGTAATTAACTTGCTGCAACATTTAATTTAAACACATTTTTGCCAAAACGTCCTGTATTAGCGCAAATGGCTTGCATATAGCGGGCCTCGCGCGAGAGGAAGGCGTCCTCCATGCTAAAATCCAATGTTTGGCGCCGTGGTTTTCATGCGGCGCCATTCCGAGACACTCAGCCAACGACAGCACAGAAAAGCCAACTCGCCAATGGATCAATTCGCTAAAGAGACTATCCCGATTTCCCTTGAAGAAGAGATGCGCAAGAGCTATCTCGATTACGCAATGAGCGTGATCGTGGGTCGTGCGCTTCCGGATGTGCGCGACGGCTTGAAGCCGGTGCACCGCCGCGTGCTGTTCGCCATGCACGAGACCAACAACGTCTGGAACCGCCCGTACGTCAAGTGCGCCCGTGTGGTCGGCGAAGTCATGGGTAAATACCACCCGCACGGCGACCAGGCAATCTACGATACGCTGGTCCGTATGGCTCAGGATTTTTCGCTGCGCTACACGCTGGTCGACGGGCAGGGTAACTTCGGCTCGGTCGATGGCGACAATGCCGCGGCGATGCGTTATACCGAGTGCCGGCTGGACAAGATTTCCAGTGAACTGCTGGCCGATATCGAAAAGGAGACGGTCGATTTCGTCCCTAACTACGACGGCAAGGAAAAGGAGCCGTCGGTCCTGCCGACACGCATTCCCAACCTGCTGATCAACGGTTCGTCCGGTATCGCGGTCGGCATGGCGACCAACATCCCGCCCCACAATATCACCGAAGTGATCAACGGCGCGTTGCACGTGTTGCGCACCCCCGACTGCACGGTGGATGAACTGATCGAGATTATTCCGGCACCGGATTTCCCGACCGCCGGCATTATCTACGGCGTGTCAGGCGTGCGCGATGGCTATCGCACCGGTCGTGGTCGCGTCGTCATGCGCGCAAAGACGCATTTCGAAGAATTCGGCAAGGATAGTCGCACTGCAATCATCGTTGACGAATTACCCTATCAGGTCAACAAGAAGTCTCTGCTTGAACGCATTGCCGAACTGGTGCGAGACAAGAAGCTGGAAGGTATCTCCGACATTCGCGACGAGTCCGACAAGTCGGGCATGCGGGTAGTGATCGAACTCAAGCGCGGTGAAGTGCCGGAAGTGGTTCTCAACAATCTGTACAAGCAGACCCAGTTGCAGGATACCTTCGGCATGAACATGGTCGCGCTGGTCGACGGCCAGCCGAAGCTGCTGAACCTGAAGCAGATGCTCGAATGCTTCCTGTCGCATCGTCGCGAAGTTGTCACGCGCCGGACCGTATTCGAACTGCGCAAGGCACGCGAGCGCGGCCATGTGCTGGAAGGTCTGGCGGTTGCCCTGGCCAACATCGATGACTTCATTGCCATCATCAAGGCCGCGCCGACACCGCCGATTGCGAAGTCCGAATTAATGGCGCGCGCCTGGGACTCGTCCCTGGTGCGTGAAATGCTGGCACGTACCGGCGCGGAAAACGCCGGCGGCATCGAGGCATTCCGTCCAGAGAATCTCCCTAGGCACTATGGTATCCAGTCGGACGGACTGTACAAGCTGTCCGATGAACAGGCGCAGGAAATCCTGCAGATGCGTTTGCAGCGCCTGACTGGTCTCGAGCAGGACAAGATCGTCAACGAGTACAAGGAAGTGATGGCACAGATCGCCGACCTGCTGGACATTTTGTCCAAGCCGGAGCGCGTCACAGCCATCATCACCGACGAACTGAACGCCGCGATGAACGAATACGGCGCAGGCAGCAAGGATGTGCGCCGTTCGCAGATCGAGCTCAATGCCACCGACCTTGGCACGGAAGACCTCATCACGCCGCAGGATATGGTGGTCACTCTGTCGCATACCGGTTACATGAAGTCGCAGCCGGTATCCGAATACCGTGCCCAGAAGCGCGGCGGACGTGGCAAGCAAGCGATGGCGACGAAAGAAGACGACTGGATCGATCAGCTCTTCATTGCCAATACGCATGATTACATCCTGTGCTTCTCCAACCGTGGGCGATTGTACTGGCTGAAGGTCTGGGAAGTGCCGCAAGGCTCGCGCAATTCGCGCGGCAAGCCGATCGTCAATATGTTCCCGTTGCAGGATGGCGAAAAGATTACCGTGGTTCTACCGCTGTCTGGCGAGAACCGGACCTTCCCGGAAGATCGTTACGTGTTCATGTCGACCAGCCTCGGCACGGTCAAGAAAACGCCGCTGACCGAGTTCAGCAATCCGCGCAAGGCCGGCATCATTGCAGTCGACCTCGACGAAGGTGACTTCCTGATCGGTGCAGCGCTGACCGACGGCAAGCATGATGTGATGCTGTTCTCTGATTCAGGCAAGGCAGTTCGCTTCGATGAGAACGATGTGCGACCAATGGGCCGCAATGCACGCGGTGTGCGTGGGATGAGCCTGGAAGAAGGGCAGCAGGTTATCGCTCTGCTGGTGGCGGAGAATGAGCAGCAGTCGGTGCTCACCGCGACCGAAAACGGCTTCGGCAAACGTACGCCGATTACCGAATACACTCGCCATGGCCGCGGCACCAAGGGCATGATCGCGATCTCGACCAGCGAACGCAACGGCAAGGTGGTTGCTGCGACCCTGGTCGAGCCGAACGATGAAATCATGCTGATCACCACTGGCGGCGTGCTGATTCGCACCCGCGTTTCCGAGATCCGCGAAATGGGTCGCGCAACCCAGGGCGTGACGCTGATCGCCGTCGAAGACGGTACCAAGCTGAGCGGCTTGCAGCGTATTCTCGAGACGGATGTGGAAGAAGAAAACGGTGGCGGCACGGAGGAAGAATGACGCGGGTCTATAACTTCTCCGCAGGTCCTGCGGTGCTGCCGCAGGAAGTGCTGCAGCAGGCGGCCGAAGAAATGCTCGACTGGCATGGCAGCGGCATGTCCGTGATGGAAATGAGCCATCGCGGCAAGGAGTTCATTTCCATCTACGAAGCGGCGGAGCGTGATTTCCGCGAACTGCTCGGCGTGCCGGCCAATTACAAGATTCTGTTTCTGCAGGGTGGCGGCATTGGCGAAAACGCGATCGTCCCGCTGAACCTCATCGGCCGCAAGTCGCAACCCTCCGTAGTCGACTTCGTGAACACCGGATCGTGGTCGTCCAAATCGATCAAGGAAGCGCAAAAATACTGCAACGTCAATGTGGCTGCATCGTCAGAGGCGCAGAAATTCACCACTATTCCGCCAAGAGATAGCTGGAAGCTGTCGAAGGATGCGGCGTACGTGCACATCTGCACCAATGAAACCATTGATGGCGTCGAATTTCAGTACACGCCCGACGTCAGCGCCGACACCAACAATGCACCGCTCGTTGCGGATATGTCCTCGCATATCCTGTCGCGGGCTATTGATGTGTCGAAGTACGGCGTGATTTTTGGTGGCGCGCAGAAGAACATCGGGCCGGCAGGCCTGACCCTGGTGGTGGTACGCGAAGACCTCATCGGCCACGCATTGCCGATCTGTCCGTCGGCATTCGACTGGAAACTGGTCGCCGACAATCATTCGATGTACAACACGCCGCCGACCTACTCGATCTATATCGCTGGCCTGGTATTCCAGTGGCTGAAGAGGCAGGGTGGTGTTGCGGCCATGGAGCAGCGTAATATTGCTAAGGCGGCATTGCTGTACGACTATCTCGATGCAACCGATTTTTACAGTAACAAGATTGCGAAGGACTGCCGTTCACGTATGAACGTGCCTTTCTTCCTGAGGGACGAGTCCCTGAACGACGCATTCCTCGCCGGTGCGAAGGAACGCAACCTGCTGCAGCTGAAGGGCCACAAGTCTGTCGGCGGCATGCGCGCATCGATTTACAACGCGATGCCAGTTGAGGGTGTGCAGGCACTGGTCGAATACCTGAAAGAGTTCGAAAAGAAGCACGGTTAAAACCGTTGCGGCGACTCCAGGAATGACGTTGCAGCAGCCAGGCGTCCGTGCTCAGGCGGACGCTTCCTGCGACCCCGCCGGCTACTGCCCGGCGCCTCGATGACAGATACTATGACGGACGACAAACTCAAACCCCTGCGTGAACAGATCGATGCGATCGACGCACAATTGCTCGACCTCCTCAATCGTCGTGCGCGTATTGCGCAAGAAGTGGGGCACGTCAAGGCGGAAACCAACGCCCCGGTATTCCGCCCGGAGCGCGAAGCTCAGGTCCTGCAGAAAGTCGCGACCCGCAATCCCGGGCCGCTCGACAGCGGCGATGTGCAAACCATTTTCCGCGAGATCATGTCTTCCTGCCGAGCGCTGGAACGACGTGTGAACGTTGCCTATCTCGGGCCGGCAGGTACCTTCAGCGAACAAGCTGTGTATCAGCAGTTCGGCCACGCCGTCGAAGGCGTGCCATGTACCTCGATTGATGAAGTATTCCGCGCAGCGGAAGCCGGCACGGCTGACTTCGGCGTTGTCCCGGTTGAGAACTCCTCGGAAGGTGCGATCAACCGTACGCTTGATCTGTTGCTGCAAACCACACTGACGATCAGCGGCGAATTGTCAATCCCGGTCCACCACAGTCTGATGACCAAGACCGGCAGCATGACGGGTATAACCCGTATCTGCGCGCATTCGCAAGCCCTGGCGCAGTGCCAGACATGGCTTAACCAGAATTATCCCCAGATTGAGCGGCAGGCTGTCGCGTCGAACGGTGAAGCGGCAAGGCTGGCCAGCGAAGACCCGACGACCGCTGCAATCGCAGGCGAAATCGCCGGTCAGCGCTACAACCTTGGCGTGGTGAAAGCCCATGTCCAGGATGATCCGCACAACCGCACACGTTTTGCTGTTGTCGGTCGTCTTCAACCTTCGCCCAGCGGCAAAGACCAGACTTCACTGGTGCTCGCCGTGCCAAACAAAGCCGGCGCCGTGTACAACCTGCTGGCGCCGCTGGCAAAGCATGGTGTGTCGATGACTCGCTTCGAATCGCGACCGGCCCGGATCGGTACCTGGGAATATTACTTCTACGTTGATGTGGAAGGCCATGCGCAGGAGCAAAAAGTCGCTGACGCGCTCGCCGAACTCAAGCATAACGCCGCGTTCTTCAAGGTGCTCGGTTCCTATCCTTTCAGTCTTTATTGATTGCCCGTTCGCTGCATGGGGAACACAATTCTCCGTGGCGGCGGCGAGGCGCCTTTTTTGGAAGCCATCATGTCTATTCAATTCGGTCCCGATTACGTTCGTGCCATTGCCCCTTACCAGGGAGGCAAACCCATCGCCGAAGTGGCGCGTGAATTTGGCCTGGACGAAGCAAAGATCATCAAGCTCGCCTCCAACGAAAACCCGCTCGGCATGCCGGAGTCGGCAAAGCAGGCGATGCTCGGCGCCATGGCCGACCTCGGTCGTTATCCGGATGCCAACGGATTCGAGCTGAAACAAGCGATTACCAAAAAGTACGATGTACCTGCCGAATGGATCACCCTCGGCAATGGCAGCAATGACATTCTTGAACTGGCGGCGCACGCGTTCGTGCAGCCCGGTCAATCGGTGGTGTATGCGGAATTCTCCTTCGCGGTCTACGCGCTTGCCACGCAGGCAGTAGGCGCACGCGCGATCGTGGTCGCCGCCAGGGATTACGGACATGACCTGGATGCAATGGCCAAGGCAATCACGGCCGATACGCGCCTGGTTTTCATTGCCAATCCCAACAATCCGACCGGAACTTTCATTCCGGCGGCCGATATCGCAGCCTTCCTCGCCAAGGTGCCGCAGGACGTCGTGGTCGTCCTCGACGAAGCCTATAACGAATATCTCGCACCTGAACTGCAATACGAATCGATCGCGTGGGTGCGTCAGTATCCCAACCTGCTGGTATCGCGCACACTGTCGAAAGCTTACGGTCTGGCCGGACTGCGTATCGGCTTCGGCATTGCCCAACCGGCGATCACTGATCTGCTGAACCGTATCCGCCAGCCGTTCAACGTCAATTCCGCCGCCCAGGCCGCAGCGATTGCCGCATTGAATGACAGCGCCTTCCTGCAAAAGAGCGCGCGACTGAATGCTGACGGATACAAGCAGCTGACAGGGGCGTTTGACGCAATGAATCTCGAGTACGTTCAGTCGTATGGCAACTTCGTATTGGTGCGTGTCGGCAATGACGATGGCGCAGGTGCGCGCGTGAATCTTGAGTTGCTGAAGAAAGGTGTCATCGTGCGGCCAGTCGGCAATTACGGTTTGCCGCAATGGTTACGCATTTCGATCGGTTTGCCGGAAGAAAATGCCGCATTTATCGATGCCCTGAAAAGCGTTCTGTCCTGATGCGACTTTTTTTGCTGGCGGATCATTGTGTTTAGAAAAATCTCTATCTTTGGCGTCGGCCTGATCGGCGGTTCGTTTGCGCTTGCGTTAAAAAAGGCTGAAGCCGTACAGGAAGTAGTCGGTGTCGGTCGCCGCATGGAGACGCTGGCGCGCGCCAAAGAACTTGGCATCATTGACACCGCCTGCGATATCGTCGCGGACGCCGTAATCGGGGCGGACCTGATCCTGATAGCCGCCCCGGTGGCGCAAACGGAAGCGATCCTGGCGTCAATTGCGCCGCACCTGCAGCCTGGAACGGTCGTCACTGACGCCGGCAGCACCAAGTCCGACGTCGTGGTCGCTGCCCGCAAAGCGCTCGGCGACAAAATCGGTCAGTTCGTTCCTGGTCATCCAATCGCAGGCAGGGAGCAGAATGGCCCCGACGCAGCGATTGTAGACTTGTACGTCGGCAAAAAGACGGTGCTTGCGCCGCTTCCCGAAAACATCGCGGAAGACGTCGAGCGTGTGGCGGGCGCCTGGAAGCGTTGCGGCGCCATCATTCATCGACTGACCGCCGAAGAGCATGACCGCGTCTTCGCCGCGGTCAGCCACTTGCCGCATCTGCTGGCCTATGCGCTGGTCGACGACATCGCGCGCAAACCGCATGCGGACTTGCTGTTTCAGTATGCGGCGAGCGGATTTCGTGACTTCACCCGGATTGCCGGTTCGTCGCCTGAAATGTGGCGCGATATTTCCCTGGCGAACCAGACTGCTTTGCTGGGCGAGCTGGACGCTTACATGGAACAACTGGCAAGCCTGCGCGCTCTACTCGCGGAGCGTGACGGTAAATCGCTTGAATCGGTCTATGCCAATGCGCAGCGTGCACGCCATAACTGGATCAAGACAATCGAGGCAGCTGAACAGCAGAACAAACAGGGCGGCGACTAATGAAGAACCATCCGCATCATTTAGACTTGCAACCAGCAATTCGCGCCCAAGGCACGGTTCGTCTGCCAGGCTCGAAAAGCATTTCCAACCGCACCTTGCTGCTGGCCGCACTGGCACGGGGAACCACCCGGATCCACGACTTGCTGGCGTCGGATGACACGCATGTCATGCTGATGGCGCTGCAAAAACTAGGCGTGCGCTGGGAGCAGGTTGGCGAGTCGCAGGAATATATTGTGCACGGCGTCGACGGCGTGTTGCCGGTGCATCAGGCGGATCTGTTCATGGGCAATGCCGGTACAGCCATCCGGCCACTGACAGCGGCTCTTGCCGCGATCGGCGGCGACTATACCTTGCATGGCGTATCGCGCATGCATGAGCGGCCCATCGGCGATCTGGTCGACGCCCTCAACGCGGTCGGGATGCGTATTGAATACACCGGTCAGCCGGGATATCCGCCGTTGCATATCCGCCGCGGCCAGATTCATTCGCGCCGCATGCAGGTCAGGGGTAACGTTTCCAGCCAGTTTCTGACAGCGCTTCTGATGGCCTCGCCATTGATTGCGCGCGAGGAGCCTGTCGTGATCGACGTTATCGGTGATCTGATCTCGAAGCCTTATATCGAGATCACGCTCAATCTCATGCGCCGGTTCGGTGTCGAGGTGCAGCGCCAGGGCTGGCAGTCATTCACCATTGCTGCCGGCCAGCGCTATGCCAGCCCGGGGAGTATCCATGTCGAGGGCGATGCATCGTCCGCGTCGTACTTTCTTGCTGCCGGCGCGATTGCGGGCGGTCCGGTGCGCGTGGAAGGCGTCGGCCGCAACAGCATTCAAGGCGATGTACGGTTTGTTGAAGCGCTGGAGCAGATGGGGGCGACGATTACCATGGGCGACAACTGGATTGAAGCCACATCAAATGGCGTCCTGAAGGCGATCGATGCGGACTTCAACCATATACCTGATGCCGCGATGACAATCGCGGTTGCCGCACTGTATGCCGACGGTCCCAGCATATTGCGCAACATCGGTAGCTGGCGCGTGAAGGAAACCGACAGGATTGCCGCAATGGCAACAGAATTGCGCAAAGTCGGAGCCATTGTTGATGAGGGTGCGGATTATCTGCGCATTACGCCGCCGGCCAAGATTCTCGCTGCGGCAATTGATACGTACGATGACCATCGAATGGCGATGTGCTTTTCACTCGCGTCACTGGATGGCGCTGCGCGAAAGGGTGCGGCAATCCGGATCAATGACCCGAAATGCGTTGCCAAGACGTTTCCAGACTACTTTGATGAGTTTGCCGCAATTACCCGCGGCGAACTCATCTGACCTTTAACTGAGCTGAGCGCCGACCGCGCCATCGGAACACCATACGATGCAAACCCACCCGATTCCCGTCATCACCATTGATGGGCCAACCGCGTCCGGCAAAGGCACTGTTGCGCATCGCGCGGCTGAGCAACTCGGTTTTCATTATCTTGATTCGGGTGCCCTCTATCGCCTCACCGCATTGAGCGCGCTGCGTCACAGTATCGCCCTGAATGACGAGCATGCATTGGCCAAGGCCGCGGAAAAGCTGCCATGCAAGTTCATTGGCGATCAGGTCTGGCTTGCTAATGAAAATGTCACTTCCGCTATTCGAGCGGAAGAAGTTGGCAATACTGCATCTAAAATTGCGGTTCTGCCGACAGTGCGCCGTGCCTTGGTTGGCCTGCAACTGGGCTTTCGCGCGCCGCCCGGACTGGTGGCCGACGGACGCGACATGGGCACCGTAATCTTCCCCCATGCCACCCTGAAAATCTTCCTGACAGCAAGTGTCGAAGCGCGTGCATATCGACGATATAAGCAATTGATTGACAAGGGTTTTCCTGCTAATATGGAAGACCTTCTCAAAGATTTGAGGGAGCGAGACGCGCGTGATTCAAGTCGTGCCATCGCACCATTGAAACCGGCGGAAGGGGCGCACATATTGGATACGTCGGATATGACTGCAGATCAAGCGGTCGATCAAGTGCTCCAGTGGTACGCAGCGGTAAAGAAACACGCGTAACCGTACGCTGCTTTTGTAGTGCGATTGGTGCCCGTTCTGGCGCAAGGCCTTGGCGGGTGTTGATGAACTTAACCCAGTATGTAATCGACTAGAACCGATTATGACTGGCTAACCCCTCTTTTCTAATTTATGTCTACTGCGCAACAAGAATCAACCGGTATGGAAAGCTTTGCAGCCCTGTTCGAGGAGTCGCTCTCCCGTCAGGACATGCGTTCCGGTGAAGTGATTTCTGCTGAAGTCGTTCGTCTCGACCACAACTTCGTGATCGTTAACGCCGGCCTGAAATCCGAAGCTTTCATCCCCATCGAAGAATTCAAGAACGACAACGGCGAACTCGAAGTCCAGGTTGGCGACTTCATTTCCGTTGCGATCGAATCGCTGGAAAACGGCTTTGGCGACACCATCCTGTCGCGCGACAAGGCCAAACGTCTGGCATCGTGGCTCTCGCTCGAAAAAGCGATGGAGTCTGGCGAGATCGTTACCGGCACCGTCAACGGCAAGGTCAAGGGCGGCCTGACCGTTCTGACTAACGGCATCCGTGCCTTCCTCCCGGGTTCGCTGGTCGATACCCGTCCGGTCAAGGACACTACGCCGTACGAAGGCAAGACCATGGAGTTCAAGGTCATCAAGCTGGACCGCAAGCGCAACAACGTTGTGCTGTCCCGCCGCGCCGTCATCGAAGCATCAATGGGCGAAGAGCGCGCCAAGCTGATGGAAACCCTGAAGGAAGGTACTGTCGTTACCGGTATCGTCAAGAACATCACCGACTACGGTGCGTTCGTTGACCTCGGCGGCATCGACGGCCTGCTGCACATCACCGACCTGGCATGGCGTCGTGTGCGTCACCCGTCGGAAGTCCTGTCCGTTGGCCAGGAAATCACCGCCAAGGTTCTCAAGTACGATCAGGAAAAGAACCGCGTTTCGCTGGGCGTCAAGCAGCTGGGCGATGATCCGTGGACAGGTCTGTCCCGTCGTTACCCGCAAGGCACACGCCTGTTCGGCAAGGTCACCAACCTGACAGACTACGGCGCATTCGTTGAAGTCGAGCAGGGTATCGAAGGCCTGGTCCACGTTTCCGAAATGGACTGGACCAACAAGAACGTTGCTCCGAACAAAGTTGTCCAGCTGGGCGACGAAGTCGAAGTCATGGTTCTGGAAATCGACGAAGAGCGTCGTCGTATCTCCCTCGGCATGAAGCAGTGCAAGCCGAATCCTTGGGATGATTTCGCGATGTCGCACAAGAAGGGCGACAAGGTCCGTGGTGCAATCAAGTCGATCACCGACTTTGGCGTGTTCATCGGCCTGCCGGGCAACATCGATGGTCTGGTTCACCTGTCCGACCTGTCCTGGACTGAAGCCGGCGAAGAAGCCGTCCGCAAGTTCAAGAAGGGCGACGAACTCGAAGCTGTCGTGCTGGCAATCGATGTCGAGCGTGAGCGTGTTTCCCTGGGCGTCAAGCAGCTGGAAGGTGACCCGTTCAACAACTACGCAGCCATGAACGACAAGGGCGCGATTGTGACCGGTACCGTCAAGTCGGTTGAGCCGAAGGGCGCTGTGATCCAGTTGTCCGATGAAGTTGAAGGCTACCTGCGCGCTTCCGAAATCTCCCGTGATCGCGTGGAAGATGCCGGTACGCACCTGAAGGTCGGCGACAAGGTCGAAGCTCTGGTCATCAACATTGACCGCAAGGCACGCAGCATCCAGCTGTCCATCAAGGCGAAGGACAATGCCGAAACGCAAGAAGCCATGCAGAAGATGTCTGCTGACTCCAACGCGGCTTCCGGCACTACCAGCCTGGGTGCACTGCTGAAGGCAAAACTCGACAACAAGCAGTAAGCATCGAGAGTAATACATGACGAAGTCGGAGCTGATTGCCCGTCTGGCCGAGCGTTATCCGCAACTGGTTGCAAAGGATGCGGATTACGCGGTCAAAACCATACTTGATGCAATGGCCGACGCCCTGTCGAACGGTCAGCGCATTGAAATTCGCGGATTTGGCAGCTTTGCCTTAAATAGCAGGCCGCCGCGGATTGGTCGTAATCCCAAGTCAGGTGACAAAGTGATGGTCCCGGAAAAACGGGTTCCGCACTTCAAACCGGGCAAGGAATTGCGGGAGCGGGTCGACGCCATGGTCGGACAGCCGATCAAGGAAGACTGAATCGCGATCTTGCAGCGTTGTCGCTGGCACATGCCGGCGGCGACGGCACGTATCTGGTGAGGTATATCCTAAAAATTCGCAGGCTTTACTTCAGCCAGGCGGAAATTTCGGTGGTATTTCCAGAAGGGTCGTCGAAATCAAGTTCGCGTTCGCAGCTCTACGCTGCAGTCGTCATGCAAATTCGCACGAAATCAAAACGGCATCCTAGGGTGCCGTTTTTTTTCACGTACAATTTCAATTTCCTCTACACGGTTCGGCAAGTTTTACTCCCATGACTACATTGCGTGTTTTACAGCCCAGACAAGGCATTGCGGCATGAAAATTCTTTTTCGCATTGTCGCGGTTATCCTCTTTATCGTTTTCTTTGGCTTTGCACTGAAGAATACGCAGGAAGTCGCATTACGCTTTTTCTTCGACTACGAATTGCGCGGACCGTTGGTCATGCTGCTGTTGGCATTTTTTACAGGCGGCGCCGCACTCGGAATTCTTGCTATGCTGCCTACGGTTTTCCGCCACCGCCGCGAACTCAATCGTCATAAAAAAACCATTGTGACCATGGAGCAGGAAAACGTTGCGCAAGAACATGCACGAGCGCAACCTCCGCAACCGGATAGCGTAGGCCAACAAATCATTACAGACAACAAAAAACCCCATGGAATTTGAAACCTGGTGGCTGCTTGGCATACCGATCTTTTTTGCACTGGGATGGATTGCCGCGCGTGTCGACATCAATCAACTTGTCTCCGAATCTCGCAGTCTTCCTCGAGGGTATTTCAAGGGTCTTAATTTCCTTCTGAATGAGCAACCCGACAAGGCCATCGATGCCTTCATCGAAATCGTCAAGCTGGACCCCGAAACGGTCGACCTGCATTTTGCCTTGGGCAACCTGTTTCGGCGTCGTGGGGAAATTGAACGCGCAATCCGCGTACACCAGAACTTGCTTGCACGGCCAGACCTGCCACAGGAATCCAAGGTACATTCGCTCTATGAACTCGGTCAGGATTACCTGAAAGCCGGCTTGTTGGATCGTGCAGAGGAAACCTTCAATAGCCTGGTGGATACGCAGTACAGCGCACAAGCCCGACGGGCCTTGCTGGAAATTTACCAGCGTGAAAAGGAATGGATGCGCGCCATAGACGCCGCACGCGCGCTTCAGGAATCGGGTGCCGGCGGCCGACAAAAAGAGATCGCGCAGTTCTATTGCGAACTGGCACAAGACGAACTCGTACATACGCACCCTGATTCAGCACTCGCCATGCTTGAAAAGGCACTGGCCAATGACCGTAGCAACGTACGTGCGGCAATGTTGATCGGTGATGCCTATCTTGCCAAGGGTGACATTGAGGCCGCGCTGATGGCATGGCGGCGCGTCGAACAGCAAAGCGTCCCGCACGTCGCCTTGGTAGCCCAGCGATTGATGGATGGATACCGCACAGTTGGCCGGCCTCAGGAAGGTGTTAACCTCCTTAAAAATTACCTCGCACAAGCGTCTTCTATTGATCTACTCGAAGTCGTGTTCAAGGCGGTACTGGAACTTGATGGCGTCGATGCTGCCAATCAGTTAGTAAGCGATGAGTTACGGCGTACGCCGACGCTACTCGGACTCGACAAATTCCTCGAAGCCAGATTGATGGAGGCGCCTCCAGAAGTGCGCCCTGAACTGTCGTTGGTAAAAAACCTGGTGCATGGCTATACGCAAAAGCTGGCTCGCTACCAGTGTAACTATTGTGGTTTCAAGGCGCGCCAGTTTTATTGGCAGTGTCCCGGTTGTAGTCAATGGGAATCGTATCCCCCACGTCGTACGGAAGAATTGAATGTAATGAATTAACACCCGTTTCCTTTCACGCCTTTTGATCGGACAACATGAAAATTACCATCATTGGCACAGGTTACGTCGGTCTCGTTACCGGCGCCTGCCTTGCTGAAGTCGGCAATGAAGTCTTTTGTCTCGACCTTGACCAGCACAAAGTAGATCTCCTGAACCGCGGTATCATTCCCATCCACGAAGCGGGACTCGAGGAACTGGTAAAACGCAATTGTGCAGCGGGAAGGCTGCGGTTCTCTACCGACATCGCCGCCAGTGTTGCTCATGGCGACATTCAATTCATTGCGGTTGGTACTCCTCCAGATGAAGATGGATCGGCCGACCTGCAATACGTGCTGTCGGCCGCACGCAACATTGGTCGCTACATGACCGGCTTTAAAGTGGTGGTCAACAAGTCGACGGTCCCCGTTGGTACTGCAGACCGTGTGCGCGCCGTCCTTTTCGGTGAACTCGCGATGCGAGACACCAATGCCTCATTCTCCGTCGTTTCCAATCCGGAGTTTTTAAAGGAAGGTGCGGCTATTGAAGATTTCATGCGGCCGGATCGCATTGTTATCGGATGCGACGACTCGCCCAAGGGTGAGCGGGCAAGGGCGATGATGAAGCAGCTGTATACGCCATTCAACCGTAATCGTGAACGCACTTTCTGGATGGATGTACACTCCGCCGAATTTACTAAATACGCGGCCAACGCGATGCTGGCGACACGTATTTCTTTCATGAATGAACTCGCCAATCTCGCCGACAAGGTCGGCGTGGATATTGAAGCAGTCCGGCACGGTATCGGTGCGGACCCGCGTATCGGTTACAGTTTTTTGTATGCGGGTTGTGGTTACGGCGGCTCCTGTTTCCCGAAGGATGTGCTTGCGCTCGAACGTACAGCCAATGATTACGGACAGGATCTGTTGATTCTGAAAGCGGTCGAAGAAGTCAACGAACGACAGAAGCATGTCTTGGGTAATAAAGTCGTCAGTCGTTTTGGCGACGATCTACGACGGCATCATTTCGCCGTCTGGGGATTGGCGTTCAAACCCAACACCGATGATATGCGCGAGGCGCCGTCCCGCGTTCTCATCCGCGAACTGGTGAGGCGCGGTGCCACCGTCGCGGTGTATGATCCGGTAGCGATCAGGGAAGCGCGCCGAGTGCTCGAAGTCGATCTCAGTGAGGTGGCGGACGGTTACCGGCAAGTTCGGTTTTGTGAAAGTCAGGTGGAGGCGTTGACCGGCGCTGATGCGCTGATTATCGTGACTGAATGGAAAACTTTCCGCAGTCCCGACTTTGGGCAAATCAAGACCCTGCTTAAAAATCCGGTCGTGTTCGATGGCCGTAACTTATTCGAACCATGGACGATGGCTAATGCCGGCATCGAATATCATGGCATCGGCCGCTCGGCCAGAAACACTGATAACGCCACTACAACGCATAGTGGAACTAATGCGACTAATGCCACCAATGACTCATGAGTGATACTTCTCTATTCAACAAAATACCGCGTGTACTGGTTGTGGGCGACGTCATGCTGGACCGCTACTGGTTCGGCGACGTAAGCCGTATTTCGCCGGAAGCGCCTGTTCCTGTCGTGCGTGTCGAACGGCGTGAAGACCGCCTCGGCGGCGCGGCCAATGTGGCACGTAATGCAGTCGCACTCGGCGCGCATACCGGGTTGCTCGGTGTGGTCGGACAGGACGAGGCTGGCGATGCCGTCCAGCAGATGCTGGAGAATCTGGAGATCAATGGTTATTTGAACCGTGACACGTCGATTTCCACCATCATCAAGCTCCGCGTGATTGGCCGACAGCAGCAGTTGCTTCGCATTGACTTTGAAAATTCGCCGACCGAGACGGTCTTGCGCGACAAACTCACCCGCTTTAACACCTTGTTGCCGGAGTATGACGTCATCGTCCTGTCCGATTATGCAAAAGGAAGCCTCGTCAATGTTGCCGACATGATTGCTGCAGGGCGACGGCTCGGTAAATGCATCCTGGTCGATCCAAAGGGGGACGATTTCGGCCGGTACAAAGGCGCCTCCATCCTGACGCCCAACAAATCGGAAATGCGACAGGTCGTCGGTGCGTGGAAAAATGAAGAAGACTTGACCACCAAGGCGCAGCAGTTGCGCCAGTCGCTCGAGCTGGAAGCGTTGCTGCTGACGCGCTCGGAAGAAGGTATGACGCTATTTACCGCTGAAACGACGCTACACATCCCCACCGTTGCACGTGAGGTGTACGACGTGTCCGGTGCAGGCGACACAGTGATCGCCACACTGGCCACCATGCTCGGTGCAGGAAAGCCGCTGTCGGAAGCGGTGGCCATCGCCAACAGGGCGGGTGGCATTGTCGTTGGCAAGCTGGGCACGGCAACAGTAACCAAAGAAGAGTTGTTTGGCATCTGAAGAAATCCAGAGGGGTATAAGTAAAAATTAATGAAAAGTTAATCTTTCATCAACTATTTCGTTGTATGATCGCTAACTTTCCGGGCATCAAAGCCCGGTTTTCATTGCTACGTTGTTGTAGCGTTTTACTTATCGTCTGGAGAAAAAATGTTTAAAAGATTATTGCTTGGAGTTGCACTATTGGTCGGCTTCGCAAGCGCCTTTGCGCAGGTGGAAATCAACAAAGCTGATCAAGCCACGCTAGAGGGCATTCGTGGTGTCGGCCCAAAACTCTCGAAGGCCATCCTCGACGAGCGCAAGAAGGCAGGCGAATTCAAGGATTGGAGCGACCTTGAGTCGCGGGTCAAGGGAGTCGGCGACAAGAGCGCGGTGCGCTTGTCCAATGCAGGACTGACGGTGAATGGCCAAGCGCGCCCGGGTGCTGCAGCTGCGAAGGCCGACAAGCCAAGCAAGGGCGGCAAGGAAATGAAGAACGACGTGCCGAATAAGGAAGAAGTCAAGAAGCAGTAAGCAGCCATAGGCAGAGCATATCAAAAACCCTGGAAGCGACGGCTTTCGGGGTTTTTATTGAGACCCATGGGGAAACTGTCTCGTACGTCAAATGGCGTCTCCGATTAGAATGATATTTTTATTGAAGCATTCAAATTTGCCATGCCCTACCTGACCATTGAAGACACGATTGGCAACACGCCGCTTGTGCAGTTAAAACGACTTCCCGGCGAAGGTGCAGCCCGTCGCAACAATGTCATCCTAGGCAAGCTGGAGGGCAACAATCCGGCTGGCTCGGTCAAGGATCGTCCCGCGATTTCCATGATCAAGCATGCCGAAGCGCGCGGTGACATCAAGCCTGGCGACACACTGATTGAAGCGACCAGCGGCAATACCGGTATCGCGCTGGCCATGGCGGCTTCCATGCGTGGCTACAAAATGGTGTTGTTGATGCCTGAAAACCTGAGTGAAGAACGTCGCCAGAGCATGGCTGCCTACGGTGCCAAGATCGTACTGACGCCAAAGACCGGCGGTATGGAGTATGCACGGGACCTCGCCGAGCAGATGCAGAAGGAAGGCAAGGGCATCATTCTCGACCAGTTCGCCAATCCAGACAATCCACTTGCGCATTATGAGGGCACAGGTCCCGAGATTTGGCGTGACACCGAAGGTCGCGTCACACACTTTGTCAGCGCCATGGGCACTACTGGCACAATCATGGGCGTATCCCGTTTTCTGAAAGAGAAAAATCCTGAGGTGCGCATCATCGGAGCGCAGCCGGAAGAGGGCTCACAGATTCCTGGAATCCGCAAATGGCCGGAAGCGTACATGCCGAAGATTTTCGACAAGGCCGCTGTGGATCAGGTGGAAAGTGTAAGCCAGGCGGCCGCGGAACAGATGGCACGCCGGATGGCTATAGAGGAAGGGATATTTTGCGGCATCTCTGCCGCTGGTGCCTGCGAGGTCGCATTACGTATTTCGCAAACCGTCGAAAACGCGACGATCGTCTTTATTGTCTGCGACCGCGGTGACCGCTACCTGTCGACCGGCGTTTTCCCCGCCTGAGCGGAAAAGGCCAGGGTCGACCTGGCTTTTTATTCTGCGTCGCCGCCTGCTGGCGCGTCCTTCGGTTTGAACTGCTTGTCGCTGATACGGAATTTATCGCGACGGTCGCCCATCAGGATACGCAGATCCTTGATGCTCAGGTCGCTCACTTCATGCATGCGGATCAACAACGATGCGCCGACCGGAAGGCGGCGGTGACGAATCTTGCTGATCACAGGCGGCGCTACTTCGAGGGCGCGCGACAGTGCAGCGTCATTTTTTAAATTCAGCTTTTCGATCAGCGCATCCAACAAATTGTTGGGGTCATACGCTACCTGATCCGCCAGTCGTGTACCGCGCTTACCGTTCTCGTTATCGTCCATAATCTTGCCTAACTAAGTAGTCAAATCAATAATTCCCATATCGCAAGTTTATTGTACACAATAAAACATTTCATGTTTAGACATGTTTCAGTTCTGAAACATATTTCTTATCCAAACCGCAATATCGGATCGGGGAAACCCAAGCTTGAAAGATACTAATTGCCTTCACGCAATATAGTAACAAAATTCCAAAACGGCAATCTTGTTTTTTGCTTAATTGAAAATTTTTTATATATTGTGCTTCTACTTCGCATCTATCTTCGATCAAGTGTTTTCAATCGGTATTGCACTAATTCAACTGCATTCTATCGAAGCGACTTTGTGTCACTTTGATACTGCGCAATTCCGCCTTGGCATACCGACCCTTTGCACATAAGGTCATTGCCATATTTCACAATAGACAGGATTATAAGATGCTTATATGTAAATGTGTCTACTACGGTAGACAGTTTGCCGAATTTCTATTTTGGTAAGTTTTTTCCAATACCTAATGCCAGCCAGCCGTCATGTCCCAAGCGTTGCATCGTTTCGATATTTCGTTCAAAAATATCGCTCGCGTCGGGGAATGCTTTTACAGCACGGTCGATGCTTTCTTCTCGCAACAAATGGAGAATTGGATAAGGAGAACGGTTGGTGAAGTTGTCGATCGAATCGAGTTTCGCATCGGCAAACTGGTAGTCAGGATGAAAACTCGCGATCTGAATGTGTCCGACCAGTCCTAACTCTTCCAGAGCGGAGTCCGCGACATGCAGAAAGTCGTTGTAATCCATAAAGTCCCTGAGTATCCAAGGATGCACCAGCATCGTCGTGTCGACCTGTTCAGGTGACGTGTCGCGCAAATGCTCAAGTTCAGAGATGAGATCGTTTAACAACTGTTCCCGGTCGGTTGCATCGCTCACCGCATAGCGAATCTGTTTCTTTACGTGTACCGACTTGGCAAATGGACACAGGTTGAGGCCGATGACTGCTTTTTCCAGCCAATCCCGTGTCGCGGCGACCACTTCCTCTGTTGAGGGCGCTTTGGCGGAATGCATATCGTCGTTGGGAATCAGGATCGTCATGGTGGCTGCAAAATGAATATAACGGGAGTAAAGGATCAGGCGAAGTGTGAAGAAAGGCATTATCGCGTATCCGCATGGCGCAGGCAGGCGCTTTACTGTACATTTGCCCCTCCACAACCTAGGACAGCGCACTGCAGCGTAACAACATGGCCCTAAAAGCAACCATCTTCAAAGCCGATCTTCAGATCTCGGACATGGACCGCAATTATTACGGTACGCATGCGTTGACGATCGCCCGTCACCCATCCGAAACCGATGAGCGCATGATGGTGCGTATCCTCGCGTTTGCCTTGCATGCGCATGAACTGCTCGCATTCGGCAAGGGCTTGAGCACGGATGAAGAGCCAGACTTGTGGCAAAAGGACCTGACCGGCGCCATTGACCTGTGGCTCGAAGTCGGACAGCCAGATGAGAAACGGTTGCTGAAGGCATGCGGGCG
This sequence comes from Herbaspirillum sp. GCM10030257, assembly GCF_042666555.1. NCBI lineage: Bacteria > Pseudomonadati > Pseudomonadota > Betaproteobacteria > Burkholderiales > Oxalobacteraceae > Herbaspirillum > Herbaspirillum sp. GCM10030257. The sequence goes on from NZ_JBHTDH010000013.1 coordinate 122,512, forward strand.
CGCAGGAGAAGTTATTGTCTATAGCTATAGCAATGCCGCCAATGTGTGGTGGAACCAGTGCGCCGCCAAGCTCGAACGTGCAAGGAATCTGCGTGTGTACCGAGTGCCGACAGAGGCAAGCCTCGCCCTATCGGCGCTGGCACAACGTTCCATGCAGCTGCAGTGCACAGTGCAGGACGGACAAATCTGGTTCAGCGGTGGCGACGAGACTGTGCATATCGAACTATCCGCTTTCAAGAACGGGCAGGGCTGACCGGCTTTGCACAATGAAGTTTTTACATTGTGCAAGCTACACGAGCCAGCTTACCGTGTACGTGACGAGCGCACCGCGCGACCCAAGTCAATGACCGACATGGCGTAAAAGAAGCTGCGGTTGTATTGTGTAATGGCAAAGAAGTTATTCGCTCCCAGCCAGTATTCCGTAGGTTCGCCACCATTTTGCAAATCGACCAGACCAAACTGCAGATCCGCGGGCGGCTCGACGTTCGGTGTCACCCCGACAGCCTTCAATTCGTCCAACCTGAACTTGGCTTCCAGCCCCTGGTTAATAAACATGTCCCAGCTGCGACCACTGTCCGACATCGCAATGGTGGCGGGGAAAACCGTAGGTTCGCCGCGTTTCCAGCCATGTTCAACCAGGAAATTGGCGACGCTGCCGATTGCATCAACGGGGGAATTACGCAGGTCGACCCGGCCGTCTTCATCGAAGTCGACGGCAAATTTCCGGATACTTCCTGGCATGAACTGTGGCCAGCCGATGGCACCTGCATAGGATCCATACAGTGAGAAGGGGTCGATATTCGTTTCGCGGGCGAAGAGCAGCGTGTTTTCTAATTCACGACGGAAAAATGCCATGCGCGCCTCGCGTGTCGGCGTTGGCGGGTAATCGAATGCCAGCGTGGTCAGCGCATCAAGCACGCGGAAGTTGCCCGTGTTGCGTCCATAGACCGTCTCCACACCAATAATGCCGACAATGATTTCGGCAGGCACACCGTAACGTTCCTCGGCCCGTGCCAACGCATCCGCGTGTTTATCCCAGAATGCCAGGCCAGCGTTGATGCGAACCGGTTCGACGAAGCGTGCACGATAAGCCTTCCAGTTCTTCGGGCGGCCAGCAGGCGCAGGTTTGATCAGCTGAATGGTGGTGTCGACATAGCGAACTTTCTTGAACGCGGATTCGAGTTCACCGCGATCAAAGTTGTGCTCCGACGCCATTTTGTCGATGAATTCGGCAACATCTTTCCATTGGGTAAAGTTGGCGAATTCGCCGATGTCATCCGGATTCGCCGCTATTACTTTGCGAACAGCCGGCTTGCTGTTTTTTTTCTCTTCCTGCTTGGCAAAACTGGTATTTGAAAAGGCAAGACCGAAGAGAAGGGAGGCCACGGCTGCGGAGCAGGTGGCGGGCTTGTAAAAATTTATCGACATTCAGCTAACAGGGATTTTAGTGTGGAGAGATGGCTCGACCGCGAATTGCTTACGGGAGCACCATACCTCACAGTTTCATAGAGTTCGAGAAAGCGCGCAAGGGCTAGCTTAGTTTCCGGGCGTAATGGCGACGCATCCGACGTCAACCTTGTAGCATAGGCACGCGGTCCTTCATGAAGTTCACGTTGCAAGCCGTGACGGGCCATGCGCTGACAAAATTGTTGATACAGTGCGTCGAGCGGATCACGTTTCTTTTGCTGCAACAGCAGCGGTAAAACGACAACAGCGACGGCGGCAACCACGCAAGCCAGCATCACGCTGACCATGGTTTGCCAGTCAACATTTGGAAAGCCGATCGACTCGAAGAATTTCTTTTGCTTTTGTGGTGTGTAATTCAATACCCACTGGTTCCAGGCATTGGAGACCGCTTCCAGGTTCTGGCGTAGGGATAACCATCGCTGAACGAAGCCATTGCCGGAAGCATCAAGCGAGAAGAGGCCGCCCAGCACGCGGCGGGGAATGACGCTGCCAAGGTTTTTTTCGACGCGGTCAGGCGCCACCGCTGCGGTCGGATCCACACGTACCCAGCCGCGCTGGTCCAGCCAGACTTCGGCCCAGGCATGGGCATCCGATTGCCGAACGGTCATGAAGCCGTCTGCCGGATTGATTTCTCCGCCCTGATAACCCGTCACTACACGGGCGGGAATGCTGAGCGCACGCATCAGTACAACAAATGCCCCCGAATAGTGTTCGCAAAAACCCGCACGTGTATCGAACAGGAATTCGTCGATCACATGACGCCCAAGCGGCGGCGGCTCCAACGTATAACGGAAATTCTGCTCACGAAAATTCTTCAGCACCGCATCGACCAGTTCGGTATTGCTGCGGGCATTCCGGCTGAGCTGACCCGCATATTCGAGCGTGCGTGGATTGAATCCCGGCGGCAGGTCCAGCCATTGCTGCAGATAGCCCGGCCTTTCATTGGCTTGCAGACGATAGTCGACATGCGACACGGCATCGTAGCGCAGCCGGTCGGTAATGGGTTGGGACGCGGACAATTGCAGCTCTTGCGAGAAACCGGCGGAATTGTCCGCAATTTGCGGCAATTCTCGCGGTACATCCAGCGCAAACAGCCAGCGCCGGCCATGCGGTTCCAGCGTGACCTGGTAACGCAATGGTTCGCCGCGGAAGTCGACTTGCACACTGCGGCGCTGCCGGTGCGGCTGCAACGGAGTCCAGGTTCGGCCATCGAAATTGCTCAGTACGATGCCGCGCCAATAACGCTGTGATTTTTCAGGAACCGCGCCTTCAAATTTGGCACGAAAGGCAATTTCTTCCGAGTTGGCCAACTTGGAGATATTCCCGGGCGACATGGAGTCCGACAGCCCGGTGCGGCCACTGCCTTGCGCATCGCCCGGCATACCCCAGAGTGGGCCTTCGATCCGTGGAAACAGCAGGAACAGGACCAACGTTACCGGCGCCGCCAACCCCAGGATGGTGGCGCCGGCACGCAGTCGTTTGCGCAGCGGCGGTACCACGCCGGTGTATTGAAAGGAGATTTGCGTCGTGAGCAGGGCAACGACGGCAACGACAGTGGTCAGTGCCGTGCCGATCGATTGCGAATAAAAGAAACTCGACAGGATCAGGAAGAAGCTCAGGAACAGTACGACAAACAAATCGCGCCTGGCATGCATTTCCAGCAGCTTCAGCGTCAGCAGCAGGGTGAGCATCGCAACCCCGGCATCGCGTCCGAAGAAAGTCTTGTGCGTCCAGTACACCCCGGCCATGGCCAGCGCGACGACTGGTAACAGCAGCCAGCGTGGCGGCATGCGGTTGCCACGGAAGGTCAGCCAGCCGCGCCATACCAGTAACAAACCGCAGCTGGCGACGATCCACATCGGCAGATGACTGGCATGCGGCAGCAGCACCAGCGCGCATGCGCCGAGCAGCAATAAAGTGTCGGCTTTCTCGCGCGTCATGGGCCGCGATTTCAGGCCTGTCAGCGAGTGAAAAAATCGCGTCAGGCTCATGCGCTTTTCCCGTACAAAGCAAGGGCGGTCAGGCAGGTTTCACGGTGGGCTGGCCCGAGCGCCGCGTCCAGTTTTACATTGCCGAGATGGAATGCATAAGCGATGCCGCGTGCTTCCGCTTCCATGACCCAGCGCGTCATGCGTGACAATTTTTGCTCGGTATCGAGCGTTGGTGGCAACACTGCGAAATCGATAGCGATCTCAGCCGCTGCACCGCCTTCGAAGTGTTTGGTCACCAGTGTGCCGCCGTGCTCGACGTCGACACGCGCGATCTGGCGCCAGGCGAGGCGCTTGAGGGAATCGCCAGCCTGGTAACCGCGGATGCCGGCAAAATCATCCTGCCCCGCCGTACCTTGGCCATCGTCCTGTTCGGCTTCAGCCGAGGGCAACGCCGGCGCGTCATCCTCTGGACGGGGATAGACCAGTACCCGGGCGTCCGGCTGCCAGTAGCTCCATGCGCGCAGCAGCCCGAGCGGAAAGCGCGTCTGCAGGCGTACGCGTGGCGCCTGCAACCATCCACGTTGCTGCGCCGGCGTTAGCAGCAGAATGCGCTGGGTGGTATTGCCGGCAACGTCGGCAGCTTGCGCAAGATCGGGCCTGTCGTCGGCCACGAAATCGAGCCAGATCGCATAGCGATCGTACTTGCGGCGGTTGACCAGATGCAGTTCGAATTGCGCCTCCTCGCCGGCAAAAACCGGGTTTGCGCGGCCAGCGACCAGATGCAGGTGGGCGAGGTTGCGAAACGTCAGGTGCATGTCGATCAGTGCGCAGCCTCCCAGCAGGAAGGTAAAGCCGAAACCGAGGCTGAGGTTATAGTTGATCGATCCAATGAACAGCGCCATCAGCATCACGCAAAACAGGATGCCGGGATGTGTGGGTACGATGAACACCCGGCGCTGGTGCAGGAAAACTTCACCCGGTTCGGCACCGCGATGCCGATACAGCCACTTGCTAAGCCGGCTACGAATGCTGTGCTCGAAGCGGGCATACAGCGACAGCCGCCGTTTGATCGTCTGTTTGTTCGCCTGATCGTTCACACCGGTACGGATTTCATCAGTTGCAGTACAAGGTCGCGGCTGCCGAGAGCTGAACTGCCGGCTGACTTGAGCGGACGCAGGCGGTGCGCGGCAACCGGCACCAGCACAGCCTGTACGTCTTCGGGAATCGCATGGTTGCGACCTTCCATGGCGGCCCAGGCGCGTGCCGCCTGCAGCAGCGCAATCGATGCACGTGGACTCAAGCCTTCTGCAAACAGGCCGCTCTGGCGCGATGCCTGCGCGAGCGCCTGGATATAGTCGACCAGCGCCGCCGAGACATGCACTTCGCGCAATGCGGCCTGCGCAGCGATCAGTTCCTCGGGATGCATCGCGGTGGGCAAGGTTTTCAGCATGGCACGGCGATCGTCGCCCATCAGCAGCGCACGCTCGGCGGCGGCGTCGGGATAACCAAGCGACAGGCACATCAGAAAGCGGTCCAGTTGCGACTCGGGCAACTGGAAAGTGCCAATCTGATGACCGGGATTCTGGGTCGCAATGACAAAATAAGGGCGCGGCAGGTCACGGGTGATGCCGTCTGCGGTAACTTGCCGTTCTTCCATTGCTTCCAGCAAGGCGGATTGGGTCTTGGGTGTGGCCCGGTTGATTTCGTCGGCCAGCAGCACTTGCGTAAACACCGGGCCGGGGTGAAATACAAAGCCATTCTTTTCGCGATTGAAAATCGAAATACCCACTACATCGGCCGGCAACAGGTCGCTCGTGAACTGCAGGCGGTTAAATTTCAGTCCCAGGGAAATGGACAGCGCATGGGCCAGCGTGGTCTTGCCGACACCGGGTACATCTTCGATCAACAGATGTCCGCCAGCGAGCAGGCAAACAAGCGACTGGCGGATTTGCTGGTCCTTGCCGACTACGACCTGGCTGACCTGTCTGGCGACGGCGTGAAGTTTTGCAAACATGGGCTTCCAAGTGTTGAGGTATGCTGAAGCTAGGTTAAAACGGTGTTTTGCTGCTCTGTACACCTTGCTGACATGGATTGCATGCCTGACTATCAGGTTTGTCAACAAAGGGACTGTTACAAGCCTTTTTCTTGGTTACACTAGCAATAATGGTTTGTGTCGATCCAGCATATTGATATCGACAAACCAGCTCAAGATTCTATTCGAGAACTGCTGCAACCGTTACCCTGCCGACATGACGACTGCGATTTATTCCCATCCCGACTGTAAACGCCACGAAATGGGGGACTGGCATCCCGAATCGCCCGCGCGACTGCAGGCCATTGAAGACCAACTTATTGCCAGCCGTATTGATGGACTGCTTGAGTACCGGGAGGCGCCAGCGGTCGATGTCGAGGAAATCCGACGGGTACATACCGATGGGGCGATCCAGCGTGTAAAGGAAAACGTCAGTGCGCTGGCGGCGTCGGGATCGGATTACTACCCGCTGGATGCCGATACCATGCTCAACCTCCACAGCTGGGATGCGGCGTTGCGTGCGGCAGGAGCTGCCGTTGCTGCAACCGATGCCGTCATTGATGGCGAAATCGAAAACGCTTTCTGCTCGGTCCGCCCGCCGGGCCACCATGCGCGTCCGAGCGAATCGATGGGTTTTTGCCTGTTCGGCAATGTCGCCATCGCGGCCAAGCACGCGCTTGATGTGCGTGGCCTTCAGCGCGTCGCCATTGTTGACTTCGACGTCCATCACGGAAACGGGACGGAGGAAGCCTTTCTCAATGATCCACGGGTCATGATGGTCAGCTTCTTCCAGCATCCGTTCTATCCCTACAGTGCGGTCGTGGATTCGGTCCCCCATATGGTCAATCTGCCGGTGCCCGCTTACACCAAAGGCGATGAAGTGCGCCGCCTGGTGCTGGAACGCTGGCTGCCTGCGCTGAATGCACACAAGCCTGAAATGATTTTCATCTCCGCGGGTTTCGATGCCCACCGGGAAGACGACCTCGGCCAGATGGGTCTGGTTGAGGCCGATTACGCATGGATTACACAACAAATCATGCAAGTCGCACGTGAACACGCGAAAGGTCGCATCGTCAGCTGCCTGGAAGGCGGCTACAACTTGTCCGCGCTGGCGCGCAGTGTCGTTGCGCACGTCAAGGTACTGGCTTCAATCGATTGAAGCCGTTTGTGTTGACCGCCTGACATGGTGATATCTGCGCGTCGGGCATACCTGTTCCGGTCATGGATAAGGGAAATACCGCGGCAGCGGTTAAAATAGCGGCTTCCCCTCAGAACAGATTCCCGCATGTCCATACAATGGTTCCCCGGTCACATGAACGCCGCCCGCAAGAAAGCGGCGGAATCCATGGAAAAGACCGACCTCGTGATCGAGGTGCTGGACGCACGCCTGCCGCAAGCCAGTTCCAATCCGATGATCGAGCAGTTGCGCAAGGAGCGCCAGCGGCCCTGCCTCAAGATCCTCAACAAGGCCGACCTCGCCGATCCGGCTGCTACCAAGGCATGGATTGATTATTACAGTGCGCAGAAAGACGTCCACGCGGTCGCACTCAGTTGCAAGAAGCCTGCGGACGTTGCCAAGGTGCCTGGTCTTGCGCTCAGGGTCGCACCGCATCGCGGCACCGCACTCAAGCCCTTGCGCATGATGATCATGGGCATTCCCAACGTCGGCAAGTCGACGCTGATGAACGCCTTGCTCAAGAAGCGCGTTGCGGCAGTCGGCGATGAGCCGGCCGTGACCAAGACCCAGCAGCGACTCTACCTTGGCAACAATATGGTGCTGATCGATACGCCGGGCATGCTGTGGCCGAAGATCGCGCATCCAACCGACGGGTTGATGCTGGCGGCGAGCCATGCGGTTGGTACCAACGCCGTGATCGAAGAAGAGGTGGCGACTTTTCTGGCGGAGCAGTTGCTGCTGCATTATCCGCAACTGATCACTGCCCGCTACGGTTTTCCGACGGAAGGAATCGATGCGGTCAGCGTCATCGAGGGCATTGCGAAACGTCGTGCCTTCCGCCTGAAGGGCGGCGATCCGGATTACGAAAAGGCTGCGCATACCTTGCTGCTGGATTACCGCAGCGGCGCGCTCGGACGTATCAGCCTTGAGACGCCGGAAAGCAGGGCACATCTGCTGGCCACTTATAATCCGCCGCCGTCGCTGGGCGAGCGGCAGCAACCGGATGTCGAGGAGGATGAAGATGAGCGCTGAAGCGGCCTATGTTCTGCGGGAGAATCGTGGTGGCGTACTGACGCTGACACTCAATCGCGCCGAGAAATTCAACCCCCTGTCCGAGGAAATGCTGGCCGCTTTGCAGCAGGCTGTTGATGAGACAAAACGCGATGAGGGCGTCCGCGTCGTGATAATTGCTGCCGCTGGCAAGGCATTTTGTGCCGGACATGACTTGAAGCAGATGCGTGCGCAGCCGTCCGAGCAATACTACAAGACGCTGTTCAATCAATGCAGCAAGCTGATGCTTGCGATCCAGCAGATGCCGCAACCGGTGATCGCCCGGGTACAAGGCATTGCGACTGCCGCTGGCTGCCAGCTGGTGTCGATGTGTGACCTGGCTGTTGCGTCTACCGACGCACGCTTCGCAGTTTCAGGCATCAACTATGGCTTGTTCTGTTCGACGCCATCGGTCGGCTTGTCGCGCAATATGTCACGCAAGCAGGCAATGGAAATGCTGCTGACCGGTGAATTCATCGATGCCGAGACGGCGTGCGAACGCGGTCTCATCAATCGCGTGGTACCGCAGGAGCAGCTTGATGCTGAAATCGACAAGCTCTGTGCCAGCATCCTCGCCAAGCCTCCGGTCGCGGTCGCAATGGGGAAGCAATTGTTCTACAAGCAGATCGAAATGGGTGTCGGTGCCGCCTACCAGCTCGCCGGCCAGACCATGGCGTGCAACATGATGGATGATGCGGCGCTCGAAGGTGTGCAAGCTTTCATCGAGAAGCGTGAGCCTTCCTGGAAAAGTTAGCGTAAACCGCCGTCACCACATGGACATGAAGCCCTATCTCGCATCGTCCGAGCATATCGACTGGCATGACGCTGCTGTCAGCGGTCAGGCGGCAAGCCTTGCGCAAGGCGCGACATCCGAACTGGAAGTCGCACGTCGCTGTTTTGACTTCGTACGCGACGAGATTCGGCATAGCTGGGATTACCGGCTCAATCCGGTTACCTGTGCAGCATCCGAAGTACTGCGCCATGGCACTGGCTATTGCTATGCCAAGAGCCACTTGCTGGCGGCACTGCTGCGTGCCAACGGCATTCCCGCCGGCTTGTGCTATCAACGCTTGACTATCGCCAACGATGCGCCGCCATTTTGCCTGCATGGCTTGAATGCGGTGTATCTGAAGGAGTATGGCTGGTATCGCATTGATGCGCGCGGCAACAAGCCTGGCGTTGATGCGGCGTTTTGCCCGCCGCGCGAGCAGTTGGCGTTCCCCATCCTGCGGAAGGAGGAGATGGATCTGCCGGAAATCTGGGCGGAGCCGCTGCCCGTCGTCGTCAGGGCATTGACGACGCATGCGACGGTGGCCGATGTCATGGCGAACTTGCCGGACGTCGAACTGCTTCCGCAATAAAAATCCAGAGCTTGTCCAGCATCGTTTCCAGCTTATGCCCGAGAGTGGCGTACTGACTTACTGCGCGCCTTTCTGATTGTCGTTCGATTGTTTTACTTTGCCGGGCCCGCTTCCGGAGTTGGCAGAATTCGTGGAACTGGCAGTGTCACCGGAGCCACCTGAAGCACCCGAGCTGCCTGAAGACGCTGCGGTCTCGTCAGCGCAATATGTATTACTTGCGCTGCCACTTTCTTTGCGTGCAAGTTTGGGACCTTGATTACGTCCTGTACCCTGATTTGGATTTGCTCCGTCGCTTGGATGCATGGTGAGATCCGGACACTTCGTGGCTGCGCCTGATGCGGATGTTCCCGGCGTACGAGAACCGCCGGTTGAGCCAGAAGCGCCGGCAGCGGGCTGACCGAGTTGTGAAGATGCCTCACCTGTGTTGGGATGACCCGATTGGGGATTGGTTGTGTCTTTCTGAGCTTGAGCGGAGGCAATGCCGGCAGTCAGCGTTAACGCCGACATAAGCAATGCGATGGGAAATGCTTTCATGAAGATGCTCCATAAATTCATTGTTGAAGCGAGCTTCGTTGCAAGACATATGCCATCGCGACAGGAACCTAGGCAGGCAGATTTCCATTCGCCATGTTCGGCGGCTTCATCATGCTGCCAAGGGAAAGGCAGGGCCAAAAGTGAATCGACCGTGAACCGCCCTCATCAGCGAGGTTCTTTCACCTTGAAAAATTTACCCTGATAAGGCAAACGCAGTTATTGCCATCGCTCCTGATTGCGTAAGCTCCCGAGAAGGGGAGCGGTGATAGTGGCACCACATGCCGGATGAGATGAAAACCGGGAAGAAAAAAGAAGAAGGTCCGCAGGGACATTGCCCTGCGGACCTTCTTCACTGTCAAGCGGGTGACACCAGACACTTAGCTCTGGATACTGGACACCAGAGACCAGAGGCTGGCTGGTCAGTGAAAGGCATTGCTGCCTTTCACCGGCCGGCAAATTACATCATGCCGTCCATACCACCCATACCACCCATGCCGCCCATACCACCCATGCCTGCGCCAGCAGCCGGCTTGTCTTCGACCAGCTCGGAAACGGTGCAGTCGGTAGTCAGCATCAGGGAAGCGATCGATGCGGCGTTTTGCAGTGCCGAACGAGTCACCTTGGCCGGATCCAGAACGCCCATTTCGACCATGTCGCCGTAGGTGCCGTTGGCTGCGTTGTAGCCGAAGTTGCCCTGGCCTTCCATGACCTTGGCGACAACGACAGAAGCTTCGTCGCCAGCGTTGGTCACGATCATGCGCAGCGGCTCTTCCATGGCGCGCAGAACGATCTTGATACCAGCGTCCTGATCAGGATTGTCACCCTTCAGGTTCATCACGTTTGCACGTGCACGCAGCAGGGCTACGCCACCGCCAGGAACGATGCCTTCTTCCACAGCAGCACGGGTTGCGTGCAGTGCGTCTTCGACACGTGCCTTCTTCTCTTTCATTTCGACTTCGGTAGCAGCACCAACCTTAATCACTGCAACGCCGCCTGCCAGCTTGGCAACGCGCTCTTGCAGTTTTTCACGGTCGTAGTCCGAAGTTGCTTCTTCGATCTGAACACGGATCTGCTTGACGCGTGCTTCGATCGTAGCAGCCTGGCCTGCGCCGTCGATGAGGGTGGTGTTTTCCTTGCCGATTTCGACGCGCTTTGCCTGGCCGAGATCGTTCAGGGTTGCTTTTTCGAGAGTCAGGCCGACTTCTTCAGCGATCACTTGGCCGCCGGTCAGGATAGCGATGTCTTCCAGCATGGCTTTACGACGGTCACCGAAGCCTGGAGCCTTGACTGCGCAAGTCTTCAGGATGCCACGGATGTTGTTGACCACCAGAGTCGCCAGTGCTTCGCCTTCGATGTCTTCTGCGATGATCAGCAGCGGACGGCCGGCTTTTGCAACTTGCTCCAGGATCGGCAGCAGGTCACGGATGTTCGAGATCTTCTTGTCGAACAGCAGGACGAACGGGTTCTCCAGGACGGCAACTTGCTTTTCCGGATTGTTGATGAAGTATGGGGACAGGTAGCCGCGGTCGAACTGCATGCCTTCGACGATGTCGAGTTCGTCATTCAGGGACTTGCCGTCTTCAACGGTGATCACGCCTTCCTTGCCGACTTTTTCCATCGCTTCAGCGATACGCTCGCCGATGGACTGGTCGGAGTTGGCGGAGATCGCGCCAACCTGGGCGATTTCCTTGGAAGTGGTGCAGGGCTTAGCGATGGTCTTGAGCTGTTCGACAGTAGCAGTCACTGCCTTGTCGATACCGCGCTTGAGGTCCATCGGGTTCATGCCGGCGGCAACGAACTTCATGCCTTCGCGGACGATAGCCTGAGCCAGAACGGTAGCGGTAGTCGTACCGTCACCAGCGTTGTCGGATGTCTTGGAAGCGACTTCCTTGACCATCTGTGCGCCCATGTTCATGAGCTTGTCTTTGAGTTCGATCTCTTTCGCGACCGAAACGCCGTCCTTGGTGACGGTCGGGGCGCCGAAGGAGCGCTCGAGAACAACGTTACGGCCTTTCGGGCCGAGGGTAACTTTAACGGCGTTGGCGAGAATGTTGACGCCTTCGACCATCTTGGCACGGGCGGCGTCGCCGAATACTACGTCTTTAGCTGCCATGTTCGAAACTCCTTAATTTATTTGTTAGGTATCTGTATTACTTCTGAACGACTGCCATGATGTCTTCTTCGCGCATCACCAACAGCTCGTCGCCTTCGACTTTGACGGTCTGGCCGGAGTATTTGCCAAACAAAACGACGTCGCCGACCTTGACTTCCAGGGCGCGAACTTTGCCATCTTCGAGGATCTTGCCGTTACCTACAGCCAGAATTTTGCCCTGATCCGGCTTCTCCGCTGCTGCTTCTGGGAGAACGATGCCGGACGCAGTCTTGGTTTCCTGGTCGAGGCGCTTGACGATGACGCGATCGTGCAATGGACGAAGGTTCATACAAACTCCTTAAAAATCAATAAGTTATAATTTTTGCGGCTAGATTGCTGCAAAGCGTATTTCACCGTGCAGCGGTACCGCACTGGAAAAATTAGGTAGTCAGCGGAATTGTTAGCACTCTCCCCTGACGAGTGCTAAGTATATGGGCGTCAATTCGTTTTTTCAAGAGCACCCATTTTTCAATTTGCTATCTGGGGTGGGATTAGCTGGCAAAAAGCTGGCCCATATCGGCAAAACCTTTGATTTCAATGGCATTGCGGCTGGGATCGTAAAAAAACATGGTGGCCTGCTCACCAACCTGGCCCTGGAAACGGATATGCGGCTCGATTTCAAACTCGACGCCGGCGGCGCGCAGGCGGTCGGCGAGGGTCTGCCATTCCGCCATGGGCAGGACGGCGCCGAAATGTGGAACCGGCACATGGTGGCCATCGACCGTATTTGCAGCTTCAGGACGGGACGCTTGCGGCGCGAGGTGTGCCACGATTTGATGCCCGTAAAAATCGAAGTCGATCCACTCTTCAGAACTGCGTCCTTCGTGGCAACCCAATAGCTTTCCATAGAATTCGCGCGCCTTATCGAGGTCATGGACCGGGAAAGCAAGATGAAATGGATGGAGGGCGGCCATGGTGAACTCCTGCGTGGATGAAGGCGGCCCTCATTCTAACGGCGACGACGTGGATGGCGGTAAAGATTGGCCGGAGTTTGATTTACTTTAATATCGATTTGCAATTAATCAATACTTGCTTCGATTGGATCAAGCTGTACTCCTGTTCCGATATCCATACGGATTCCGAAAAACAAAAGCCCCTGCACGCAGGGGCTTTGTATTTTTTGCAATGCCTTGGCAGCTTGGCGCGATATCAGGCGAGGCCGACCTTGACATCGACGTTACCACGCGTTGCATTGGAGTACGGGCAGACTTCATGCGCTTTATTGACCAGTGCCTGAGCGGCGCTCGGTTCAAGACCGGGCAGAGAAACGCTCAACTGTACTTCCAGACCGAAACCGCCACGATCGTTCGGGCCGATACCCACATCCGCAGTAACGGCGGCGTCTTGTGGCAGCGTCGTCTTGGTAGCCAGAGCCACAAACTTGAGTGCCGACAGGAAGCAGGCCGAATAACCAGCTGCAAACAGTTGTTCCGGATTGGTGCCATCACCGCCCGCGCCGCCCAGTTCCTTGGGAGTGCTCAGTTTAGCTTCGAGTTTCTTGTCGTCGGTAACTGCGCGGCCATCGCGGCCACCGGTTGCGGTTGCGTGTGCTGTGTACAGAATCTGCATAGATTTCTCCTTGATGAGGGTGGGGCGTCTGTTTGGTCCGTGGTAACCATTCAGTCCATTCGGTTTGCCAGCAGACGATGGCTGAAATATAGCACTCAATTAAATTGTGTGCAATTTAAATTGCGGAAGACTTCAACTGATTCCGGAAGCAAGCTGATCATTCATGCGATTTCGCGAGGTCGTCGCGGATCATGGAAAGCTGGCCGCGCAGATTCTCCAGTGCATCCTGGGTCTGGCCGCTGGCACACAATACCTGATGGGGAATGCCCTGAGCTTTCTTCTTCAGCGCACGACCTTCCTTGGTCAGCGTGATCCGCACTTGCCGCTCGTCCGCTTCGTCGCGCGTACGAGCAATCAGCGACGATGCTTCAAGCCGCTTCAGCAGAGGGGTAAGAGTGCCGGAATCCAGAAAAAGTTTTTCACCGATGGCTTTGACAAGGATATCGTCTTCTTCCCACAACACCAGCATGACAAGGTATTGCGGATAGGTAAGGCCAAGCTTGTCAAGAAAGGGCTTATAGGTCTTGGTCATCGCCAGTGATGCGGAATACAGCGCGAAGCAAAACTGATTGTCCAGTGCCAATGGATCGAATACTGGATGGCGGGAAGAAGTTGCGGATTTGGACATGGTCTGCTGGTCCGGCGTGGGATAATTAATTGTGTGTGATCTAATGTCTCCCATCCTATGCGAATTTCCTTCAGTCTCCAAGTCGCCTGTCTTCTATTTATGCTGGCCGCGCGGGTTTCAGCCCAAGAGTTGCCCATTCCTGTTGCCGATGCCTTGCAGCGCGCAGAGATTCCACTGGCAGCCAGCGGAATCTATGTGCAGGAAGTCGGCGATGCGCCTGCACTGGTCGCATCGAATGACATGGCGCCGTTCAACCCGGCGTCCACCATGAAGCTGGTGACCAGCAACGCCGCGCTTGAGATCCTCGGCCCTACCTATGCCTGGAAAACGCAGGCGTACGCGACCGGTGCGATGCAAGGAGACGTACTGCGCGGCGACCTGATTATCAAGGGTAGCGGCGACCCTAAACTGGTGCTCGAAAGCTTCTGGTTGTTTCTGCGCAGGATTCGCGCACGCGGCATACGTGAAATACAGGGTAATGTTGTGCTCGACCGCAGCTTCTTCGAAGAGCGCGCACATGATGCCGCGGCATTCGACGGCGATCCGGCCAAACCCTACAACGTGGGTCCCGATGCCTTGCTGCTGAATTACAAGGCCCTGGGTTTCCGTTTTACACCGGAGCCGGCGACGCGTTCCGTTCAGGTCACGATCGACCCGCCGCTGGCGCCATACAATCTGGCGGCGCCGCGCCTGACCAATGGCGATTGTGGTGCATGGCGTGCCGGGCTGCGTGCCGTCATCGATCCGTCGGGCGCCTATTTCCCAGGCACCATGTCCGCATCCTGTGGCGAAAAAATCTGGTATGTGCATCCTTACCAGATGACGCATACCCAGTATTTCAGTCTGACGTTTCGCAAGTTGTGGGCTGACATGGGAGGCGTGCTCAGAGGTGAGGTCAAGAACGGTACGCTGCCCCCTGCTGCACAGTTTGTCGCCGAATGGGAATCCGCGTCACTTGCCGAAATCATCCGGGACATCAATAAGTACAGCAACAACGTGATGGCGCGACAACTGTTGCTGACATTGGCCGCCAATGTCACACACTTGCCAGGCACGCCGGAAAACGGCGGCGCCGTGGTACGTACCTGGCTTGGCAACAAGGGCATCGATGCGCCTGAATTAAGTATCGATAACGGCTCCGGTTTGTCGCGAACCGAACGCATATCAGCGCGCACCATGGGACGCATGCTGGTGGAGGCATACCGCAGCCCGACCATGCCGGAATTCATTTCGTCACTGCCGTTGGTCGCTTATGACGGCACCATGCGTTCACGCCTGGTCAATCAGACGGTAGCGGGGAAAGCGCACATCAAAACAGGATCGCTCAATGAAGTTCGCAGCGTCGCCGGCTATGTACTGGCGGCTTCCGGCAAGCGTTATGTTGTGGTTTGCCTGATTAACCACCCGAACGCAGAACGTGGTCGCGATGCGCAGGACGCGTTGTTGCAGTGGGTGTACGAGAAAGGGTAAGAGACGAGCGAGGCAGGAAGTCAATAAAGCCCGATTCCTGGTCAAAAGCGGCAAAGTCGGAAACCTGCTTGCGTTGTTATCCATGACGGCAAAAAATCTCTGCCGCAGATATGTTACCTGATGGTATTCTTGCAATTCTCCGATCGCGGCAGCATAGCCGTGGCGTTACATCAAGAACTGAATCAGGGAACGGGCATGGCGGAGTTGACGATCGAGGGCATGGACACAGCGCTTTCACCCAGCGTTGAAAAACCGGGGACTGGCGTGGCGCCACTCATGACGAGCCGGGCTCGCTTTGTCAAACAGCCGGTTGAGCCTGATCCCGAAGCACCGCTCCCGTTCGAGTTCACCGGCACCGGCGGAGAATACTTCCGCATTTGGGTGGTCAACCTGCTGCTGACCATACTCACCGTGGGTATCTATTCAGCTTGGGCCAAGGTGCGCCGGCTGCAATATTTTTATCGGAACACGCGTGTCAATGGTGCGGTATTCGATTACCACGGCAAGCCAATCGCCATTCTCAAGGGCCGGATCGTCGCGGTCGCCCTGGTCGGGGCTTATCAGGTTTCATTCAATATTTCCCCGGTTGCCGCTCTTGGTGTCGGCGTGGTGCTGTGTGCGGTAATGCCATGGCTGCTGGCACGCGCATTTCGCTTCAAGATGGTGAACTCCAGTTATCGCGGTGTGCATTTCCGGTTTCGCGGTACGGTTGGTGAAGCTTACCGGAAGCTGATCATTTTCCCTGTGATGCTGGGTGCCATCGGCTTGTTCGTGTGGAGTGTCGCCACATCGTTTTCTCGCAATCCGGGTTTTGGCATGATTTTACTGATTGTGCTTTTGCCCTTGCTGGCACTGGCGGCAACGGTTCCGCTTGCGCATCACTTCCTCAAACGCTATCAGCACGAACATGCCGATTTCGGTACCACGGCTTTTTACTATCATGGTCGTGTATCGGGGTTCTTCAAGACCTATGCGAAGGCACTTGGCTTTTTGTTTCTTGGTTCAATCCCGGCGGGTATCTTTGGCTTCCTGACCGGGAAAATCCATAGTGTGCTGGTCAATACCATGTTTGGCTGGCTGTTTACGCTGCTCTATGGTGCTTTGAGCGCCTATGCGTTTTACCTGTTCGTACGTGCCTACCTCGACAGCCGCGTGCAGAACATGGTCTGGAACCATACCGAACTTGGCCAGCATCGCTTCGAGAGCAACGCCAGCGCACGCAAGCTGCTCTGGATACACGCGACCAACCTGCTGCTGATTACCTTCACGCTTGGCCTCTATAAACCGTTCGCCGCAATTCGGCTGATCAAGTATCGGGTGCAGAGCCTGACTCTGGTTCCTGGCGGGCCTCTGGAAGATTTCATTGCGGATCGCAATGAAGACAACGTTGGTTCCGCCGGACAGGAAGCCGGGGACCTGTTTGATATCGACATCGCCTTATGATCGACGCTTACTTTTACGACGGTAACACGACACGCCGGCACACAGTCCAGCTACTACTGCACAAGGGCATTCTCGCAGTCAGCGGTGAGGGAGTGCGCCGTTCGGTGCGGCTTTCCAAGGTGCGTGTTTCCGAACGGCTGGAGCATGCGCCACGTATCTTGCACCTCCCCGAGGGCGGATATATCGAGAGCAGCGATGCCGGGCTGGAAAAGCTGTTGCGCCGTAACGGTTACCGCGAGCCGCGCGTCGTGCGTTGGCAGCGCAACTGGCCGCTGTCGCTATGCGCGCTGGTTTCGCTGCTGGTTATCCTGATAGCCGGTTATCAATGGGGCCTGCCATGGGCAGCCGATACCTTGGCGCAGAACCTCCCTCCCTCCATGGAAAAGCGAATCGGTGACGAACAACTGCGACTGATTGATTCGCGCTGGATGGAACCGTCGAGGCAGAGCGTCGAGGAGCAGACGAGGATACGCAAGCTGTTTGCGGGACTGCGGCAGCCGCGTGGCGAACAAACGCCATACCGGCTTGAATTCAGGCATAGCAAGATGGGCCCGAACGCCTTTGCCTTGCCCAATGGCGTAATCGTGATGACGGATGAACTTGTCAAGCTTGCCGCCAGCGACCAGGCAGTACTGGGCGTACTTGGTCATGAGCTAGGGCACGTACAACGGCGCCATTCCTTGCGCCGGCTATTGCAGGCACTGGGAGTCGGTGTGGTGATCAATCTATTCATCGGAGATGTGTCGAGCGCATTGGCCGCAGTCCCCACCTTCCTGCTTGATCAAAAGTATTCACGTGATTTTGAGCGCGAGGCGGACCAGTACGCCATTGACATGATGCATGCGAATGCCGTGCCGCTGTCGCCAATGGCTGAGTTGTTCGAAAAGATGGGTGCGGCGCACTCACACCGAGCTGCGAGTGCATCGAGCGATGAAGATGAGGATGGCATCGAAGAGGACGCAGACCACGCTGAGGAAAGCACGCCATCGGCGCCGGAGTCGACAAACGGCCGGCGTGACGGTCAGTCTCGTGCCGCCAAGTCGTTCGAATATCTGAGCTCGCATCCGAGCGATGAAGAACGGATCAAGCGCTTGAAGGCCGCCGATGGAAAGGCCGGGGCGGCCGTAGCGGCGGGTGGTTGAAATAAAAGTGGCGGATAGGCAAAGCAGCAAGCGACATGCTGACTGGCAGCGCCGCACCGCATAACCGGAGACCAAAGCGCTGACACGTTTGCTGACGATTGTTGCGGGCAATCCTGCAACTCGCAAGGTCCGCAACATGCACAGCATCGACGATGTCTACAACATCACTGGATTGTCGGACAACTGGTTCCTGGTTGATCCGTCATCCGGATAGTGCTGCTGCAGCAGTGCATTGATTTGCGCAAGGGCGGCAAGCGTGCTGCCATGGTAGTCATTGCGGGCGAAGCCTTCGGTCATCGTACGGCAAACGGTTTGCCAGTCGCTCGCGCTAATGACCTTGCCTACACCACGGTCGGCGACGATTTCCACCTGATGGTCGGCCAGATTGATATAAACCAGCACCCCGCAATTTTCCTCGGTATCCCAGACGCCATACTGCGCAAACAGCGCACGTGCACGTTCGCGCGGCGACATTCCCGCCAGCACTTCCTGCAATCCCAGCGCCGGTTCGACAATCAGGCGTACCTCCGCCCGGTGCTTGCGTTCGCCCTCGGTGATGGCTGCCTCGATGGCTTTCAGCGTTTCGGAAGGAAACGCGCGTCGACCGGCCGACGAGGTCGTGCGCAAGTGTTTGAAGAGGCGTGCAAAAGTACTCATTTACCAGTTCCCCGAAGCGCCGCCACCATCACCGGTGCCGCCGCCACCCGAAAATCCACCGCCGCCTCCGCCGAAGCCGCCCCCGCCAAACCCACCGCCAAAACCGCCCAGGCCACCACCAAGGATCACGCCGGGAGAAGACCGGCCCCAGCCATCACGGTAACGAGCGTGACGGCGCGAGGAGCCAATGCGCGACATCAGCAGGAACAGCAATACAAAGAAGATGAAGACACCGAGCGAAATACCGTCAGATGCCTGTTCCGCAGCCTGCTGCGTCTTGCTCTGGGCAGGCAGGTTCTCCTTGTCGAGCAGGCTGGTAATGGCAGATACGCCCGCCGCCAGCCCGCCATAAAAATCGCTTTGCCGGAAATGCGGCGCAATGACATCCTGCAAGATGCGCTTCGATTGCGCATCGGTCAGCGTGCCCTGGACGCCGCGCCCGGCCTCGATACGTAGCCGACGCAGCGCGGGTGGATTGTCCTTCGCCACCATCAGCAGCACGCCGTCGTCAATACCTTTGCGGCCCAATTTCCATTCATCGAACACCCGGATACTGTATTGCTCGATCGCTTCGGGTTCGGTCTTGCTGACAAGCAGAATGGCGATCTGGCTGCCGGTACGCGCTTCGTAGTCCTTCAACACGTTTTCAAGCGTGGCGCGCTGGTTTTCCGACAGCATGCCGGCCTGGTCGGTGACGCGTGCCTGCAGCGCCGGAACTGGAACGAATTCCTGCGCGCCCGCCGAGACGAGCGCCAGGCCAAGCAACATACCGATCAGGAAGCGCAGAATGGACATGTTGAGCATGTGGTCAGTCTTGACGGTCTCATTTACCAAAGTTGACGGCGGGCGCGTTCGAAATCGCCTTCTCGTTCTCGACCGTGAACGACGGCCGCACCTCGTAATTGAATAGCATTGCCGTCAGGTTGGTCGGAAAACTCCGCGCCAAGACGTTGTATTCGCGTACCGACTGGATGTAACGCTGACGTGCGACGGTAATCCGGTTTTCGGTTCCTTCTAGCTGCGATTGCAAGTCGCGGAAGCTGGTATCAGCTTTCAGGTTTGGATAATTTTCCGAGACCGCCATCAGGCGCGATAGGGCGCTGGACAATTCACCTTGCACCTGCTGGAATTTCTGGAATGCCTCCGGATTGTTGAGCACTTCCGGCGTGATCTGGAAGCTGGTGGCAGCGGCACGCGCACGGGTCACTGCTTCCAGCGTTTCGCGCTCATGCGACGCGTAGCCTTTGACGGTATTGACCAGGTTAGGAATCAGGTCGGCGCGGCGCTGGTACTGATTGACCACTTCCCCCCAGGCGGCCTTGACCCGCTCGTCCTTGTCCTGGAAGTCGTTATAGCCGCAGCCGCCGAGCAGCATCGTGAACATGGCCATCGTCAGCCATTTGGTCCAACTCTTGATCATCGTCTGTCCTTTTGTCCGGTTGAAATCTGAACTGCCTGCATCGCGTCTGACACGCCATGCCGGATCATATGCTCTCGTATTGTCTTTTATTTATGGGCGGCTGCTTTGGGTTTCAACAGAACTGTGCTCATTGCAACAAGAATCAGCCCCATTGCCGCGTAATCCTGCCAGTGCGGAGTTTCCTTCAGGATCCATGCGCCCGAAAAAACGCCCAATACCGGAATCATCATCACCGACAGACTGGATGCCACCGGAGGCAAGGTGCGCGCCAGGTTGAACCAGACCACATGGGCAAAGCCGAAGATAATCGCGGCGTTGTACACAATTGCCATCCACGTCGCGCGGTCCGGCATGTGCCAGGCGAAACTTTCCAGCAAGGTCGACGCCATGACCATCGCCGAGGTTGTGAGCGCCAGCATCCAGAACGTCAGTGAAATCGTCGGCATGTTAAGGGATGAGCGTTTCATCGCTACGGTTCCGTAACCCCATCCCGCAGCGGCTATCAGCGCGAAGATACTGCCAAGCGGATTGCCCGCCAGTGCAGAAAATTCGCTCGACAGCAACAACAGCGCACCGGCAAACGCGCATGCCACGCCAACCCACGCACTGCGCGTCGGGCGTTCGCCGAAGAAAACAAGCGCAAACAGCACCGCCCAGACGGGCATCGTATAGCCGAGGATCGCTGCCCGCCCGGATGCCAGCATCTTTACGCCGAGAATCATGAATACATGCCAGATCAGCATATTGGGGACCGCCAGCAGCGCAACCTGCGCCACACGCCCCTTGGGAATGGCCAGCGATACGCCTTGCATACGGGCCGCCAGCCAGATGATGGGCAGGCTGCCTATCATGCTTATGGTACGAAACGTCAGGGGAGGGAAGTCGCGCACACCGATCTTCATGATCGGCCAGTTGATGCCCCAGCACAGGGTCAGCAACACCAGCAGGATCCAGTCCTTGCGCGTCAGGGTCAGCGTTGAATTCATGACGGAAAGATATCATGCCGGGCCGCTTGGATGGCAAGTTACAATGTAGGGCTAATCCTTCTTACTCCGACGCCTGCCGTGAAATTCATCGAAAAGCTGAGCGCCGCCTGGGCGGCCAATAACTCCCTGCTCTGCGTGGGACTCGATCCCGACATCAACAAATTCCCTTCGACGGTCAAGACCCGCTCCGATCCGATCTTTGCGTTCTGCAAGGAAATCATCGACGCGACCGCTGATCTGGCCTGTGCCTTTAAACCGCAGATCGCTTATTTCGCGGCATTGCGCGCGGAAGACCAGCTCGAAGCGTTGTGCGACTACATCCGCGAAACTTATCCACGTATTCCCATCGTGCTCGATGCCAAGCGCGGCGACATCGGCGCGACTGCCGAGCAGTATGCCCGCGAGGCCTTCGAGCGCTACGGCGCCGACGCGGTTACCGTCAATCCTTACATGGGTTTCGATTCGGTTGCGCCTTACCTGGAATGGAAAGATCGCAGCGCCATCATCCTGTGCCGCACGTCCAACCCAGGTGGCTCCGACCTGCAATTTCTGAATGCCGACGGCAAGCCGGTCTACCAGCACGTGGCGCAATTGGTTGCCGATAAATGGAATACCAATGGCCAGTGCGGATTGGTGGTTGGTGCAACCTTTCCCGATGAACTGGCGCAGGTTCGCCGCATCGTTGGCGAGATGCCGCTGCTGGTTCCCGGTGTCGGCGCACAGGGTGGCGATGTCGAAGCCACAGTCAAGGCTGGACGTACCGCCACGGGGCTGGGGATGATGATCAATTCCTCGCGCGCCATCCTGTATGCGAAGCCGGATGAAGCGGCTGGCGAGGACTGGGTCAAGGCTGCACGCCGTGTTGCGCAAGCGACGCGCGACGATATCAATCGTTTCCGCTCAGCGTCTTAGCTGTCCGATCAAGTCTGCTCCAGCATTCGCAACAAGCCCTCCAGCGCATGGCGCACGGTTTGCTCTCTTACCGATTGGCGATCGCCTGGGAAGATATGGCGTTCAGTATGGGTCCTGCCGTCATGGGCCCAGCCAAAGCACACGGTGCCGACCGGCTTGCCTGGTACGGCGCCTCCTGGCCCGGCAATGCCGGTGGTCGATAGCGCAATTTGCGCGTGACTATTGGTCAGTGCGCCCGATGCCATGGCGGCGGCCACCTCTTCGCTGACTGCACCGTGTTGTTCGATCAAGGTGGCAGGGACGCCAAGCATCTCGTTCTTTGCCGTGTTGGAATACGTCACGAAGCCTCGTTCAAACCATGCCGAAGAACCGGCGATATCCGTCACCGCCTGCGCTACACCGCCACCGGTACACGATTCGGCCGTTGCCAGCATCAACCCTTTTTCCTGCAGCGCCCTTCCTGCATGCGCTGCCAGCGCCATGATGTCGTTCGTCATCTGATCTTCCTTGCGACTGAATTCAACAAAACACCGCACATGCAAAGCCTGCAGTTCGCGGCGCACCCGCGCTTCCTTATGAACGGCCTGCGCGCCTGGCGACTTCGGTGTGATCTATCTCAACAAACAGGGTTTGCATATCGCGCACAATGAAGTCGAACAAGCGTGGCCTGATTGAGCGATCAGGCGGCTTGTTCGAGCAGCGGTGTGCAGATTCGAGCTTTCGCGGTCTTCGGACCGCGATTTTTTTGGATACTGCAAGTTCAGGCAACGCATTCAGACATCAAACAGGATCCCCGGCTGCGATCACAATCAAATTGTGCGCCAGACGGCGAACAGCAGCAGCGTATAAAACGCCGCCAGGATGTCATCCAACATCACCCCGAATCCTCCCTTGACATGCCGGTCGAAGTAACGGATCGGCGCTGGCTTCACCATGTCGAAAAAGCGGAACCAGAGGAAAGCCCAGACCTGGGTCGACAATGTCGCGGGCGCCAGCAGCAACATGACCAGCCAGAAGGCGATGATTTCATCCCAAACCATGCTGCCGTGATCGGCGATGCCCATGTCCTTTCCGGTTTTGCTGCATGCCCAGATCCCGATAACGAAGCCGACGACAATTGCCACTGTCCAGCCAGTCGCCGTAAATACAGTCGGCCACCTGGCGGACAACACATTAAATAGTAGCCAGCCAAGCAAGGTGCCGGTGGTGCCCGGCACGATGGGCGACAGTCCGCTGCCGAACCCCTGGGCCAGCACATGCGCCGGATGGGACAGCATGAAGCGGGCGGTCGGCTTGGTGATGTAGGCGGTGCGCCCGGATTCCAGTGGGGTCATGGCGAGGCGAAGTGGTCGAAGGAAGCAGCTTGCAATGTCAGCGCGGCGCCCTCGGCATCCACCAGTCGCAAGCCTGGTGTGGATTCGATACGCCCGACACGGGTGACCGCTATGTTTGCCAGGCGGCCCGCCGCAAGAACGGCATCGCGACACGCAGCGGGGGCGGTAAAACACAATTCGTAGTCATCTCCACCGGCCAGTGTGAAGCGCCGCCGCAGCTCAAGTGCCTGTCGGGCAAGCACAGGGCCTGGGGGAAGGAGGTCGACCGTTAACGTAGCGCCAACCGCCGATTTTTTCAGGATATGTCCCAGATCGCCGGCAAGTCCGTCGGAAATATCGATCGCCGCATGCGCGATGCCACGCAAGGCGGTGCCGAGTGCCGCGCGGGGTGTCGGGGTGTGCATCCGGGTTGCGGCCTGTTCCTGTGACGCTTGATCCAGCGGAATTTCATGACGGTATCCGGCCAGCGCAAGGCGGGCGTCACCGAGTGTTCCGGAAATCCAGATATCGTCGCCTTCACGGGCGGCATCCCGGCGTAGTGCCTGTCCGGGCGGTACTTCGCCGAATACCGTGATGCAGATATTCAACGGCCCTTTGGTGGTATCTCCACCAATCAGCTCGCATCCATGCTCATCGGCCAGTGCCAGCAAACCGGCAGAGAAAGGCTGCAGCCACGCCGGCTCGGCGGCGGGAAGGGAAAGCGCAAGGGTAAATGCCAGTGGCGTTGCTCCCATGGCAGCCAGGTCGGACAGATTGACGGCGAGGCACTTGTGACCAAGTTGGCGAGGTTCGGCGTCGGCAAAAAAATGCCGGCCTTCAACCAGCATGTCTGAGGAGATTGCCAGGTGCATGCCGGCCTTGGGCGTGATCAGTGCACAGTCGTCGCCGATGCCGAGTGCAACGGCGTCGGCCGGGCGACGCGAGGGGCGGGTGAAATACCGGGCAATAAGGTCGAATTCGGACAGCATCCCGGGATTGTACAGAAGGAATGGCGCCGAGGCTGGAATCGGGACGCTGCTGAAAACGTGGCGCAAAGCACTGCGCTGCATCGCTGCATCTATACGCTGGACGTCCCAATTCGAGCCGGGCTCACTCTGCAGGGCGCAGGCTCGCGGTCCCGAGTTCAGACAGCAAGCCCTTATGCATGCAAGTTCATCGGCAAACACGTAGCTTGTCAGTCCTGCCCCAAGAATGGTCACCCGGGCGGATGCACTGATGCGGTCGATTGCGTCACGAAATTGCTGATAATTCTCGACGTGGTTGAATGATCGCACGTCCCGGACGTCATTATCTTCAATCGCAAGACGTAGCGGCCGGACGCCGACCACAAGGACCAGCGGATGGCAAATCGTTGATGAATTAAATGGCGACCATGTCGAAGTCGGCTTTCGCCACGCCGCAATCCGGACATTCCCAGTCGGCGGGGATGTCATCCCATTTCGTGCCGGGAGCGATTCCTTCTTCGGGCAAGCCTGCCGCTTCGTCATAGATAAAGCCGCAAACGATACATTGATAGGTTTTCATGCAAGTCCTCTCTGATCCTGGGTTTGATTGATGATGTGATGCGACTATAAGTGCCGTCCAGGAGCCTCTGCTGGCTCCTTCACTCCGTAGTCGCGGCCAGCACCTTGCGATAATTGTTGGCATGGCGCTCTTCTACCTTTGCCAGTGCGGCAAAGCGCTTCGCAGCCATCTCCAGCGTACGGCGGAAAGCGTCGGCATGCTCCTTCGACTCCGCGATTTGCTCGTCGAATTCGGCCACGGCCGCTGCATTGCCTTCCTGGACCGCAAGGTGACGGAACTGCGGGTACATTTCGGTGTATTCATAGGTTTCGCCTTCGATTGCGATTTCAAGCGCCTTTGCCGGAGTGAGTTTTGCTTTCGGATACAGCAGGTCCAAGTGGCCGAAGGCGTGCATGACTTCCTGATCCGCGGTCTCTTCAAAAATCCTGGCCACGTCATCCGCACCGGCCTCGCGTGCCAGCTTGGCGAAGTAACGGTATTTGATGTGCGCCATCGACTCGCCCGCAAACGCGGCCTCGATGTTTTTCACGGTGACGGAATCCTGTTGCGCTGCCATGGTGTGCTCCTTTGTCTGCCTGATTTATAAAATGAATCAACTTGGGGTGAATCATAGTTTTATCCTTTTAATAAAGAAAATTGATTGTCTTTATTAATTCAATAGTTTTTGCGGTGCAGATAGGAAAACTCGTGATTCTGGTACCAAACGTCAACTTAACTAGGACAAATACGTATGATTTGTGACTATTCCCTCTGATAAAATCAGATGCTTTCCGCAAGCTAAAAAGGAAGGCCACATCATGGAATCATCGACGGATCAAAAAGAAGCGCTTCGCCAGCAATTACGGCAGGCAGCACTCGAGTACCATGAATTCCCGACCCCCGGAAAGATCAGTGTCACACCGACCAAGCAGCTGACCAACCAGCGCGATCTGGCACTGGCTTATTCTCCGGGTGTGGCCGCGGCTTGCGAAGAGATCGTCATCGATCCGGCCAACGCCTTCAAATACACTGCGCGCGGCAACCTCGTCGCGGTCATCACCAACGGCACTGCCGTGCTCGGCCTTGGCAATATCGGCCCGCTGGCCTCCAAGCCGGTCATGGAAGGCAAGGGCGTGCTGTTCAAGAAGTTCGCCGGCATCGATGTGTTTGATATTGAAATCAACGAGACCGACCCGGACAAGCTGTGCGACATCATCGCCGCGCTGGAACCTACCTTCGGCGGTGTCAACCTGGAAGACATCAAGGCGCCCGAGTGCTTCTACATCGAGCGCAAACTGCGTGACCGCATGAAGATTCCGGTCTTCCACGACGACCAGCATGGCACCGCCATCATCGTTGGTGCAGCCATCCTCAACGGCCTCAAGGTCGTCGGCAAGGAGATCAAGAATTGCAAACTCGTCGTATCCGGAGCCGGTGCCGCCGCGCTGGCCTGTCTCGACCTGATCGTTGATCTCGGCTTCCCGATCGAAAATATTTTCGTTACCGACCTTGCCGGCGTAGTCTATAAAGGCCGTACCGAACTGATGGATCCGGACAAGGAGCGTTTCGCGCAGGAGACCAGCGCACGTACATTGTCCGACGTGATCCCGGATGCCGATATTTTCCTCGGCCTGTCCGCCGGCGGTGTGCTGAAGCCGGAAATGGTCGCCAAAATGAAGGCGCATCCGCTGATTCTTGCCCTGGCCAACCCGACACCGGAAATCCTGCCCGAAGAAGTCAAGGCGGTGCGCAGCGATGCCATCATCGCGACCGGCCGTTCCGACTATCCCAACCAGGTCAACAACGTCCTGTGCTTCCCGTATATTTTCCGTGGCGCACTCGACTGCGGCGCGACCACTATTACGCGTGAAATGGAAATCGCGGTGGTGCATGCGATTGCCGACCTGGCGCAGGCCGAGCAATCCGATATCGTTGCCACCGCCTACGGCATCAGCAACCTGTCGTTTGGCCCGGAATACCTGATTCCCAAACCCTTCGATCCGCGCCTGATGATCAAGATCGCGCCGGCAGTTGCCAAGGCGGCGGAAGAGTCCGGTGTCGCTTCGCGTCCGATCCAGGACATGCAGGCCTATACCGACAGCCTGCAGCAATTCGTCTACCGCAGCGGCACCTTCATGAAGCCGATCTTCCAGATCGCGAAGAAGGCACCGGCAGCCCGCAAGCGCATCGTGTTTGCCGAAGGCGAAGAAGAGCGTGTACTGCGTGCAGTGCAGGTCGTGATCGACGAAAAGCTGGCACAGCCCATTCTCGTCGGCCGTCCCGCCGTGCTGGCGCAGCGCATCGAAAAGTTTGGCTTGCGCATGCGGCCGGAAGTGGATTTCGAAACGATCAATCCGGAATACGACGAGCGTTATCGTGAGTTCTGGCAGGAGTACCTTGCGATGACACGCCGCAAGGGTGTGACCGAGCAGTATGCGAAACTGGAAATGCGTCGCCGCCATACGCTGATCGGCGCAATGATGATCCACAAGGGCGCGGCCGATGGCATGATTTGCGGCACCTTCGGCACCACGGCGCTGCACCTGCATTATATTGACCAGGTGCTCGGAAAACGCGAAGGCGTCAATGTCTACGCCGCGATGAATGCGCTGATTCTGCCAGATCGCCAGGTTGCGATGGTAGACACGCACGTCAATGAAAACCCGAATGCCGAGCAGCTTGCCGAGATCACCATCCTGGCTGCGGAGGAAATGCGTCGTTTCGGATTGTTGCCGCGCGCCGCGCTGCTCTCGCATTCCAACTTCGGCACCAGCAACAGTGAATCGGCCCGCAAGATGCGTGCCGCGCTCGAAATCATCCGCGAACGTGCGCCGGAACTGGAAGTCGATGGTGAAATGCACGGTGACACCGCGCTGGACCCGGCTCTGCTGAAAACCATGATGCCGGATTCACCGCTCAAGCGTGACGCCAATCTGCTGGTGCTCCCGAACATCGACGCGGCCAACATTTCCTACAACCTGCTGAAAATCGCCGCTGGCAACGGCATCGCAATTGGCCCGATCCTGCTCGGTTGTGCCAAGCCGGTTCACGTGCTCACACCGTCGGCAACGGTTCGCCGTATCGTCAACATGACGGCGCTGTGCGTCATGGATGCCGTGGCCGAGCGTTAATCTGCGAGGCGCTCCAGAGCATCAGGAGCGCATAAAAGCAAGAGCGCATGTAAGAAGAAAGCCGTTCTTCCAAAAGGGAGAGCGGCTTTTCTATTTGGTTTTTTATTCAGGGCGGTACAAGTCGAAGGACGTAAACCCGCAGACGAGGCGAGATGCCGGCCCTCAGGTGATTCGGACGCAGCAGAAACCGGAACTACTGTTCGCTGCGCGTCTGCTCAAGCAGCTTCTTTAACGGAACGCGCCCAGTCTGCACCAGTGGCGCAGCACGATCGCAATGCGCGAGCTGATCATCAAAGAAAATATGCGGTTTGAATGCGGCCAGCACATCGGATTTCGCGACGCCACCCATGAAGAATGTTTCATCAATCGCGACATTCCAAGCACGCAGCGTCCTGATGACGCGTTCATGAGCGGGTGATGAACGTGCGGTGACCAGCGCAGTTCTGATGGGTCCGGAGCGGCCATCGGGTGATGTGAAATTATTCTGGATATACGACAGGGCCTTGAGCAAGCGCGCAAACGGACCTTCCGGCAAAGGCTTGAGCGCGTTCTCGCGTTCATGATCTTCAAAAGCCTCGATGCCTTGCGTCTGGTAAATCAGTTCCGATTCGTCCGAAAAAATCACCGCGTCGCCATCGAAGGCAATTCGGATCTGATCAAGTTCTTCGAACGCGTTTTCCGGTTTCTGATAGAGCAGGGCGGACGCCACACCTGAATTGATCGCAGCCTGCACGTCGTCCTCGTGCATCGACAAAAACAGGCTGACGTTGAATGCCCGTAAATAGGGTGCCAGCGGCGCCCCTCCGGACAATACAGCACGGGTGATGTCGAGATCGTAATGACGGATTGAATTAAAAATCCGCATCGACGTCTCAGACGAATTGCGTGACATGATGACGACTTCCACGAAACGCTGGTTATGCACCAGCATGTTCAGCTTAAGCAGCGCTCTGACAAGTGCAAAGCCCGAGCCAAGTTTCAGGATTTCATTCTCATGATCGATCTGATGTTTCCTGTAAGCTTCAAGCCCCTGCGTGCGAAAGATCGTTTCTTCCGCTTCCAGGTCAAATAATGCACGGGAAGAAATACCTACGACCAGCAGGTTATCGAGAGAAAAGGGCATGAATTTG
Source organism: Herbaspirillum sp. GCM10030257 (assembly GCF_042666555.1). Lineage (NCBI taxonomy): Bacteria > Pseudomonadati > Pseudomonadota > Betaproteobacteria > Burkholderiales > Oxalobacteraceae > Herbaspirillum > Herbaspirillum sp. GCM10030257. The sequence goes on from NZ_JBHTDH010000013.1 coordinate 151,541, forward strand.
ACTGTGTGGGGCGTAACTGGGCTATGAGTGAAACCGCAAGTACTGGCGCTGTGCAACCGCCATCGACGCTAGTATAAACCGCCGGTTACCCGGTCTTGCATAGCCGCGGAAGCGAGTCATGGCGGCGCGAGAACTGATTATCTGCTTGCCAATACTCGTTTAAAGGATTGCTGCCCATTAAAGGCGAAAGGTTTGCACATTAAGAACAACAATGCACAAAAACACTTTCCAAAATAAAAAACGCACCTCTGAGGGTGCGTATTTATACTGCTTACGATTGGTGCCGAGAGCCGGAATCGAACCGGCACGCTGTCTCCAGCGCGGGATTTTGAGTCCCGTGCGTCTACCTATTCCGCCATCTCGGCAACGCGACCGCTATTATCGCCGATTTGCAGCAATCGAGCAACACGGATGCTGCCCGATTACATTGTCATACCGGAATCGAAAGGCGTATCATCGCCTACTTCCTGTTCATTACCTCGCATTATATTAATGAAGTCCGCTAAAATCCGCGAGATCGTCCTCGGCAAAGCATTAGACCCAATGAAAAGCGAGACCCGCCACTCGCTTGCCCTGGTCGCCTTCCTTGCCTGGGTTGGTCTGGGGGCGGACGGATTATCGTCGTCCGCATACGGACCAGAAGAAACCTTCCGGGCCCTTGGCGAGCATAGCCATCTTGGTCTTTACATGGCGCTCGCCACGGCCATCACGGTATTCATTATTGCGCTGGCGTACAACCAGGTGATTGAGTTGTTTCCGACAGGCGGTGGCGGTTACCGGGTCGCTTCCATCCTGGTCGGTCCGTATATGGGCCTTATTGCCGGCTGTGCGCTGATCCTCGACTATGTTCTCACCGTGGCCATCTCTGTCGCGGCTGGCGTGGAGGCGCTTGCATCGCTGTTGCCGCTCGGATTCCATCCCTACAAATTACCCGCCGAAGCTTTCTTCATCGGCCTGTTAATTATCCTTAACCTGCGCGGCATGAAGGAAGCCATCCGCATCCTGTTGCCGATCTTCCTCGGGTTTGTGATTACGCATTTTGCGCTGATCGTCTACGGCATATTCGCCCATGCGTCATATCTGCCGTCACTGATACCGAGCACCTTGTCGGAAACGACTTCACTGGCCAACAACATCGGCTGGATCAGCGTGGCCGGTATGCTGTTGCTGGCTTATTCTCAGGGCGGCGGAACATATACCGGTCTGGAAGCGGTATCAAACAACGTTAATATTCTTGCCGAACCGCGTGTGCACACCGGCAAGATGACCATGATCTACATGGCCTTATCGCTCGCTTTCACCGCCAGCGGCATCATCCTGCTTTATCTCTTGTGGGATGCCAAGCCGGTTGCAGGGCAGACGCTGAATGCATCGACCTTTCGCGCCATTATTGAAAGCCTCGGATTCAGCGCCTGGACCAATCAGATTGCCTTGACCCTGGTATTGGCGTTCGAGGCGGGTCTGCTGTTCGTTGCGGCGAATACCGGTTTCCTCGGTGGGCCGGCGGTGTTGTCGAATATGGCGGCAGACTCGTGGGTTCCGCACAAATTCCGTTACCTGTCGACTCGCCTTGTCACGCAAAACGGTATCCTCGTGATGGGCATCGCAGCGCTTGCGATCCTGTTCTGGACCGGCGGCAGCGTCACGCTGCTGGTCGTGCTGTATTCGGTATCGGTGTTCCTCACCTTCGCCATTTCGCTGTTCGGTCTATGCCTGTACTGGTGGCGCCACCGCGACCAGCAATACTGGATGCGCCGCCTGTTTTTGTCGCTGACAGGCTTTATTATCTGTGCCGGTATCCTATGCGTATTACTGGTTGAGAAGTTTACCAAAGGCGGTTGGGCGGCAGCGGTCATCATCGGCGCAATTGCGGCGCTATGCATCTATATCCGCAACCATTACCGCGATACCAAGAGCGCGATTCACCAGGTGGACCAGGTATTCGCCAACCAGCCATTCGGCAGCCATGTCGGTGCCATCGATCCGGATCCTGAGGCACAGACGGCAATCTTCATCGTCGGCTCATCGCGAGGCGGTGGCCTGCATGCGCTGCTCTGGGTGCAGCGCATGTTCCCAGGGCACTTCAAGAACTTCATTTTTGTGAATGCACGGACAGTGGACTCGCATGCTTATGGCGGAGAGGGTGCTGTCGAACATTTACGCGCCGAAGCGAATGCCACCCTCAAGTTCTTCGTCGATTTTTGTCACAGCCATAACATGGCGTCGGCAGCTTATCTGGGGTTCGGTACAGATGTGGTCGACGAAGTCACCAAGCTATGCGAGACCATCAACAAGGAATATCCAAATTCCATTTTCTTCACCAGCAAGCTGATCTTCGAACACGACAACTGGTTCACCCGCTTATTGCATAACCAGGCCGCACTGGCGATCCAGCGCCGACTGCATTTTGAGAGTTTGCAGATGGTGATTTTGCCGATGAAAGTCTAGAGCAGTTCAAGGACGTCCGAGGTCGGTGGACCGCAGTACCGAAAAGTTAGAGCTGTTATTGCGATATCAGCGTGTCTTGCCGCGCTTGATTGTGTCACAACTACCGCTCCGGCTGCTCAAGTGAGCGAACCACAGAAGCCCGCGAGAATCAGCCTTCGCGGGCCGAATTGCGGGCGCTATGAGTTTTCCGAACTTGACTCGATGAACACCAGTGAGCTTGAGGCCCTTTACTGTAGCTACTCCGCCGACTCCAAAGCAGTTGAGACCGCCACCGAGAAAGCGTTAGGAAAGCGCAGCGATCCAAGAACGAGGGTTGTGATTCTGGAAGAGCAAGTGAAGGGCTTAGAAAAGTGCGGCGCGGGAATGTCGAAAGTGCGCGATCTGGCTATACGGAAATACCCGCAAGCGACTATGGATTTCGCTCAGTTCACGAAGAAGACCCAACCCAGAGAGCTGCGATGGACTGCGCGCTCCTATTGAACGAAGCCTTCACCAAGGTGGAGCAACGCAAAATAACCAAGACAAAATTTAAATTTGATTGGCAGATCGCCGCGATTGCAGCATCTCGGAATGCGGACATTATTTATTCTGAAGACAGAGATCCTGAAAGATGCGCGGCCCGCGTCGGACTTAAGTTTCAGCGCCATTCTGCGCTTCCATTGCCGCCGTCAGCTCGTCAACAATCCCTGCCGCTATCAAGCGCAACAACAGAGACATAACGAGTATGCCCTGCGAAGGGTTTTTCACTTTTAAGCCGGCCTAGAGGCGGTTTTTGTTTTCAGCATTTTTCTTTGCTCGCTTGTGCAATGTCATGCCGCTGTAATGCTATTCGGATAATCTGACTGTATTCGAGCTTTTCCGAGTGAGCACTGCCTCAGAAGAATAAGCAGTTTGTACCGGGGCCGGCGGTATGCAAACATTCCGGCACCAATTCTCGAAACCCTCCCCTTGCGGAGGGTTTTTCATTTCTAAGTCAACAAACTCAGCCTGAATTGAAGCTTATTGAACGTAGAAAGGCGGGATGCCGTACGTATCGAGGCTGAACGTTCCATTGACGGGGACCGTAGGAGCTGTAAATTGCTGACTGCTGCAATTGCCATTTGGCATGCGCATTGAATTCACATCCATACTGACAGGGCTTTGCGCGTTAGAAAAATAGGCGATTGTTTGATTTCCTTGCGGGGCGACGCTAACAGTAAGTCTTGAACCTACTGCACTCATAATAAGATGCGCCTGTCCTGAGCAATCTGCGGAGGTATAAAACACATTAGAGTATTGCCAGGTAAATCCCGAGCTGATTGAGTATCCGCTTCCGTTGCTAATACTCCCTAGCATTAAGGGCAATACTGAGCCGTTATAGCTCACAAGCACCTGGTTGCCTACATAACGGCCAACCACTTTACCCGTACTGTCAACGAGCACAGGCACTGCTGAAGAAGTTCCACCGCCATTACCGTTGCCATTGCCGTTACCTCGGCTCTGCGCTAACGCTGTGCCGCTAACTATGGTTAAGCATACCGCTGCCAATATTGCTCTTTTCATCGGGCGCTCTCTTTCTAAGGGTGGTGTTCCAATTAAGTTAACCATTGTCACAGAGAGCTTATTGCCAATAGTACTCACCTACTTGATTTTTCATAAAGGTCAAAGGCAGTAACGGATTCAGCTGGCTCAGAGCCGGTTTTTCTATTGTTCGTAGCGCAAAATTGATATGCCTTGGGTGCCCGTTACGATAACGTCAATCGGTTTACCCTTATTGTGCATCGCAATATCGCCCCATATTATTCCGCATCATTTTGATGGAGGAATTATGTCGTTATACCAATACAACCTTGATACGGCCAAGCTTGATGGGGCTGAGAACAACGATCAGTGGCACGACACACCTGTGCATCTCGAAGAGTTGCCTACAGGCTTGATTGAAGACGAAGTTTAACTACTTCATGCATATGAATTTTGCCTTTGCAAGTTCAGCTAACCCTCCCTTTGCGGAGGGTTTTTGAAGTCGTGTTACCTGCCATTTGGCTGATTCTGTGAAGTAAGACTGGGATCGGCTGGCACAGGATCACTGATGTAGATCTTGCCAGCGCGTCCTGTCATAGCCATGCCGCAAGTTGGACATTCCACAGTCTCTGTCATGTCCTCGTCGACAAAAGAACAACTTATTTCAACAACTTCGAATTCCCGGTTACAACCAACGCACTCCATAGATACTATCGGCATTGCAGCTCCTTATCTCCGGCGACTGAGATAAGAGCAAAGTCATTATGTATGGTTCTGTGCGACACGTCGTCGCGATCACCACTCCGTGGGAACAGTAGAAATGGTGCAGCAACAAGCACCTTTGAAACGCCATCTAAACTGCAAGCCAATCGATAACTCTTTGATTCTTAGGAATTTTTAA
>NZ_JBHTDH010000014.1:0-153203 GCF_042666555.1 Herbaspirillum sp. GCM10030257
GGCGACAGGAATACAACGACGAACGGCCGCACAGTTCGCTTGGCTACCTGACGCCTAACCGCTTTGCACAACGATTTCTAACCGCAGTTTCCATCGCGGTTTCGGACTAAGTTGGGTTGCAGGTCAAATCCGCTCCAAATACCAATGCGCCGGTATTTTATGAATCCAAGGATGGACTAAGCCGCTCATCACCCTTCCAACTTCATTCTTTCTTAAGCCATTCCATCGAGCGGGATACAACATTGCATTCAATGGTCCGCGAAAGTTGTCTAAGAATTCCATATAATTTAGTTGGCGTGTCTGCGACGATGCCGAGAACATATGGCGGATGCGAACGCTTATGCGAGGAAGTTCCTACTAAAAACCCTCATTGATGGCAGAAACGCTCGTGCACCGTGCACTTAATCCAATACTTCAATCTGAAATACTTTTCGAACCGGCGGACTGATCAAAGTCGTGCCTGTTTCACACTCTGTTCGGCCGTACTCTCTCCGCAATACCGCGGAGGACTTTAGAAAGCCAGTCAAAGTTTTCGGAATTTGAAATCCATTGCATGCCGGTCGAAGTATCGATCTCTTTTAACAGAATGTGCTCAGAGTTCCTTGATAGCTCAATCAGAAGGTTCGCAGCTACAAGCTCATCGCCCTCTTGAAAATATTTTACTAGCCGCTTCGCTGAAGCTTCGGCGTATTCTTCCGGATCTTTTCTCTTAGGTGCACCAGCAGCAATTTCACGCGTATAAAATTTTTGGAGTTCATTTTTTATTAGTTCTTCTGGCAACCGGGTAGAGATAGGCTCAACGTACACCCATATAACGGCATTACCGTCCACGTCAGGAAGACGTTCGTCTTTTTCGAGAATAATGGTATTGCTTAGCGAAGTATGTTGCGACCATTTCCCGGAAGTGCCTGCCATTCGCCCAGAACGCCGGTAGTCAGGGTATCGACTTTCTATTTCGTCCGCCAACACCTCCAGAAACTCACGTATTTCAGCATCTTTATGCCCCACTGTGGTGGGTACTATCTCTTCAAACGAATTGTTTAAATCGAGAAGATGAAGGATTTGATCCAAATATATTGCCGGAGACTGAAATGGAAGTTTAGGAAAAATCAGCGTGTCGAATACCCGCTTAACTCCATTCTTCATTGGGTGGCTAAATTGCGCAGCGTACGTCAAAGACAGCAGAGCTGCCTTGTCTGGATTTGAGATGCTCATCTAAATAGAACCAGGTAATTTATAGAATCAATTTGAACGAAAATCTGGATAAACATATTCCATCTTCACGCCGTTTTCTTTTAATGCCCCCATCGCCTGAGCCGTAAAGTCCAAACTAGGTTTGTAATGGCCGCTCTGGTCGGAAATTGCAGTTATTACTCCTTCGGTCGCTTCTATTTCCCCTGCTGCAGCAACAGGCTTTCCTGCCAAAAAACTTGAATGATGAAATTCACCGACTTCTGGAAACTTCTCAACGTAGAAAGCCCCATGTTCGTCCATAACAAAAATGGCCCTTCCACCATAGGCGTCCCCTGTGTCAAATAGTTTGCCATCAGAATCATAGGCGTTACCATTCTTAAAGGTTATTTGGCGCTTCATTTTCTCAACTGACGTCAAGTACTTTACCTGCTGCCCGGGCCACACTGAATTTCCTGGAATTTCTTCAGATAGATATTTATTGTCCATTCCAGTCGTCTTGTATTGGCCTGCCGATCCGGCATCTTTCGACGTTTTCAAGGATACTTTAATATTCCCACCACTCATACCCAAGGTACCCGGCGATACCTGCACATCAATCCTTTTTGCAATGTCCCAAGTTTTGGGAGCGCCTTTTGCTCCCACAATGCCGCCCAAAAACGATCCAGCAAGCATGGACCATTTCTGTCCATCCGAACCATCGCCAAATGCTTTTCCGCCCAGAATTTCTCCGGCCTTGCCGCCTACCACGCCACCGATCAGACATCCAATCGCAATGACCGGGCCCGCAAGGGCAATCGCACTTGCTCCGCCAACGAGAAACAATGCGGCATGAATCCAACCGGGTACAAGATTCTCCGGACTGACTGGGTCGGTTTGGTAGATGCCTCCGCCGATAAACACATTTGACGACCCACTCGTAATTACGGCTCCGCATGCAATCTGATCGTCTACCCGTGCGGCATGGAGTCCGTTGATAAAAACTGTTGCGCTTCCCGTGGCGATTGGCGGATGTGGTGTGGAATGCTTAAAGCAATTCACCAAGTCGACATGTGCACGGGCCGCCTTGATTCCGTTGGTGAATACGTTTGACGAACATGCCCCAATGATGAATCCGCATACTTCCTTGGGTGCCCAGCTCATGGTGCTGAGGAGTTCGCCGAGCCCGGCACCGCCAGCAGCGGTAGCGCCGATGATCGCGGCTGCCGCCAGCCCCCCGGTTCCGGCGATTGCCACACCCAACAGTGCAATTCCCGCCCCTATCAATAGGCCACGTAGCAACCAACTCATGCTTGGGATATGCCCAATAGGGTCCCCCAGCCTTGCCGCTTGAGTCATCCCGCTTTACTCTCTTGCAAGACTATCGGAGAACTCACTCGCGTACGCTCAAGATATGCACGGATTGCGGTGATGCCGTTCAGAGGTGGAGTGCCACGCACACCTTGCACGTGATCCAGATAACGGTAGAGTGTGTCCACATCACGCGTCATACTGGGACGCAACAGGTAGCGGCCTGCTGTGCGCCAGATTTTCCCGGTATTCGGTTCAATAAATTCAGGGTGCAATGCATCGCCGGCTGCATCGAAAAATTTCCACAAGCCGTCCTCGACTTCAATGGCACTAATTGACTTGCATGCTTCATCGTCTGTGTGAAAGACATGCAGGATGCGGTCTCGCACACGGAGAGAAAATACACATGACGGCTCAACGTTCACCGACGCCGGCGACGGCGTTTCCCCAGAAATTGGTATCTCTTCTGAATTATCACCAAGGGTATCCTCAACGATCGATGCGGGGCGTCGTAACTGAACGCTGTCCAGCAGATCATTGAAAACCTTGTTCCAATGTTCGCTGAACGGCTTGGGACACGTAGCGGCGATCATGATGGCTTGCCTGGTTTCAGCGCTTACGCCAACGACCAGTGTAATGACCTGCCGCTGGTGCATGGCATTACCGCCATTGTTCCATTTGTAGGTCAGTTCAATTGCCGGCGTGTCCTCGAAACTTCGTTCAAACGTTTGCAGGAGTTCAAATGCCGGGAGCGATTCGCTCAGTTCATTAACTAGCCGTTGCGTGAAATGTTCAAGGGTTTCAAAGGACTCGACATCGGCCCGGGTTACGACGACATTGAAATCGTTTGGCCCATCATCGGCGGTGACGAACATATGGACAGTTTTGTCCTTTAATTCGACTGGAAGTTTGAATGAAGCTTCGTTGATGTGGTGTTCGGTCATATAACGGTTGATTTTCTCTGGGAGATTTAGATGTAGTTTTGCTTTATCAAAGTCCCAGGTTTTCGTATTAGTTTCCTTTTAAGACCTTTACCTCATGGACTGAATGTCGACTGAAGCATCATCGATACTCTATTGAGAGTTCAGTGGATACTTGACACACTCAACCCCCATCCCAACCTTCCCCCTGCCAGGGGGAAGGAGCGGAGGCTACAAGGGGTAAGGTATTAGGCCCTGCTCATATCATCTGGACGATAAAAAGCTCTCAAATTCATTAGCACGTCGCACCGTCATGTCGAGGTGGCATCCGTCGATAATGAGAGGCCCCAACGTGGCATTCTCGTCAGGTGCTCCGGCCCAAGCACAATCTTTATTACGATATTGCACCCAGGCACGCTGTGCCTCGCGCAGACTTTTTAGAACGTTAGGTGCTAGCGACGCAGAGTATTTTTGATAAACGCGGTTCAGACGAGCGTCCTGCCGCTCAAGTTCTTTTTGGATACAAGCTCGCATATCAACCGTTACCCCGCCAGACTTATCCATACATGATTCGTATTCTTTGGAAAATTTCAGGTCGGCCTCAGTACACTCATTTGCGTGGGCATTAATCCCTGCTGTTACCATGAATAGAGTCATGCTCAGAAGAGCGACACATCGTCGCTCGATATTTGATTGAAACTGCTTAACCGTGTTCACTACGAATCTCCATTCAACGCGTTTAGCGCATCAATGCGTTCTTTCTTATACCTGGCAATTTCTCTACTTTTCCGGACCGGAGACATTTTCTTGAGCCCGGCCACGTAGTTCGATCGACTTTCATAGATGGCATTGATGAGCGCATGATCAAATTTTGGATCAGATGTTTTCAAGCTTACTGACCTTGCTCCGGCAGCAATAATGTGCTGAGCGCCGCCATGCTGGACGGCTGTCGACCAAACCACATCCTTGACTGCATTTGAATGTTCGGAAAGTTCTAAGCCAGTTCGTTTTTTTACTGCTGCAATAACGGGTTCATAATGTGTTCGCTGAATAAATTGATGCTGCGCGTCGCCGAATTCCATCGGCGAACGAGCTGCTATCGCTTTCCATTTCCTCGTAAACTCCCCTCCAGGGACTGTGGGATCAAGCCCTTTAAATTCATCCGCCCATTTAGCACCTTCACCGGCTAGAAACTTGGCGACGGAACCTTTTCGCGACGCTAATTGATAGCTACCGTAAGACACTCCGCCTTCGTCATCCTTACCACTTGAAACCGTACCAGGCCCACGGCCACTGGTTTCATATTTGCTCGACAGTTTGCCAATCCGGTATCCACTGTTTTTTACGAACGGTTTCTCGGCTTCAAAATTCAGGATCGATGGTTTCTTTGCGCTTAACTGGGCACTTTTTTTTTGCTATCGCTTGAAACCGCATTGGCGGAGCTTCCCTGTTTGTTGTTACTTGCTGGTTGCGAAGGCGTTGCGGAATTCGTATTCAAATCAATCCGCGCAGATCCGATCACATCCACATGCACGCCTTCGATCGTAATCTTTCCATTCGCGGCCATATGAATCTTGCTTGCGCCGACTTCCAGCGTAATTCCGGTCGCTGCTTTGAGATGAATGAACTCGGTCTGAGATTCCAGTTCGACTTTCTTCTTGACCTTTGTGACGTGAAAGCCGTTGGTAACGGTGTTTGTCTGACTCGATCCGTTGATTACCGTTGCCTGGTTGTTCTGGACAGTGGTCACCATATCCTTTTGCGAATGGATATTGACGAGTTCCTGTCCTTTTTTGTCATGGATGACTATTTCGCAGTAGCCTCCACCGCCGGGTGTCGACCTGCTTTTGAAACCCATGACGTGCGCGGCTCCCGGCAAGGCGTATGGCAAAGGCTGGTTTTCGTTATACAGTCGCCCGGTGCAGACCGGCCGGTCAGGGTCGCCTTCGAGATAATCGATAATGACTTCCTGACCGATACGCGGGATAGCGACTGTTCCCCAACCCTGACCAGCCCATGGCTGTGACACGCGTATCCAGCATGAGCTGGCGTCGTCGTTACGTCCGTACCGGTCCCAGTGGAACTGGACCTTGATACGTCCATATTTGTCGGTGTGGATTTCGGTTCCCTTGGGACCGACGACCGTTGCTGTTTGCGGGCCGGGCATGGTGGGTTTGGCGTGCTGTTGCCGAGGCCGGAATGGGATCTTGCGACGAATGCAGGTAAAGCTGTTGCTGTAGACCGCCGCACCCCCGCGGTGAAAATAATTATTACATGCGGTGTAACTTACCGATAAAACGAGAAAATCCGAAGCCGTTTCATCAAGTGGATCAAACAATTCTTGTTCGGTAAGGATGAACGTACGGCCCGGCTCAAGCGACCTGCAATCCGATGCTCCCTTGAACACCTTGGCTTGCCACTCCAGAACCTCCAATCTCTGCTTTGCCTGCCGCATGCCGTCGCCGACATCCTTGTATCCAAACGCCGGAGTTCCATCGTAGACCTCCAGCATGGGAACGTCGCCTTGAATGGCATCAGTCGGTAATTCAACGTATTGCGGCGATAACGGCGCCTTGTAATTGAAGGTGTTGAGCGCGACCTTCGAGGACTGCAGTGTGCGTTGTGCCGCGATATGCATGACGGCATCCTCGTCATGCGTACGATTACCGGCGTTAAACTTTATTTTTGCATGTCGTTTGTGCGGCATGCAGCAGGTGTTGTCGGACGACTTATCGCCGATCACCATCTTGTGTCCGGACGGTCCGTGCTCAAAGAAGTAGAACAGTCCATTTTTTTCGAGAAGACGACATACAAAGTTCTGATCGCTTTCGTGATACTGAACGATGTAGCTTTCAGGCTTGTATTCTTCCTGTACCCGGAATTCGAAATCGGCGAGGCCTGGATAATCTTCACTAAAAACTGTTTTCAGAACATCGATAACACTTTTGTTCTGGAAGATGCGGGAGTTAATGCGGCGCTTCAGAAACGCAAGCCAAGGCACGATTTCGGCTTTGTAGAAAGCAAATCCGCCATCTGCCGAGGTAAACGCAAAACTGTTGATGTAACCGTTGACGTAATGCTCGCTGCCATCAGCTTGCTGAATTCCGACGCTGGCGTTCTTGCCCATCAGGCTTTTGAGTTCAAGCCCGGCATCTTTGGAAAGCAAGGTGAGTTCGAAGCTGAATAGTTCGGACAAGCCTGCATGACCCTGCAAGTCTTCAATGTACAGCGCGATGTTTGCGGGCAGCGCCGAGTAAAAGCGCAACAGCCGGGTTTCATCAGAAAACTCTTGAGACAATGCCTGCAGCATTGCAGCCGAATCATCACCTGCCTCGTCATCGTTGCTGTTGCCGGCCTTGGCCGCTTCAGGAACAAACGGCGGGGTTTTTACCGCGAAATCATTAATTGCGCTGCCGGTGAGCGGATGATCGGCGATCACGTGGGATGGGGCTTGGCTGGCAGACTTTTTGCCAAATTCTTCGGCGGCGGACGCCGCTGTGTGCAGCAACTTCGCTGTGCCCAGGGCTTTGGCTAGGTTTTTATTGAACGGTCCTACGGCCGACAAACCCTCCGTCAGAGCGTTCTGAATTTGCCCTGACTGCAAGGCCTGTACTGATTTCGTCAGCGAAGCGACGGGTTGTAGAAGCTTGTCGGCGACGGGAGCAACCAAAGAATCCGGTTCCAGAGAACCGGCCTCGTTTTCAGAATCAAACGGCTTGAACGACACGACATTCCCCTAACGATATAGCGACTTATTAAATCTTTGCTTTGTCGCTTGACGTTCATTAGGAGCTCACATACCGATAAATGGATTTCCGCCCCAAATAATTGCAACAAAAGCAATGTTGGCACAACAATAACATACTTTGCAGAAAAAGCTGTATTTTTGATAACTTTTATGTCGGCTGAGAGTCGGCTTTTTTGCGAACGGGGGCTCCCCCGTTACCCCTTATAAAAGGCAAGGAATGATATGAAAAATCGAATAAGACCTACAGGCGTCGTCATTCCACACATCCCATAATTACGGGATATCGGAACTTCAGCGTACCGCTATAGAATATAGATCGTATTTACAGAATGTCGCCAGCCACGCCAGCTGTGACGGCGTGCGCGGTATCAGCGGATTTGCTGCTTATGCGCTTCGTCAAATTACACGGCAAGCCCTATAAGAGTTACAGCCAACGACAGAGAGACAGAAATGAGTGAGCACGATCCGACGCGGGGTCTTTGGTTTTCGTTTCACGTGGACGAAGAAGAATTCATTGCGTTCGTTTCAGCCGAAGCGCTAAAAAATTGCTTCAACGCCAGCGGTGAAGGTGATCGTCATCTGCTCCGCGCATACACCGAAAACCAGTCGCGAATCGACACTGTTGCCAGACAGCGTTTTATGACCGGCGCCCCAAGACCAATCAGGCTGTCCATGAGCGATTTTCTGTGACTTCACCTGGCTGTTGGCACAAAAGACAAAACCCCTTTGATCGTGTACAGCACGGCCAGAGTGCCAAGAAAGTCACCGAGCATCATCACAAAAATACCCGATCCCACCGGGTCGCCACGCATAAACAGCCAGGTGTGGTGCAGCAACGGATTGGCGAGCGAGTACAAGACACTGAGCAGCAATAAGCCCGTCGGACTCAAGTTGACCAATGACGGTTGCAGGCCGTATCGATACTGCGCCAGCTTGTAGACCAGATAAGGTGCAAGCGCTGAGGCAATGCTGCCCGCAGCAGAGCGTACCGGATCGTCCGGAAAAAAATAAAATATGCAGGTAAGCCAGGAAGCGATCAGAATGCCGATTGCGCCTGCACCACCAAAAAGCAAGGTGCATAGCAAACGCATTCCTGCCGGCAGATAAATCCAGTTGACCCCTGGTATGAATGAGAAGTAGTGACTATTGAACAGCCATTCATTTGCGACAAACACCGAGAGAAAGAGAATGGCCGAACCGGCGACCATGGAAGCGTTAAGCAAAAGCAGAGGCATCGGGAAACAGGTGTATTACAATAAACTTTTTTGATAATCAGACAACACACGATGTTCGACTGCATATTGCCGCATGTTTTCGCTTTGAAACACTAACACGGTTTGACGATGAAAAGATCGACTCGCCCCGCTGATATTTACCTTCGCTTCCTGCAACTTGCCGAAGCGATTCGTGGCTTGCCGTCGCTGCCGCCTCTTGATCCACTCGAGGAACGCATTCTTTCCTTCATCGCCCGTGCCAGTCAGGACAACCTGCGTTTATCCGTAAGAGACATGATGGGCAACGATGAGTTCGGGTCGCCCGCCACTGTCCATAGCCGGCTTAAATCCATGCGCGAAAAAGGCTGGATCATGCTGTCCGATACCGAAGACACCCGGCGCAAGCAAATCGAGCTGACGCAGGCCGCCTTGCTGCACTTCGACAAGTTATCGAAATGCCTGGTGCAGGCAGCGAGCGGAAACAGATAGGTTTATACGTTTGCTCCTTGAAGGTATGCGCGGACAACAGGATCGCGCTGACAAGCGATGCATGGGTTTCAGTGCCGGCCGCCAAAGCACCGGCCCAGTACTGCAACCCGTCGGCGTCCACACTGCTGCTTCTGCTACTTCTGCTACTTCAATTCGTCCGGAAGCCAGCGACTGAACAAATTGGCATCGACGCCATGTGGCACGTACCACTTTTTCCTGGCGGCGTCCCAACGTGCGCCCAGGCCTTTTGCCTGGTCCTTTTCCGCAAACGGCACATTCAGAATAACCGCAGCCTTGTTGGTCGCGGATGACGATGAAGCGGATTTGCCAGTCGCGTTGGACGTTGTCTTTGCAAGCGCCGAACCACGCGCTTCCGCATTCGCGAGTGCGGTGATGACACGATAGCGTTCCGCATATTCTGCCGTCGAAAGAATCCGTGTGCTGCCATCTGCCAGCGTTTCAACGTGCCTGATGCCATCCTCCGCAGAGTAGGTGCTTACATAGGGTGGATCGAAGGGCGGTTGTGTTTGCATGAATGATCAATTGCCGAAGCATGAAATAAAAAAAGCCCGAAGAGCTTACACTCTTCGGGCGCGATTTACTGCAAGCTTGCTGGGAAATTTCAGCCATTATAAATTGGCATTATCGGAATGTCTTGCAGAATGGGCTTGGTGTTGTTGCAATCGTGACTCACGTCACGTGGCCATCTTTCAGCACGGTGTACAGATCTTTTCCACGATCTATTACTCCGCGTCCTGGAAAGTGCGTCATTTCAGTAGCAGGCGCAAATCAGGAGCGTGCAGTCCTTGCGCCCAAAGGGCAAACACGAAACCTTTAAATGATGTGTTTAAGGAACCAGAAACAAAGTCAGGCGACTCATAAAGAGCGACACTCGCGTGCACAGAAGCGGCTTAAAAATCACTTCCCATATCGTTTAATGAGGAGAAGACTATGCTGAGATCACTTTTATCGTGTTTCTCATGTGTTCCATCAAGGACTGCACAGACGACTGCTGAGATAGCATTGACGCCAGTGCAAGAGGGTAACGGTATGCCATCGCCAGCTTCAGCAATGACAGCTGAGGATAGGGCGGAAGCGGCACCACAGAGTAATGGGCCAATGGTCATTTACCCGACTGCTACACGTATGTCATATAGAGCCGCCCCTATCGATATAGACTCTCCCGTAACAAATGAACCTTCCGGGAATGGAGCATCTTCGCATATGCGTCAAGGAAGAACTCTTCGTCGGACGACGGCTGCTTATAGAGTCAGGCAACAATCAGGCGAACAATTTCAAGACAATAGGCCTTTCGCTTCCAGAAACTTTCGAGAAGGTGATCTGGTATACGGGGTTGAAAAATCATCTGGACCACTAGCGTGGGATCGCAATCACTACGTACGTCAAGTCTTCAATGCACGGCATCTGCCTTGTAAGATCAGTGATTTCCGGGTTCTATTGGAAGAACAAAACCAGCCTCTCAACAAGAGAAAAGTGCCGGAAGAAAAAAGCGGCGACTTTCTGAGCCAGGAAAAAAACTTCATCGAAACCCTAACTAAACATGACAAGTATAAAACTGCGGTCAACGGCGGCGAATTCGATAACAGTGCAGTTCGCCGCAAATCGAAAGGAGGTCTGTATTGGGCAACCAAGGAAGCTAAAAAGCATGTGCATTTTGTACTCGACGGTCTCGATATTAAATCCGTTGTAACAAAATCTTTCGCGGGAGAAAATGGCGACCATCCAATTGGCTCAAGTGAATCGCTTGGGTCAGGGGAAGTCAAGAACCGGTCAGTTACCGGTTCCGAACTGAGATGGATCTATCGCAATCGCGAAGACAGCGATGTGCAGAGATATGTGCATTTCTGGTTCGAAGGTAAGCCTTGCCGGCCGCCATGGGAAGAGTACAAGACAACCAGATTTCAAAACGGGAAGCTGGAAACAATAGAACACAATGTCGAGACGTTGTGGAGTCAGTATGTTCCAAAGGGTAAAGGTGTGATGGAAACAACCTCGATTGACTAGGGTTTGTCCAAAAAACGCAGAGCGCATTTCTAATTGTAGTAGTCACGATCTGATGTGACAGTTGCTCAGCATGGAGCTATATGATTAATCCACGTCCGTGCCGGATCGACGAATTTGACCAAATTACTTACTGCTGAGTCCTAAGCAGGTCAGGCATGAAACCCCGATAAAGGTCAATGAGGCATCGTTCAAGCTGTCGGGTAAAACCCTGCGTATCCATTAACGTTGAAGCGCGCATCCTCTCACGCATGCCGCTTCTCAACTCGCTCAGATAAGTGACATCCTGTGCCAATCCGGTAACGATACGCACATAGTCTTCTTCATCGCATGCAGACAGCTCCGGCAATCCAATCGCGTGCAGAAAAGCATGCGTCTGCCTGCTCACCACCCTGCCCTGCGGCCAGGTCACGACCGGTACACCCATCCAGAGCGCTTCGCAACTAGTCAGGCCACCAGTGAATGGAAAAGGATCAAGCGCGATATCGATATCTGCGTATTCTTTCAACAGATCGGCATGGAACGACGCTCCTCTCAGTTCAACACGCTGCGGGTCAATGCCTAGCGCGGCAAACGTCTGATGTACCGATTGCCTGAACTCCGCATCCTGGAAAGTGCGCCACTTCAGTATCAGGCGCGAATCAGGAACAGCGTGCAGCACTTGCGCCCAAAGGGCAAACACTTGGTGATTCAGCTTCGCGGTATTGTTGAACGAGCCAAACGTGATGTAGTCCTTGGTGATACTCGGTGGAGGTGCGGCTTCTGCTGGTGCAAACGGCACCGGGGTATAGCAGAAGCGACCATGCGGCAGACGGATAATCGGCTCAACGAACTGCGCTTCCGTACCGGGCGGCGCATGCCATTCGTCCAGAATGACGGCATCGATCGCAGACAGACCCGTGGTGGCAAAGTAGCCAAGCCAGCTCACCTGCACAGGCGCAGGACGATGCGCAAACACGGTGAGGCGGGAACCGCCGGTATGGCCGGACAAGTCGACGAGCACATCGATCTCGTCGGCGCAAATCTGTGCAGCCAGCGCAAGATCATCGAGCGCACGCACATCACGGAAGGTACACGACCGCCGCACCACCGCCGTGACCCAATCGTCAACCTGACCCGCGCTGTATGCGTACGCTGCGACGCGACTAGTGTCATGGGCCGACAAGATATCTTTTACAAACAAGCCAACGGTATGCTGGCACAAGTCAGCGGATACATAGCCAATGCGCAAGGGCCGGTCGTGCAGGCGACGAAGTTCGGGCCTTGGCTTGATTCCACCGGCCTGCGCAACAGCCCAATCACCCCAGGCTTGTGCTTCCGACAAGCGCATTGCATTCGTAATATCCGGATCGTACTCAACACTGAGCAATGCGTTGCGGCGAATAACCGGATGATTGCTCAGGTGCTGTAACGCGGAAGCGTACAAGCGGCGACATTCCGCATGATCGCCTTGCTGCTGCGCGATGTTGGCAAGATTAACAAGCGGTCGCAGATCACGCGGCGCCAGTGACTGGACATGCAAAAAGCATTTGCGTGCGCCGGAGAGAAAACCGAAAGCGAGTAATACAGAGCCGATATGCAAGACTGCATCGATATCATTGCCATGCTGGTCAAGTATCGCCTGGCACTGTGCAAGAAATGTATCGAACCGTGCTTCCTGTGCGGCCCGCTGTGCTGCCTGAAGCTGCGCTTGCCATGATGTCGAGGTCATTGTAGCCTTCGTTGATGCCTGTTACGAAAAGCGAAAAGCTTACCTCATTCAGCGCACAGGAACGAGCCCGCGACGTTTGAAGGCTGTAAGCGGCAAGCCAGCAGCGTCATGGGTTGGCGCGAGGTGAACTGCCCGATGCGATCCATCATGGCCTTGTACGTATTCGATAACACTGCCGGACACCGAAGGCGGATATCACTCCAGGGATGACATCTGATGAACGTGTTGTCACGCCGCCACGAACACAGTCCGTCAGAACGAATTGAGAAGCGGCGGTTTATTGCAGCGGTATATCCATATCGGATGAATTCTCTTTCTGTTATTCTCTTTTGCAACATGTACTCCGAAAAGTGCGGGACTTTCATCACCTAGCCTTGGACGCGTTCCGTTGGCACCATGACAATAGATGCAGCTCAGTGTCCTTGTTAACAAAAGCGCCACCGCATAGATCATCATAAAGAAATGACAGATCATGACGCAACCTGCCATCCACGATTACATCCATAGGCTGTACCAGAGCATCCTGCTGCGAAACGGCGATGCCGAGGGGACGACGTATTGGTCCAGGCAAGCGGAAAATGGCCTGACCTCCATGTCGATGGCCCAGTCATTCATCACGTCTACCGAAGCGCATACGCACACGTCGGTATTACGTCTTTACGATATTTTCTTCGACCGCGCACCCGATATCACAGGCTTGAAATATTGGATCGGCAAGCTGCACGGTGGCGCCTCGCTGCAAGACCTTGCATTCGCATTTGGCGCTTCTCCGGTTTTCCAGAGCAAGCATGCAAACACCTCAACCAGTGATTACGTGGAGGCGCTGTACCTCAGCTTCTTCGAGCGCGACAGTGATGCGGGCGGCAAAGCATTTTGGGTGGATCAACTCGATAGCGGCCGGATGACGCGCGCGGAAGTGGCACTGTCATTCACGGTATCCGACGAGGCCAGATCGTCGGCAAGCGCCGCAACCCGTTTTGCCGAAAGCTACCTCGCACTACGATCGTCCGGAATGGATGAGCCGACAACCGCATTGGCAAAGGCATTGGCCAAGAAGTCATTGGCGGATGCGATCGCTGAACTGCAGTCTATCAAGGGATCAGTTCAAAATGGCATTATCCAAGGCGCAACGGTGTTCCGTGACGCCAACGGCGACGGACTACCGGATGCTGGCGCCACTACTGTGACGACTGACGCAAACGGTAAATTTACCCTCGTTGGTGGCTACGGACCCATCGTTGCGACGGGCGGAAAGGACATGACGACCGGCAAGGCCAACGACACGGTGCTCATTGCGCCGGTGCCGACACTTGGCGCATCAGCGGAAACGATGATCACGCCGATGACCACGATGGTAAATGCGATGGCAGGTCAGGGCCTGAGCATCGCCGAAGCGGCGATAAAAGTGAAGACTGCACTTGGCCTCGACCTCAACCTGAACCTCCTGACATTCAACCATACCGCGGTCGCAACAGCATCCGGCTCCTCTACAGTCGATGTAAAGAACGCGGTCGCCATGAAGGGGGCTGTCACACAGCTTGCGGTAATCATGGATATCACTGCCGGCTTGATCAAAGGGGCTGCCGGAAGCGCCATTCCGGACACCTCTGCGATCACAGTCCGTGTTGCGCATGCACTCGCCGACAAGATCATCAGCGCGACCGCCAGCGCCTCTTCCTCGCAACATACGCCACTCATGGCGCTTGAGTCGCAGGACCTCATCAAGGCGCTAATCGGCATGACGGCGGCCAAGGCCGGCGTTGTCGATGCTACGACGATGGATAAGATTACTAGCCTTGCGGCGGATGCGGCTCTTATTATCAGTGCACTCAATACCACGGTGAAGGCTGCCGTTTCCGCTGCCATCAACGCGTCAACGTTCAACACGGCCATAGCCATCGACGCATTTTCGGTCATTGCAAGGGTAGACGCGGTCGCCAATGGCATGATTGAAAACGCAATCACCGCCGAAGCAGCCAATGGCAGTTTAAGCAATGCGGCAAGCAGCTTCACGGGCAGCAGACTAGCCACCCTGATCAAGTCCACGGAAATTGGAAATATCGCGCAGGGCGTGAGCAGCACATCGGGAGGGACGGTGATGGACCAGGCTATATTGGGACTCATTCCGCCAGTCATCATCGCCGATCCAGTGGAGGAAGCACCTTGGACTCCGGTCTTTACCGTGGCGGAACATGGCACAACCCATGTCGTGAGCTTCGGCGGCGATGCGACCGGTGATATCGTTATCTCTATCGCCGGTGGGACAGCTACGTTTTCCCGCGGAGGAATCACTGCCAGCACCGGAGTTGCCAGCATTGCCACAAAAACCATTGCGCTGACAGCCGGCCAAACGCTCGCGGTCGCCTCTGCCAATGTCACTGCGCTCAACGGTGTGACGTTCACAGGGGCGGGTACGCTGAAAGCGATAGAGGCACTGTCAGTCGCTCAATATGTCGGCATGAACTTTTTAGCGTGGACAGGTACGACAGCTTACAGTCTCAACGATACGGTTGC
This sequence comes from Herbaspirillum sp. GCM10030257, assembly GCF_042666555.1. Classification (NCBI taxonomy): domain Bacteria; kingdom Pseudomonadati; phylum Pseudomonadota; class Betaproteobacteria; order Burkholderiales; family Oxalobacteraceae; genus Herbaspirillum; species Herbaspirillum sp. GCM10030257. The sequence goes on from NZ_JBHTDH010000014.1 coordinate 15,100, forward strand.
CGGCATTACCGGCGCTGCTCCCTCCGTTGTCAACGGTGCCGCGGATATCGCCGCCACCGGGACAGCAACCGTTGCTCAGGCTACCGCGATTGAAGCAGCAACCAATACCGGCACAACCAGCATTGCCGCCCTGACCGACACGGCTGCTGCCATTTCCGGCAGCAGCAATGCGGTATTGAATCTGGTTACCGGCGCTGTCACGGCGAGCGATAATGTCGCTGTCGCAGACGTTGCTGCACTGCAGGTCTTCACCAAGGCCGTCGTGTACAACATCAGGGATACGGTTGCCAACATCACCGGCGCACCCGCCTCCGCTCTTAACAGCGCGGTAAATATCTCAGCCACCGGGACGGCAACGGTCGCTCAAGCCACAATCATTGAAGCGGCAACCAACACGGGCACGACCAGCATTGCTGCCCTGACCGACACGGCGATAGTCGTCGCCGCAAGCTCCAACGCCGTACTGAACCAGGTCACCGGCATTGTCAGGGCGACGGGGGTGGCAACGATAGCCCAAGCCACCACGATCGAGGGCTTTACCAAGGCTGTAACCCTATTTACCCTGACTGACACGGCCGCTGCCATCGCTGGCAGCAGCAACGCTGTTCTGAACCAGGTCACCCTCACTGTTACAGCGACAGGGGTCGCAACGGTGGCCCAGGCCACCACGATTGAAGGCTTTACCAAGACCGTGACTGTTTCATCGCTGACCGATACGGCGACTGCCATTGCTGGGAGCAACAATGCGGTGCTGGACCAGGTTGCCGGCACGGTCACGGCAACGGGGACGGCAACGGTGGCGGAAGCCACCACGATAGAGGGCTTTACCAAGGCCGTGACCGTTTCCGCCCTGACTGATACGGCGGCTGCCATCGCTGGCAGCAGCAATGCCGTACTGAGCCAGGTCACTGGTACCGTCACTGCGACCGGCGACGCCACAGTTGCGCAAGCCGCCACGCTGCAGGGTTTTACCAAGGCCGTGGTGTACCACATCAGCGAAACGGCAAGCACAGTTGCAGCCGCCACCGCGACCGTACTGAACGATGCAGTGAACATTACCGCAACCGGACCTGCAACGGCCGCTCAAGCCAGCACGATATTTGCAGCCACGAATTCGGGAACAACGACAGTGGATCTGGAAACCGCATACGTCTCAGGCGGCATGCTTTCCGGCTTCCGCGTCGGGGACGTGCTCGATATCGATGGTAACGACGCCATGACAGATCTTCTGGCGCCGCAGGCGAGTTCCGCAGCGCTTGGCGATGGCAACTGGCACTTCAACGCCGGAACGCTGACCTGGTGGGACGCCGAGGCCAATGCGGGAACGGGCGACTACGAGTCGATTGTATTGACAGGAGTTGCATCGGTGACCGTCGCTGGCGATGTAGTGACTGTTACCGGGTTGCTGTGAGTCGAGCGAACAAGCTCACCCTGTTGCAAGAACCACCGTACCTCGCTCAGTGCTCAGAAGTAAAAAAGCCGGAGAGCATGTACTCTCCGGCCTTAGAAACCTTCAGAAAACTTTTTTGGCTATTCAGGGTTATTGCAGATTAAACGCCCCCGACCCGCCGACGGAATCTCTCACGACACTGCCGGCCATCACACCATTTGAAACGCTACCGTTCCCGGTATAGCCAACACCATTCAGTGTCATAGTCCATTTCACTGTGCTGCCAGACAAGGTGCCACTGACAGAACCGGTTCGGGAGCCGGTGCTTGTCACCTGACAGGACGGGGTCGAATAGGACTGAACGCCGTTAGCAGTCACGGAACCTGAGAACGTGCTTCCACTTTGGCTCAGAGAAAACGTTAAAGGTCCGCCGTTGTTCAACGTCAGGTTTGAACATTGTGTGGCCGCGCCTGTCCAGTTCCATGTGCCTGTCCAGGTCTTTGCAAGATTGATTGGTGCTGTAGTCCCCTGGCTTATGCATATGCCGTTTTGCAGCACATTCGGCGCAATGCACTTAACGGTCGGTGGTGTCATGCCTGAATCACAACGCCAGGGAACCGTGACCAACGCATAGGGGTTAGGTGGAAGGCATACCAGCTTTGCTGCGCCGATATTCTGCGCGTTGGCATTCGCCACATAGTTGTTGGCTGCCTGCTGGATGTAATCGTTACTCATGAACGGCTGCACGGCGGCCAACATGGCAGCGGCATCGGCAATCGCCTGGTTGTAATTGGCAATGACCTTTTCAGCTTTGTACTGAGCAAGCGTGCCGAGATATACACCATAACCAGTCGACTTCGACGTCGCGAAATCATTCGACTTCTGCGCGATGTTGGATGGCCTGGTTATCCTGATATCAAAGCCCAACTTGGTGTTGATATTATCAAATGAAACCGTGATGTTGATCGAGGTGAGACCACCACTTGCTACACTCGCGTTCACGACCGCAGCTTCCGTATAGGGCGTGATATTGGCTTTGACCGCACCCGTTGCGTTGGCGATTGCGGTACGCATCGGTGAAGAAACAGATGCGATCGCCGATGTTGCCGGGTCCTTATACGTTCCTCCTGATACTTCGACCAGGACCGGTCCGGTATATGCGCCGAGGTTCAGTGTGTACTGGCCGTTAAAGTCGACTTTCGCACTGGTGATAAACGCATCCTTTACGCCATTGGCGACGCGGTAGGCGGATACCGTACCGTCTGACACAACATTGCCCATGGAGACCGCGCCGGAAACAATGGTTGCGCTTGCTGCCCGTTTGTCTGCCATCAGCTCGTCAATTGCTGTCTCCGCCGCAGTCGTGTCCGTGGCAGTCACAGCGCCCGAAATCGCCTTGCCGATGGTGATCGCATCGGACGCCGAGTTGTAAGTTACTCCCTGGCTGACGGTATGCTCATACGCGACTGCAATTCGATTGGTGAGCAGGTCATAGACCCAGCCGTACGTCGCATCGCCCTTAAACGTATGCGCAGACGCCAGCATCGACTTCACCAGCGTGCCGCGAGTGGCAGCGCCGGTATTAAGCCGATCGACCCAATATGCGAGACCTTCCGCATCCGGCGTTGACCGGGCGAGCACATTCTTATAGATCGTTCGTACAAAATCATCGTTGGTTGCATTGGGCAGATAGCCCGTCAGCGACGCATTGGCGACCGCAGCGCTATAGAAAATCTTGCCCATGTCCTCAAGGCTCATCCCCGCTTTCATCTGGTCGATCCAGTAGCTCAAGCCTTCGGCATCCGGTACCCGGTTCATGTAAGCGATATACAGCTCAATGAGGGAAGCCAGATCTGTGGACGATACTGTCGCGGACTTGTTAATGAGTTCCAGGTCGATGGAAATATCGGCAAATTTAAGAACTTTAATTTCACCGGCAGCAAAAGTGCGGGTGCCATCAGAACCGATATTGTCGGTCACTGTATAGCCTGTGGCAGTTCTTGAGACGGTGTAATTTCCCCGCACCCCCGAGAACGTGGCAATGGTGTCCGTAACCGTTACCAGCCGGAGCGGTTTTGCTAATAACACTTCGTCAGCCGGAGCGGACTGGGAAGTAGAGTGAAAAGCGGATTGGGAGGCGGACTGAGAGGTCGACTGAGTAGAGGACTCAGCAGCGGTATTGATATCAGCCCCGCCGCCGCAGCCGAGCAATATGGCCGATGCGATGACACCGATGACGCGGGTTTTTTTCATTTGGTGGTCTCCTCCTAAGGGTAAAACGTGATCTGGTAACAGGGCGACCTGCGGCACCAGCGTTAGGCAACGGCCTGGTATTCAATACCATTCTGGATCGAGCCGATGACCTTGACCTGGTTCTCCGTACTTTCGCTAAAGCCGATCAGGACCTGCTCCCTTGTCCATGATTTCGCTTCCAGAACGCCCTTCCAGGTCGCGTAACCGCCGGGGTCCGGCAGACGGTCCAGCACGTTCTGATACAGCAGCTCGACAAATCTGTCGTCGCTCACGGTGGTCCCGTAGAGGGTCTTGAACTCATCCGATCGCTGGAAGTACGACGACACTTCGGTAAGGCTCATGCCTTTGTCCATCAAATCAATCCACGTACCGAGACCGCCAAGATCCGGCTTGCGGTCGAACGCTGCCTGGTAGAGGCGATACGCTTGTCCGGCACTGCCCGCGATATCGAGCGCGATGGTCTTGTCCGCAAACTTCAGACGCTCGATGTCGTACAGGGTACCTGTGCCTTCCTTGCCGCTTTTATCGATGACCTTAAGCGCGGCACCTTCGCTGGTGACGGTGTAGCCGCTTTGTGCGCCAGTGAACACGGCAATGTCAGCCTTGGCACCGCCATACGCACGGTAGGTGCCGCCCAGCTCGGCAAATATATCCGCGCCCGCACCGCCGACAAGCACATCGTTCTGGCGGAAGCTGCCGTCAGCATTGTGCAATGCCTTGACGGTAATGCCGGGTGCCGACATCTCGAGCCAGTAGTCCCTCAGCAACTGCTCGGTTGGCTTCCCAAGATAATCGCCACCTGCACGCCCAAACGTTTCCGTGTAGTGGGCCCACAAGGGATGCGTCGGATAGGGAGACCATTCGTTATGCTCATTCCAGGTGCTAACTCCCGCAACCCAGGACTCATTGCGATAGATATCCAGAAACGCCTTGTAGTAGTTGTACTGCTCCTGAAAATCCACCGTCTCGCCGGGCTGCAAGGCAAACTGCGCCGGCATCGACGATGCGCCCGCCACGGAACGTATGCCAAATTCGGCAAACAGTACCGGCTTGCCGAATTTGGCGCTTAACGCCTTCAACACCGCCGGGATGTCAACCTTGAAGCCGTTGTCCCTGATATTGACGCTGTTCGCATGGAAATCCTGCACTGCTGTCTCGTAACTGGTCGAACCACCGTTCCCCACTGGGTTGTAAGCGTCCACGCCGATGAAATCGAGCGCATCCCAGAAGGGAATGTCATCCGGTCCATGCGCATAGTCGCGTGAAACGATGTTGTTCTCCGCGTAGGTCAACGGCCCCTTGTAATCCTTGCGTATGGTGGCAATGATGTCGCGCCAGGCTGCTTCATATTTGGCCGCATAGGCTCCGTTCTCGGTGCTCATAATGACCATGTCGGCGCCATAGGCTTGCGCCGCCGGGGCCCACTGCGCCCAGAATGTCTTGACCCCGGCCAGAAAATTAGCAACGTTAAAGTTGGCCGGCGTGGAAAACTCATTCACGTTATCGGGCTGTAATCGGTCCAGGTTGAACTGCGGCTTCCAGATGACTTTCAATCCCACTTCATGCGCGGCGGCAGTAAAGGCACCAAAGTAATCCGGGCTTTTTGCTTCAGCGTTGTACGCGTTACCGGGCGTGAAGGCTGCCTTGATCTCGCCAGTCACCGGATCAACCGGCACCGGCGAAAAGAGCGTGATGGTGTTCAGCCCGGCTGCCTTGTTGGCGGCAAGGTAAGCCTTGAAGTCGGCAAGGCGGTCCGCAGTCGCCGCACCCGGGCTCTGCAGGACGAAGGTCGTTGATTTCCAGTCGAAGCCCATGGTTTCCCCCTGATATAGACGTCAAGACATTTTGACGTGATCAATGCCTTCTTTCGATGAAGGTCTGTTTGATATTGGATTGGCACGCATGCAAACGGACGCTGGGCCGGTGCGCATGCAGGCACGTTTTTATTCGGTGGCTATTCGCCGACTTCCGTGTTGGTAGGTGTTAGCTGGTTTACAAGTTGCACTCGGAATTGAGCCGGGGATTATTTTAATGGAAGTATCGGGTTGGCAACAGACTTTCGGTTTCAATCTTGCAGCATTGATTTGCCGGAAAGCCATGCCATCCCGATAAGACAGGACAAGAGGATTTCACGTCGCATCCCAGAAAACCAAGTCCGCAAAACCGGGAGTTAGGTCTTGCAATCACTCACCTTCGCTGGCATGCCGTACAAATTTTGCTGGCGACATCCCAACCGTCGTCTCGCAAGAACACCAGATTCACTCGACTGTGTCGCTCACCATGCCTGCACGTACGGGGTTCAGGACGACGTAACGGACAAGCTCCAGCTACAAGACTTGACTTCATTCTTTGCACGCGGTCACGCCTACAGATAGGTCCGGCACCTAAAAATACCTTTGCGATGAATCAAATCTCTGTAACCGCCTAGCGGTACATTGGTACAAACATTTCATACCGGAGACAGCGATGAACCATCAGCCTGGGCACGCCGAAGTGATCGGATATCACGTCTTCGCTGCACTTGTCCTAATGTGTATCTACGGATATGCAGCTGTGCTGTATTTCGTCGACCTGGTCATGCTTCGACCGACGCAGAAGACTCTCTCGCCTCGGTCGGTCACGCTTGAAACTGTTCAGCCATGCAGTCCGCCAGAGGCTACCCCATCACATTAAACTCCATGGCATGCATGTTTGCCGTCCGTTTTCGGCACGCAGTGCGGGCGAATCGCATGGCGCATTTTCCAGCGTACGGCCATGTAAGCTTCTCGACAAAGCTACTGTCGTACAAACGCCATGCAGCAACCGCCTAAAAAAAGCCGAAGAGCTTTGACTCTCCGGCTGTAAATATCTTCCTGGACGACGCAGGATGCGCGTGCAACCTCTGCATTGCTGTAATTTTGTAGGACTCTATCTACATAAAAGGCCTGACTCTCGTGTGACCTTTCACGTAAAGATGTGACGTATACATTTGGCCAGGACTAACGGCTAATTGGGAGGTAGGTACGTTAATGCAAGACTTGACCCCATTCTTCGCAAGCCGCAAGACGATGGATGTGGTGGCACTTAACAGGACAGGAATCCATCTCATCGCATTGGAGCATCTTGCGGTTTCAACCATCTCGCAACATCTGTACGACGACACCAGCACAATCGATTATGACGGCAATTTTCCCTGCGCTTCTTCAAGGAGCCGGATCGTCTCGGCGATATGCGGGTTCGCAGGTTGCTTTTGCTGTGCCAACCGCGCGAGGTCCAATGGCGTTCGGCCGTCGCTGTCACGGAGGTCAATCCGTGCGCCATGCCTAAGCAGGATCGCGACTTTCTCTGCAGGGTCCCCCATGGAGGTGCCATGCAATGCAGTCCATCCCTTGGTGTCCTGGTCGCGTGCATTGATATCGACGCCTCTGTCGATGAATAACGCGAACATCTCTTCGACATGCCTGGGATTCTCCATCGCCAGAGGGAAGCGGAGCCCGGCCTCCTGATTGAGTTGACGCACCTGATCTTCCGTCAACGACGCATGGCGGAGCACTTTCTCGCACGTCCATGCGCGCCATGATGCTTCGACCTCCATGCAGGCAAGCAGTGAGACCGGATTTTCGTTCATCGTTGAACGAACAACCGCCGCGTAAAGCGCGAGTATGCCAACAGCCAGGGCGCCTCCAATCCAGATTGACAAAGACCGGAGCTCGCGAGAGTTCATGCCCATACGAGCGCCACGCCGGTAGTGGTTGCGTAGAATGGCGCATTGCCACGCTTGAGGGCAACGCCTTGCAGCGTAGCGTCAATACGAAACTTTAACTTTGATGCGATGGTGACTTTCACGGCATCATAAATTTTGACGTCTTCAAGGTTACGCTGTGTAGCATGCTTCCACCAGTGCTTGACAAACTTGCGACCGAGTTTTTGTGCAAGGGACTTGATGCCCGAGCCTGGGCGCACGATGGTCCGCCCCAATGCGTCGATAAAGCCCATTGCATAGGATCCGTCGATAGCGGCGATCAATGCGGATTGCGCTAGTCGGCGCGCATCGTTATCAACGGTCATGCCACCGATGTCCGCCGATTTGTGGGGCCAGAAAAATGTAAGAATCAGTTTTGTTTCGGCCTCATCGAACACCAGATCACCATCCGCCATATCCGGAACGCTGATTAAAATACTGCCCATACCAAAATGCCTCCCGCCAAAAATGTAGACGGGACAATAGCAAAAAGAAAATATCATTGCAAGAATGATAATTTAAATATGCATTTCACTTAAAACGGCATTGTCTCGATTAAAGCTACGGCGCACAAACTAGGGCGCACACGATGAGCTGCAAAATCTCAAGCGACGGCCACATCGAATACGACTATCGCAGCACATTGTGAGTATTGACTTCGGACTGTTGACGATGGGCGGCTAATGGGTAACACCGTTCTTTTGGCCGCTTATGTGAAGAAAAATATCCACTTATCCCATCGCATGGAGCCTAATTAGGATCCCTATGGAACAACTTTTTCTTTTTTGACACTCATCTACAACCAGGCTAAATACCAGAGTCCAAGTCATAGAGGAGAACATCGAAATGAATAATATATGGAGCGCCGCCGCGTCTTCAATTGGATGCTGTTTTCCTACTGACAATCGAAGTGAAGGTACAGAAAGCCCTTCAAACAACCCAACCTCCCCAACGGGAAGACAACGTGCCAGTTATCCGGACTTACGTTACCCTGACGCCGCTCCGACGGTTTCCAATGCCACTCCAGCTGCTGAGGACAGCCCGCAGTTACGGACGCCATTGCGACGTGGCTCGACTGCAAGCCTTATGGAAGGCTTTCTTCGCACAGCACATGGGCGGGCAGCGAAACATATCTCGCGTTCTCTAGACACCGAGATACCCCCGGCGAAGAAGCAGCCTTACGTTCCTTTAAGCCTGAACGAACTCGAAACGCTCCTGACCGGAGAGGAAATCGGAGCGCTAAAAAAGTACATCCAAGATGGCGGCGGCCTTAGCGAGGCAATGCGACACGATCGTTCATTGACCTCGGAACAGGCAAAGATGCTTACTCATATCCAGAGCGCACTCGCAAAAATAAGGGAGCGCGGCGGCTCCTACCCAGGCCTGTTGCACCGAGGTATGACCGCTGGCATTAATTCGCATGACAATTCGCATGTTAAGCTGTTCACAGAAGGAAAGAAGTTTAAGGAATTGGGCTTGATGTCGACCTCTTCCGATAGCGCGTTTGTCAATAGCTGGCACGATGGAATCAAACTTACAGTGGCTGCCCCTAAGAATGGCGATATCAGTTCGCTGAATCGTGATCAGATGGAAGTGCTCTGTGAACCAGCAACATATGATGTCCTTCTGACGGCGTTCGATCGCAAAGGCGTGTTTAGAGTGCTGATTTCAGAAGAAGGCGTGCCGCCGGAAAGTGGGAAAGCGACTCACTTTCACCGTAACTACGAAGACCACCTGATTCGTCCGGCATATGAATTGCATAGGAAAACAGATTTCCTGTCAGGAGAAATTCCTTCCGACAGGGAGAGTCAACGTCGACATCTGATCATGCACTTGACGTTGGGATTCAACAGTATCTTGAAAGTGAACAAATTCCCGCCCATGTACAGAAGCTTTTTCCCCCCTGGCTACGCGGGACATGCCCACCCTGGTATGCAGAAGTTGAGACAGATACTCAATGGGGAAGTTACATATGAAACACCTGTCAAAGTTGCTGCAGTCTTTGAACCATTTTTTGAAACCGAAAAGATGAAAGCCTTGTTGAAATTGCTGGATGACGAATTGCGGCACCTAAAAGACGCTCATGGTCCGATAGACCGTTCAAGTGATCGATGAACGCTGTGACCTGATCGTTGATCGATCGCGCGGTTATAGATGTAGCACATCATGATGAGCAGGCGATTGGCCGATACCGGCGATGCGCCTTCATGACGCCGCACATGATGCATCTCAATGACTTCACGCCTGACGATCTCATCCATGTGCCGCTTGCCAAAGACGGGTAGCAGATGATTACGCAACAGGCATTCATCGGTTTGCCATGAGCGCTTGTGGCCTTTGAGCGCGCCTGTGGCGCGGCACAGCGAACAATACCCCTACGTCGAAGCCGAGGTTCCCCCCATGCCCGACAAGCCACTCAGCTTAACCACCTCATTGACCGCATCCAGCAAGGTCTCACTACTCAAGTGTGCATAGCGCTGCGTGGTCGTGATCTGCGCATGACCAAGAATGCGTTGCACCTCGTACAGCGAGCGACCGGCGTTAATCAGAAAGCTGGCAAAGCTATGCCGCAGATCATGGATGCGCACATCCGGTATGCCGGCATTGCGGCGCACGGTATCCCATGAATAAAAGATCGACACATAAGGCTTGTGCGTGTTGGGATTGGCGAAGACGTAAGGACACTCCTTCAGGCGCGGCACCTTGCGCAGCAATTCAATCACCGCATTGGACAAGGGCACATGGCGCGCCTTGCCGCTCTTGCTGATCGGGATGCGCCACGACATCGTATCGAGATTGATATCTTCCCACCGTGCAGTCAGCACTTCGCGGCGACGCGCACCGGTATAGATCAGCATCGGGACGATGTACTGCAGTATGCGGTTTTCACTGCACAGCAGGCAGTCGTACAAGCGCTGCACTTCGACCTTGCTAAGAAAACGTTCGCGCTTGTTGTTCTCTTCCAGCAGACGCACACCCGATGCAGGATTGACCTTCACACCCGGGATGCCCCATTTGATGGCAAGGTTATAGATGTAGCGCATCATGATGAGCAATCGATTGGCGGATGCCGGCGATGCGCCTTCGTGACGCCGCGCGTGATGCATCGCGATGACTTCATGCCTGCCGATCTCATCCATGTGCCGTTTGCCAAAGACAGGCAGCAGATGACTACGCAACCGGATCCCTACCTATTCGCCTTCGGAAGTTAGATACTTGGTTCGAGGGCCTAAGCGGCATATAAATACGCCGAAGAGCTTTCACTCTCCGGCTATCAAACGCCGTCTTTGCGATTGATGTGCAGATCGTACTTGACCGTCTAATCTCAAGCGACTTGAAGTGCCTTCAATATTGGCAGCTGCTGTTTTGTAAAAGTAGTCGCCTGTGCTGTTAGTTCAGCAAGGTTGTCCTCCACTGTCTCTAACGTTTTACCTTCTTTGACAATCTTCTGTCCCTGCGCGGAGAGAATGTTCCAGACAAAACTTGCAAGCTCTGCGGGTTCCGTTTTACCTAGGCGGATTGCTAGTATAAACAGCTGCTGAAAGCGGCCGAGAGCAATGCCTCCTCCGTTCACGGCACTGGCGAGGTAACTAATTTCGTTACTACTCCGTGCTTTGCTCATGAGGTACAAATTCAGTTTGTCGACATGCGGTTTAGCTTTGTTAATGGACTCTGCATCCTGAACAGCCGTCAAAACGCCCATATGTGTAAGTAGCATCAACGCTTCAACAACTTGCCCTAAGCTGATACCGCGACTTGCTACTTCCTGCTCGATTTGTCCAACCGTTAAAATTGAATGACCGGCTAAGGTATCAAGGATCGGGCTATACACCGCTTCGCTCATCTTGGCCTCGCCTAATGCTCCTTTTGTCTTAAGCGAGACGTCAGCTCGAGAGACTACTAGGATCACTCGTTGTTGCCGTATGTGTTCTATCCGATCTAAGGCAGATAATGTACGTGCTCCTTTAACCCAATAATCTTTGCGAAATTGCTGGTTGACCATGAAATCCCGCACACTTTCACGAAACATTACGTCGGGGATCTCTTTCAAAAACGTCTGCTGCTCTTCCGTTAAATTTACAACATCTACATGTGACAAATAATGGGCGGAACAAGCAAAATCGAGCTTTGCTGGCGCAAGCCATTCTGCCATCTCGGCAAACGGCATAGGATGCCAGTCGCGGTTGAAATATTCATGAGCAAGATAGTTGCGGTTTTGTTCTTTCATCTTCGCAATACGCTCGACAACTTGAGGATTGGCACGAGCGTAGAGCGGATTGGTAGCAAGCAGTTTTCCAGCAAAATCCATGGCGGCATCTACGCGCGAAACTATACCGCGCCCGGGTGCTGCCATGATTTCGGCATGCTCAGTGAGCAAATGACGCATCGGCACCATGGCTGCCCAACCTGGCTGCGTGTTATAGCTGATATATAGGACGCCACCAACCTTCAACTTGCGACGAAGAAAGTCAACTATGGTTTTACGGTTCTCATCCGAGATCCAACTCCAGATGCCATGCAACCCAATGTAGTCGAAATCAGGTAAATCCGAGCGTGCACAGAACTCGGCAAAACCCTCATCAAATAATTGCGCATTAGAACCTGATACCTGTGCTAGTTCTTGGGCAAAGGCGGCTTGTGAAGGATTGAAATCCGTACCGTACCATTTGGTGATAGAGGCAGCAGCATGTATGTTTGCACTTAACCCTTGCCCGAAGCCAAGCTCGCATGCAACGCGAACGTTTGGCTCTGCTAATCCTGCACTCAAGAATGCAAAACGTAGGTGTAGTGGATTGAGCTCACTGTAATATCCATAGGTATAACCGATATCTGCCACATAGCCTGCCGTCCAATCGCTCATAGGTGTCGCTCCTTAAATAGGTTGCTAGGCATTTTACCTGTAGGGAGAAGTACCTGGAGCGTAAAAGAGCCGATCAGTCCCGGTCAGTAGATTATTGCTTTCTCGGTGCAGGACATTTTATTGAGCTGTTCAATATCTCCGATTCTTAAGGTGCCATGACCGTGACTTTCAAACTGGATAAACGCTTGTTCGCCTCCAACAAATCTCGTAATGCGTTTGTACGTGCTTCGGCAGCTTGACGGTAGCCTTCAGCACGATATTTTTTGCAATAATGAAGTGCCATCGCACGCCCCTTTAGCGGGTCACTTGCCACCTCAAACGAAGACCCTGCAAGACAGTTTGCGATAAGTTCAAATAAGTCGGCTTTCATCGCCGGTGCGTCCAACACTACCTCGCTGGGACGAAATTCTCCAGTCGCTACAACTGCAAGGATGTAGCCAGACATAGACTGGAAGTGCACACCACTTTCAGGTATTACGGCTATCAGGGGAAAGTACGGCGCAAGGGTTGGCCCAATATGGTTGGGGGAAAAATGTGCTTTCCAGTAACGCGACGCCAATGTGGCGAAGTGGCGATAATCTTCGACAGGTTTGAAGTGCGCATCCGCAAAGGAAAGAATTTCAACCGGCGGCTTGGTACGGGTGACCGTATCGTTGGAGACATCGATGTATAACGCCCCTGCCAAAAACGCATTCTGAAAGTATTCACCACGCAGGTCATCCCATACCTGCCGCATACTTCCTCCGCAACGCGGAAAGCCCGCCAATGCCGAGTAACCTAATCTCGACGGCCCAGCTAAGGTTGATGGATCGAGTCTCTGTAAATGATGTTGCATCGCCAATGAAATTTCTAAGCATTGTTCCAATGGGTACGGCTTGCCGAGCTTGACAGGTTGAGTTTGAATTAGGGTGGGATCGAGTTCTCTTCTTAGTTGAAGGAACAAAGCTTCGATGGTGGTCACCGCTGGGAGTAAATATCGCTGGGTAAGTATTTCCTCAGCGGCCCAGTGCAACACACGGGGTTCGTTTGGCAACAGCGGTTTTACTACTTAGCCTACCGGCCGGGCTTATATAGAGAATGCATTGTCAATGTTCAGTTTCGCGGTAGAAATCGCAGTCTCGAAACGAATTTAGCAATTGATTCAGATACGACGCTCACAAGCAATAAACTAATTTGCTGTGCTCTTGAAAAACAAAAAAAGACTGAGGAGTTTGCACTCCCCAGCCGTCAAATTCCTTCTTGGTCGGTGCAGATGGCGACTGCACCAGTCTGCATTACTGCTATTTTGCTATTACTGTTCTTATAAAAAACCCTGTCTCCTATTGAGAGACAGGGTTTTAACTGCTTTTATTAACACCCTCTGCTTGCGCCTAGGGTGCATCTCCTATAAAGATCAGGCAATGATGTCAGCGTAGTTAAAGCCTGCAGCTGTACCAACACCGGTCAATTGGATGACCAGATCCGTTGCATTGTCATCGTTGAGGTCAACGAGCAGCGCACCGGCACCAGTACCATTCAGATCGAACACTGCGTAGAACTGGAGATTCGTTGCGCTACCAGCGAATGCTGCATCCGCGGCTGTAACTGCGGCAGCCAAAGTTGCAACCGCTGCGCCATCAACTTCAGTGTAGTTCGCTACTGTACCAGCAAGACCAATTTTGATCTTGTCAGTGCCAGAAACAAAGTCAGCGATAGTATCAGCAGTTGCAGTCGTCGTTCCGGAATCACCAGCAGCGAATACAAACGTATCAGCATCAGCGCCGCCAGTCAGAGCATCAGCACCCTTGCCGCCAGTGATGGTGTCCTTACCAGCCTTACCATCGATTGTGTCGGCAATTGCTGTACCAGTGATTGTGTCACCAGAATTAGCCAGTGCTGTACCGTTGATAACAACGCTAGTAACTGCCTTAGTCAGGGACTGGTCGATAACCAGGCTGCTCAGGTCGATAGTTTCGCCTGCGGTCGTTGCTGTTGCATCAACCGTAACAGTAGTGGACGAACCACCAGCGATTGCGTAGGACTGACCGCTCAGGATCTTAGCAGCGAAGGTAGCCGATGTACCAGCAGCACTAGCAGCACCGATTTGGATCGCTTCAATACCGGACAGAGAAATCGTACCCAGTTTCAGTGCACCGGTTGTGTCGAGTGTCAGCGTGTCGGTACCGTCACCAGCAGTGATTGTCAGAACGTCGGTAGCGTCGTTTGTACCGAGGCCCAACTTGATGCTGTCAGCGCCAGCGCCGGTAGCGATGGTCACGTTGTCAGTTGCACCGTTAGCCAGTGTTGTAGAGATGGTGTTTTTGCCGTCACCCAGGCTAGCAACCAAGGTACCAGCCGAAAGAGCAGTTGCAAGAACAGTGTCGTCACCGGCACCGGAATTCACAACCAGCGTACCGCCCACAACCGCGGAAGTCACGCTGTTCTTACCGCCACCGACGTTAGCGACTGCATCGCCAGCAGTACCATCGAACTTCACCGTATCATCGGCGTCACCAGTAGTCACGCTAGCGGTAGCACCAGCAGCAGTAACGCCAGTGTCAATGTTGTTCTTACCGACGGAGCCGATGATGTCCATCGCAGCCGTGGAAGTAGAAACAACTTTCAGGTTGCCAGTGAGACCAGAAGCGTCCAATGTTTTTGCTGTCAGAGCGGTACCGAATTCAACAGAATTGTTACCAGTCAGAACAACCTTCTTCGTGCCGGCATTGAAAGTAGCCAGGTTGATATCGTAGCCGCCAACGACAGTCGTCGCAGCGACATCAACAGCAACGTTGGTTGTCTCAACGTCAGAAGTTGTCAGCGAAGTCTGGGCCTTGGTAACCGACAAGGACAGGCTATCAGCTGTACCAACTGCACCATTCTTTACGGTCAGCGTCGAGCTTTGATCCGAAGACAACAGGACCTTTTGGCCGTTCACAAAAGTGACTGTGCCACCAGCGTTCACTGCCAGTTCAACAGTTTTAGCGTCGATCTTAGTCAGATCGCCAGTAGCAGCAGCATCGGTGATCTTCAAGGAGTCCGCGCCGGTCAATGTAAGACCCGACACGTTCGCCAGCACTGTTTCAACTGCGACCTTGCCAGCGCCAGTGATCGTCATGGACTTCTCGATGTTATCAACGAGAGTCAGTGTCTGATTTACGGTCGCTTCGTAGTTCAGTACGTCGAACTCATTTGTCAAGCTAACAGTAGCAGCACTGGATTTGACAGTTGCAGTGTAACCGTCAGTAGTGGCAACTGCGTCGGCATCCGTAACCTTGATGGTCTTTGCAGCACCAGCATCAATAGTCGCAGCAACGAAGCCATTTGTGGAACCGACGTCAACGGAAGTAGTAGCTGTGCCAGCGTTAACAGTAACGCTCAGGTTCTTTGTGTTGGTGGTAGTGCCATCAACAACCAGAGATTTTGCAACGCCGCCGTTCACGGTTGCTTCGGTAATACCTGCGACTGTCAGTGTACCAACCATGCCCGAACCAGCGGTTACAGTGTTCTTCGCAGCATTGGTAACAGTACCGTTACCCAAGAAGCCAGCCTTTGCGCTTGTCAGCGTAATAGTAGCGCCGGAGATGTTTTCAGCGTCAACAGAAGCGGTACCGAATGCATTCCACTCGAGGTTAACTTTTTCAACACCTGCGATCTTTGCTTTGTTAGCGTTGCCGGCACTGATTGCGCTAGTCAGAGTCAGGTTTGCAACGTCAGCATCAGTCGAGGATTGATCGATGATGGTGTCGGAACCTTGCAGTCCTGTAAATGCACCTGTGAAGGTGTCGTTGCCGGATGTACCGACCAGTGTGTCAGCACTAGTAGTCAGAGTGAAAGTCTGGCCGACATTAGCAGCGCTCAGAGCAGCGGATGTGTCAGTTGCTGTAACCAGTGCCAGGACGGACTTGGCCAGTTCAACGTCTTCCTTGCCCAGGGTAACTGCGTAAGCAAAACCGACTGTAACCTTGTTGTCGAACAGTGCTTTGGAAGTAACGCCAGCAGGATCAGTACCAGTGTAGGACTGAACGTTTGCAACCATTTCAGCGATCAGGGCGCCTTTGGTGCCCAGTGTGTTCAGGCGGGCTTCCCAGAAAGCCAGGCCTTCTGCGTCGCCAGCACGACCCAGAACGTTCAGGTAGAAAGCTTTAACAACGTCAGCGTTGCTGATGCCGTCAGGGTAAGTAGCACGAGCAGGTGCTGTCTCGTACATTGTTTGAGCCATAGCTGCCAGCGAAACGCCGGAGTCCAGCTGGCCGCACCAGAAATCGAGACCAGCTTTTTCAGGTGCACGGTTGAACAGTGCAGCGTACATTGCGGCGACTGTTTGTTGCATTGCTACGGTAATTGCCATTTGTAAAACTCCCAAAAAGGAAAAATTAAGAATCCCAGCGAAGCCGGCTTTTTTTGTGTTGAGCCAGTTGCTGTGCGTATAGTATTGAGGCTAGACAAGTTTCAATGTGATGGTCATCACACGTGTCTTTCTTTCTCTCAAAAACAACACGCTCAATCCGCAGCGTTCTCGGACTGCTCGCGATTCTACGATGAAATCGTTGCCACCGTCCAACAATCATGCATTTTTGCAATGGGTTTCCTTGTCAGGATGGCATTTTTGCGTGGTTTATATGTAGGTGTTGCCTGTTTTAGATGCTTATTAATAACTTGTCTGTCTATACGGAAGTGTTGGTTTTATTGTTTTGGGCGGAAATATGGGTGGTTTTTTTGTTGCGAGGGACTGATTTAGTCGTTTGCAAGGGTAGAACGGCGCTGTTCTATATCTGGGCGAGAGCGATCCGCTGCGCGGCCTAGCAAGACCGCTCTGTCGCATGCATTGCCGTCGAGGTCGTGTGCCGGGTTTTCAGAATGGTGCTTGGTTTGCTACCGGCAAAAGGGATGCGGTTTTCACTGGAGGTCATGCGGGCATGCATCCGGCGGTGGGCGGCCTACGCGTTAAGCTCTCGATAGGTTGAAGGCTGGTTTATGTATTGGCGGGAGTCGTCGTTCAGCGTAACGTCTCGGCGCTACGCGCTTTTTCGCTTGCCTTGGGACTGTCAATGCGACGGGGTCGGGTTATTGAGTGGTCCGTTGATGCTTGATGTGCTCAATTCTTATCTTAGGGCGGTCAGTCGATGCTTGATGCACTCAATTCTTATCTTAGAGCGGTTAGTCGATGCTTGATGCACTCAACCCCCATCCCAACCTTCCCCCTCGCCGGGCGCCCCTGCCAAGGGGAAGGGGCTTGTAGGCGATGGTGGGCAAGTTGGTGGGGTTTTGTTTGCGGTTAAGACTTTATGATTTACTGAATGGCTGATTGCGCAGTGGGTGATCACGAGGACTCACCAGCGCCCTTGTGCTCAACTTTTTTGTATATCTAAAGCACGCATCGTATTCGCATGGCGAGATGCGACTTCCTGCTTGAATTCTGCGGAAATGCGTGGGTCGTTCAGTACGTCCGTCCAGAATTGATTTGCCATGTCATAGCAGAATGGCAGATGTCGTAGTTCAAGTCGCGTCCCCAAGTTAGGCAGCCATTCTCGTTCGACAATTTCACCATGCGTGTTCGGACGATATAGCATTGGCAGCATGTCATAGGCAGCGAGCAATTGATGTCGCCGATCGAATGACCACGCGACGGCGATGTTTCCATGATGCTTGTCCGTGTTACCGATGAGTGTCCCGTAAAGGTCAAGGATTTCGACTGTCTGCACGTCTTTTGGTGACAACTCGCCACGGCGGCCAAGCTCACGGGCAACCACTGTCCAACTCTGATCCAGCATGCCGAGATCCCCATCCAATGCAGAAAAGGTCGCCATTGGACGTCGCCCTTTCAGTCCGACCCTGTCAAATCGGACTACCTCCAGGAACACACGCCCTCCCGTTTCGAGGATCGATGTTTTCGCCGCAGCTATCTGGTTGCGACTTAACACTTCGAGCGCCAGATGTTCGCAGATAAGTAAATCGCCCCAGCGGCGACCGCTCGGCGTAGCGACCTGGGGAGAAAATTTCACGATGACGTGTTCGATGACTGCGTTTTCGCCGTTGCGCTCAATGGTTGCAGTGAACTTCGGCTGCTCGCCGCCTGCTGAGGAACCAGGCGGCTCTCCTTGCATGGAGTGCTCTGCCATTTTTGGATAGTGCGCGGCCCGGTCGATCTCCCGCATGGTTGACTCCCGCGCGCTCATCATGTCTGCGATATATCTGGCGTATGACTCATTTCCCAGAAGCAGATTGCCGGGCGCATGCTCGCTGCGACGCGAGATGTACTTAAGCACATGCTCATCGGTCCATTTCAAAATATCCGACGGCAGATCCAGGTCGCGATGTTTGCTTGGTTCCACCCGGCCCAAGAAACCTTGCGGACGCAGATCCGACAGGAAGAACGGCATTCCTTCGAAGATCTGATACGCTGTTCCCTCTAGCGGGGTAAGCGCATAAAACTCTCCTTGAAGAGGATGGAGTTGGCCGACCGGCTCAACCTGCCCTTCTTCGGAAATACGAAATACCGGGATTGGCGTATCAACCCCCGCTACGCGACGCCGCAATGCGTATTGCCGAGCTTTGCTTGCTCCTAATACGAAGCCGTCTTTCACGGTTGCCCAGAGCCGGGAAAACGTCGGCTGGCTGGTTTCCAACTCGTCCAAGATAGTCGACGTTCTTGCCGGCCCTCGCATTAGCAACTGGTAAAGCCTGTCGATATGTTGGATTTTAGCCATGTTTCTTCATTTCTATGAATAGCAATATTTAATCGATTTTCATAGTGAGTATGTCTTTTTTGAATGGAATTGTGAATAGCATTTTGAATTAAAAATTCATAGCCATTTGCTGCTGTGCTATACGGGAAATTGGCCAATTTGGATCATGACGGCTACTGCCATCAATATGGACCGTTACCTCAACTGCCCGCAGGTTGGAATTGGTATAACTTTCGGCGTCAGAACCTGTAGCGGAATCCGACACTGATGCTTTTGCCGCTTTGCCTGAACAGGGCCAGATTGGACTTGAAGCGGTTGTCTTCGGCGAGGAAGAGGACATCCGATGCCGTGTTTAACGGTACGGTGACGGTCAGCCGCATATTGCGGCGATCGAGGCGGCGCGCGGCATTGTCTTCGAGCACCGAGCTATACCCTTCCCTGTCGGCCGCTTTGGCGAAGGTAGTGCTGAATTCTGCACGGGCGCCCCAGGCGATCGGCATGGCGACCTGGGCAATCAGTTCATTGTGGCGGGTCACGCCGCCGGCGCGGTCGCCGGTCGGGTTGTCATGACCGGTGCGTCCCAGCACGATGGTCTGGATCGGGACGTCGGCCAGTTTCCAGTCGCAGGCAACGCCTGCCTGTCCCCACAATATGTTGGCGTCGAAGTTTTTGAGCTCGGTATAGCGCCGCCATTCGTTCTCGGCGCTGAAGCCGATACGGCAACTCTCTACCGGGTGTTCTATCTGTGCGACGGCGCGCACGTTGCGCAGCAGCGGCGAACCACCCAGCCACAGGTGCTCGACGTGCATCAGCACACTGGCATCGCCAAGGCGAGTGGGCCGATACAGGCCGGCGCTGAGGTTGGCGCTGACGGTCGAGAAGCTGCTTTCCTGCACGTAGTCGCGCGTGCGCAATCCCATCGATACATCGAGCAGGTTGTCACCCAGGGGCTGGCGATAGCGTGCGCCGACGCCTGCCTGTACGTAGCGGTCGCTGCGCGCCTCGAAGGTGGAATCGAGCAGATACTCCCGACGTAACAGCTCCTGACGTTCGTCACGGAAGGTGAGCGGGATCGCGGTATTTTGCAGGCCGCTGTTGGCGTTGGTGTCGACGCCAACCATGGCGTCCATGCTGAACTGCCACAACGACACATTGGCGCGTGCCGCCATGCGCGCACGGTAGCGGGCGATGACGATGTTGACGACCGGCGGCGGGCTGAACTGGTTTTCGATGTAATCGAAATAGCCTTTGGCGCTCGTGAAGTTGCCGGCTTCCGCGGACGATATCGCCAGGTCCAGCCAGGCGCCGGCATTCTCCGGCTGCATCAGGACCACCCGTTCGAAGGCGGTGACCGCCGTTGCGTAATCGGCGAGCTTGAGCGCAATGATGCCAACCAGGTTGAAGTAGTTGGGATTGTCACTATGCGCGCGTTCCATGTCCTGCAAAGTTTTGAGCGCGGCGACGAGGTTGCCGTTGTCCAGGTGGCTGCGCGCCTCGGGAAAGGCGGCCAGATCGTCCGGTGTGATGCCATGCATGGACGTGGAGGCCGGCGCGGGCATGGCAGGCTTCTGTGTCTCGCCCGTCGCGGAGGGCTGAACCTGGGGCTGCGCGTGGGCGTCCAGCGGCACGGCTGCAAGTATCGGCAGTGCCGCAATCATTGTCACGGTCGCCCTTGCCGTCACCAATGCAGGCACGCCGGCTGCCGTCAATGCGGTTGCGCATGCCTGCTGCCAGCGGTCCCTTGAAAATAGTCGTTTCATGAATTGGTACAGTAAATCGTGACCGGCTGGATGCGTCCTCGGATCTGGACTGTACCCAAAACGCGCAAATCCTGCAGGCCGAGCGCACTGGCGCAAGTCTGGCCGATCAGGATCTGCTCCTTGTACATGCTGGTCAGTCCTTCGAGACGACTGGCCAGGATGACCGGCTCGCCCAATGCGGTAAAGGTGCGGCGATGCGCGGAACCAAAATTGCCGACCAGCGCCGAACCGGTTTCCAGGCCGATGCCGACCTTGATCGGCAACAGGCCGAGCTCGTCGCAAAAAGGTGCGAGTGCGTCCATGCGCTTCTGGATATCGACTGCGGCGGCGAGTGCCCGACTGGCGTGCAGCGGATCGTCGTCGGGTGCGTTCCAGAAAGCCATGATGGCGTCGCCGATAAATTTGTCGATGGTGCCGTGATGATTGACGACGGCTTCGGCCATCTCGGAAAAGACCCGCTGCATCAGGCGGGCGACGATCTCCGGCGTGGTGCGTTCGCTCAGGCCAGCAAAGCCGTGGATATCGGCAAACAGCACAGTGATTTCACGGCGTGATGCATCGACGGTGGTATGGACCTGACCGTAGGCACTGAGGCGGTCGGCCACCGAGCGCGGCAGGTAGGCCGACAGCAAGGCAAATACACCGGCCCGGTCGCGTCCGGTGCGATAGAGCTCGGTCGACAGGATGAGCAATACCGCGAGCGGCGGGAAGACCAGGAGCGGCGACAAGGGAAGCAGGATGCCGGCATAGTGCAGCGCGGCCAGCGCGATCAATGCCGAGGCGACCCATGTCCCGAACAGCCAGGCCGGGAAGACGGCTGAGCGCTGCAGCGGCTTGTCGTAATGCCGTACCAGCCAGCCAAGCAGCAACGCAAACGGCAGCAACAGCAATCCCGCGAGCAGCGTGCCCGACTTTGGCAGCACCGGAAAATCATTGTCGAGCAAGGCGGACAGGATTTCGACGTGCGGTTCGAGACCGGCCGCCACCGGACCCAGCGGCGTGGCAATCACGTCCGACAAACCGAGTGCGGTGCCGCCGAGCAGGACGATGACGCCCTTGAGCACCGCAGGGTCGGGTTTGCGGTTGAGGACATCGACAGCGGAGACCGACGTCCAGTCCTGGCGCGAATGCCGGTAGGGTACGACGAGCGAACCATCTTCATTTAGCGGCAGGGTGACAATCGCCGCGCCGTCATCGGTCTCAAGGGATAGTTCCCATGGGGCGGACAACCATCTCCGGCCAC
The DNA here is from genome assembly GCF_042666555.1 of Herbaspirillum sp. GCM10030257. Lineage (NCBI taxonomy): Bacteria > Pseudomonadati > Pseudomonadota > Betaproteobacteria > Burkholderiales > Oxalobacteraceae > Herbaspirillum > Herbaspirillum sp. GCM10030257. The sequence continues at coordinate 36,996 of NZ_JBHTDH010000014.1, forward strand.
GATGCAGATTGAGTTGCGGCTTGTCGACCATGCTTGCATACGCGGCGAGCGCAAGGCTGGGCCGACAGTCGCTGCCTACGCCGCAGACCAGCGGCGGCAGGCGGCGCACGGCGCCATCACTGTCGAAGATCGGTGTGATATGACCGACGCGCGCAGGCATCAGGCTGGCATGATTGGTGACGACGGGAACGCCGGGGACCTGGGGCGCGCCCTCTTCCATCCTGACCGGCATGGCGGGTGGCAGCATAAACTTGAGCGCCGCGAGGTTGCGCTGCTCAAGGTCGAAGACGACCGCGCCGGTGACTTCGGGGCGCTGCAGCTGATCGGCCAGGACGCGGTCATTGGGACGCTTTTCCGGGAAGACCATGTCGACGGCAATGCCGGCGACATGGTAATCGTCGATCAGGGTTTTCATGAGGCGGGCGAGCGTCTCGCGCGGCCATGGCCATGCGCCCTGCTCTGCCAGACTATGCTCGTCGACGTCGACGATGACGATGCGGGACTCGACATGCGGCCGCACCGAAAAGCGCACGCGCCAGTCGTTCAGGGCATGATCAACAGGAGTGAACAGTCCGGGAAGTGCGGAGGGTGCGATCAGGGCTGCGCATAGCGCAGCCCCGAGCAAACAGAAACGAAGCATCTACCGATGTCTGGAAGGCGGGTATCAGCGGGTCCAGCGGGTAACACCGACAACGCTCTGGTTGCCGGAAATGTCACGCTGGAATACATATGCCGCCTGGTCGGTATCTCTAGACAGCATACCGTTCAAGACCGTCCCCGTTGCATTCGCATCACCTCTCAGATCACCGTCTTTGTTGATGGAACCGGACGATTGAAATGCGACAGGCGCGATGCCGTTGGAATTAATTGTTAATGACGTTTCAAAACGGCGCTGTTCAAAGTTCATGGTCAGGCTTGGCGACGTAATATTTGCAGCAGCCAAGGTTTTCTTGTCCGTCATGACGTAGGCTTCGGAACCAGCCAGCTGAAATTTGGCAACCCCGGTGGTCGGCAGCATGACCGGACCTTTTAATTTGACCATGCCGAACACATCATTACTCATCGACATTTCACGGTCCGGAGCCTGTGCCGCAGTGACGGGGTTACCATCCTCGCCCGGCTGTATGAATTTCGTCCAGCGTCCCCACCAGAACTCCGCTGGCTTTTCTACGACAGGAGGGGGCGGAGGCGGCGGAGTAGGTGCGGGCGGTATGGCGGTATCAACTTGATTCTTCAAGTTGTCTGCAGTGGCTTCGCGCACAGCATCACGCGAATCGATTCCCACGCTGCCTTTAGCTTGTTTGTCGCTCGTCGCACGTGGCTCTTCCGGACGAGGCGGGGCCACGGTGTTGGGGGATTCAAGCGCTTTCTCAGCCGGGATCAGCAACGGCGCTTCATTGCGATTGCGCAGTTCGAGATAGGCGTCGCGCATGGCGGCTGTCAGCACGCGGCTCGATGTGGATTTGCATGGCCCGAGCGCGCTGGCCAGGCAATCGGCTGCCAGCGGCGACATGACAACGGCGCCGCTCTGCACAGTGACACGCGTGATATCGGCGGTTGCCTGCACCACGAAATCGGTGCCACGGATGCCGATGGCTGCCAGTGGCGTGTTGAGACGGTAATTTTGTTTGGAGGCTTCGCCGGCGCGGCCGGTAATACTGCGGGCGACGCCCTTTTCGAGGACGAACTTGATGCGGTTGTTTTCTGCGTTGGCGGCATCGTAGTGATAGTCCTCGATGCGCAGACGCGATTGCGGACGAATGCTAACAAAAGCGCCGTCGACCATGCGCAAGTGGATATGGCCAGTCGCCCCTGTCTCAAGGATCTGTCCGGCGTTGATGCTTTCGCCACGGGTTACCGCACGGGATTTACCGTCTTCACCGATGACATTTGCTTCACCGATCGCGAACGAGACGGAACCGGCCATATCGGCCGCAAACGCGCACGCCGAACTTACCGTCATACAGACCAGTGCCGCCCATTTCTTCCAGCCAGTCGAAACTACCGGTTGCATCATCTCTCTCGCTTTATAGATAGGATTTATCCCTACTTTGGGGAAAAGTATAGCAGCATAGCTTGCCAGGGGGCTATGTTTCTGGTTTCCGGCGTGTATTTTAAAAGGCGCAACATGCAATAACGTCCCAGAATGCGCAGGCCTTTTATTGTTTTGCCAAGTTTTTAATGAAACATCTTCATCTACTCTTGGTTTCTGTAAACGCGGCTGGACGGCTTGGGGTTCAGCATTGTTTATGTTCTTGCCAACATGCTCCACAGCGTTTCAACGACAACAATTTAGTTTGGCAAATTGTTCCCCAAATATTCCAAAAAAATTCCTACGCGAAATGCATGGTCTTGAGCAATAATTAGCTCTGACCAAGCGTTTAACTAATTGAAGTTATTGCATATTTACGTTTTTTGGCCGATGTGCTGTTTAATTGACAGCATTCCCAAGCCTGAAAGCTGTTGATTATTGAAGCTACATGCCAATCGCATTAGAAACCGCTGCCAACATTCCGCTATTCAAGGGCCTGGACCAAGACACGCTCGTCGTCGTCGCCAAGCTCATGTCCAGCCGAACCTTCCAGAGCCATGACATGGTTCTGCGCAAGGGCGATACCGCGGATCATTTATGCTTCCTGCTTACCGGTCGGCTGCAAGTGGTGGACGTAACCGAAGACGGACGTGAAATCGGGATTCACTTCATTTCTCCGGGTGCGTATTTTGGTGAACTGTCGGTGATCGATGGCGAGCCGCGCTCGGCCTCGATTGTCTCGGTGCAGCAGTCCGAAGTGGCTTTCCTGCCGACCGCCCAGGCAAAGGCGCTGATATTCAACCGGCCATTGATCGCGGAGCGCTTCCTGACTCACTTTGCCCAGATCGTACGGTCGGCATCGCGTCAGCGCACCCTGCTGAGTATTCCGAACGCTTTCCAGCGTGTGTTTGCGCAGTTGCAGCAGTTTGTGCGGGATACCAATGAAGGCCAGGTCATCGAAGGTCTGCCGAAGCAGCATGAGATTGCGATCATGGTGAACACCAGCCGCGAAACCGTCTCGCGCGCGCTGCATACCTTGATGAAGTTGAACATCGTCGAAAAGAAAGGCACGGTGTTCATCGTGAACCGACCGGATCAGCTCAAGACTGCAGCGGTAGCCGGACTGGATGACATGCCGGCGGCGACGGCGGCTGCGGTGACGGCTGCTGCCCGCAAGGCGGAAAAAACCGAAAACGCGGCCTGAGCGGGCCGGCAACTCAGCCATTCGTCATTCAGCGCCGCGCGAACCCCGGCGCAAACACGCGATACCCATCCAGCGTTCCCGCATAATCCGCGCTGTCGCCATGCGATAGCGCGACCTGCCACAACTCCTCATTCTGGAACACATACAGCGTCGCCGGGTCCAGCTTGTCCGCGCGCACCGCTGTTTCCACCTGGCGGCGGGCTTGCGCCTGTTTCTCCTCGCTTATCCGGGCAAAATAACCGATATTGATCGTCATGCCATTGTTTCCCGCGTAGAAGGCGAGCGGCACATAGCCCTTGGGCGCGTTGTAGGGCAGGACAAACACGATATGCCGGTAGCGCGTCGCAAACTGCTTCCATAACGGCGCCTGCAGTTCGACCATCTGGGCGGGCGGGCGGCTGAACTTGTGCCTGAAGTAGCGGAATGCTGCGGTCGAATCGGCAAGTTGCAGGCACAGCAGACCGGTGCACAGCAGTATCGCGCTACGTCGCGACAGACGAGTAAAGACCATCACCAGCACGGCGAGATACAGCACATATACCGTCGGCCAGACCATCCTGCCGGTTGCACGGAAGGTCGCCGCGATGCTTTCGAGTACCGGTGGCAGAGGATAGGCAAACCATTCGCGATTCCCGAGCGCGACCTGGTTCGACGCGGCATAAACGACCAGCGCGATGCAGACGAGGAGCAGCGGGAGCACGGTACGCAATGCCATATTTCCACGTGGTCCGCGCAGATACAGGAACAGCGCGACCGGTGTCATCAACAGCATGCCCAGACCAGGAAACGCAAAGCCCTCGTAATCGCCTTCGGTCTGCGGCAGGTCGGGCAGCAGGTGCGACCAGATTTCTTCTGGATCGAACACCGAGAGCAGGTTCATCCGGTAGAGGATCGGTGCGCTGCCTTTCAGTCCCTCCCCCGCCACCATGAAATAACCGGCCGCCCACATGACCAGCAGCACAACGACAAAGGTGCTGACCATGAAGAATGCGGCACGCATCAGCCCCAGTTCTTTTTTCAGCATGCGCTGCAGGATATCGGCAGCCCAGATCGCTCCGGCAAGCACCAGCAGATAGGCATGCACCAGCGAGGCGACCGCCAGCAACAGCATCCAGCGTCCATACCGTTGCCGTGGGGAGAAGTACAGGCAGAGTCCGGCCACCAGTATCCACTGGCCGCACATCGCATAGTGGCCGTAGAGTCGCCAGAGAAAAATCGGGGCACAGGCAAAGAATGCGCATCCCAGCGCACGCAAGCAGCGGTCATTGGTGAATCGCGCCAGCAGCAGGCTGGCAAATACCGCCTGCAGCACGAAGCACAGCAGAATCCACAGGCCGAGGTACTGGAAGGTCGGCGGCAGCATCGCGGCAAATGGCTTGAACAGCAGCGCGAGCAAGGGTATCGAATCCGAGAACACGACCGAGCTGCCGATGTCGGTACCGTACGCGGGATTGGCGCCCAGAGGCCATTGCAGCAAAGGCGTGTTGCGGAAGAAATGCCAGCCGAGGAAGAAGGTCGCCGGATCCTGCTGCCATAGCCAGTCGATGTAGCGCGGCCTCAGCAGCTTGCCACCCGTCGTCAGCATGAAGGCGGCGATCCCGGCCAGGATGGCAATCGCCAGGTCAAGGAAGTCGGTGCGCCGCTTTTTTTGTCCCTGTTGCCCATGCCACGCCGGCATGTCATCGAAGGCGACGCCGGGGCGAAATGTCGTCATCGATTTCATCGGTAGGTCCACAGACTGTGCAACAAAAATGTCATCGGCGGCACCACCATCACCACCCCCGCAATGCCGATCCAGTACGACCAGCCATAGGCGTCGGCTATGCCGGATACGCCCATCGCCAGTACACAGCCGATGACGGAAACGACGCAGAAGCGCAGGAAGCTGCGTGACTGAAAGCTGCTGGAAAAGCTCCAGCGCGTGTTGATCACATACGACACAACAGTTGCCGTGACAAAGGCAAACCCATTGGCAAACATCGGATTCGGCCATAGAAAACGAATCACCGAGGCGGCGACCAGCACATGCAGGCCGGTGACGAGCACACCGGACACAAGGAAGCGCTGAGCCTGTTGCCAGCGGAGTGTTTGCAGGGTCCGGCGCATCTTATGCGGGACTCAGGATCGCCACCAGCGATACGCCGAATGGCAGGTTGATGCTGCGTAGCAGATGGCGCTCGGAACCAAAGACCAGGCGGAATACCTTGTTGACAGGCGCTGGCGGTACCGCCGTGCCGCCCGGGCTACCTCCCAGCAGCCGCTCCTTCAGCCGCAGTGCGGCAGCGAGCGGAAACAGCAAGGTGTTGAAATAGGAGATGCGTTCGATGCGGAAGCCTGCTTCCAATGCCTTGGCCTTGAGTTCGGACGCGGTGTATCGGCGTTTGTGATGCAGGACTTCATCGTGCCGGCTCCATAGCCACTGGTACGCCGGCACCGTGACGACCGCATGGCCGCCCGGTGCAAGCAGGGAACGGATCGCGGCCAGGGTCTGCCGGTCCTGGTCGATATGTTCGAGCACGTCGAACAGACAGACCAGGTCGAATTGTTGTCCGCTGAATGGAATATCTGCCGGGCAGCTACCGGCGCGGATGTCGGCACGGCTACCGTTCCTGGATTGAGCAATGCCGCGCGCGACATCGTCCATTTCCATGGCGCTGACCGTACCGAAACGCGACAGCATGTCGAGGTTGCCGCCGGTGCCGCAGCCCAGTTCCAGGATCGCCGGACGCGCGGACAGACGGAGTTGTTCCAGCAGCGAAGACAGGATGGTGCGGCGCGCGGCAAACCACCAGTGCTGCTCTTCCGTCGCGGCCATCTCCAGGTAGGCTTCAGGGCTCATCCACGGCTCCGTATTCGCGACGGATCAGGTAGGTCGGACGCTGCTTGGTTTCCAGATAAATGCGGCCGATGTATTCGCCCAGCAGACCGACGCTGATGAGCTGCAGGCTGCCGAAGAACAGGACGGCAACCAGCAGCGACGCATAACCGGGCACATCCACGCCGTGGATCAGCGTGCGCAGGATGATGGCGATCGCATAGGTCACCGTCAGCAAAGCGCCGAGCCCGCCGATGTAGGTCCAGACCCGCAGCGGCGCGGTGCTGAAGCTGGTGATGCCTTCCAGCGCAAAATTCCAGAGCTTCCAGCCGGAGAATTTTGTTTCGCCGGCGGCGCGCGGTTTGCGCACGTAGTCGACCACCACGGTCTTGTACCCGATCCATGCAAACAGGCCTTTCATGAAGCGTTGCCGCTCCGGCAGGCTCTTGAGCGCATCGACCGCAACCCGGTCCATCAGGCGGAAGTCGCCGACGTTCTGCGGAATCTTCACGCTCGACAGGCGGTTGTGGAAGCTGTAGAACAACTCCGCCGATTTTCGCTTGAGGAAGGAATCGGTGCCGCGATCGGCGCGTCGCGCCAGCACCACTTCGGCACCCTTGCGCCATTCTTCGATCAGCACGGGAATCAGCTCGGGCGGGTCCTGCAGGTCCGAGTCGATAGGGATGACAGCGTCGCCGCGCGCGAAATCGATGCCGGCAGTCAGCGCTGCCTCCTTGCCGAAATTGCGGGTCAGCTCCAGTACGCGGAAGCGCGGGTCGGACTTCGACAAGGCGATCAGTTGCTGCAGCGTCGAATCCTTGCTGCCATCGTCCACGCAAACGATTTCAAATGCGGCATCGGCGATACCGTCCACCACCGCCAGGATCGCATTGCGAAAATAATCAATGCCTTCGGCTTCGTTGTAAAACGGCGCGACGATGGAAATCAGCGTCGTGTTGGTATGCCGGGTGTCGCTTGTCGTCATGGTGGAATGTAACTGGTCGCCTGGTTAATTGATTACTGAGCATTCATTATATGAATGACGAAAGAGCGTATTGATACATTCGACCCCCTACCCTACGCCGGGCGCCCCTACCCCTCCCCCTGCCCGGGGGAGTGAACACGGCTCCTTCCCCCGGGCAGGGGGAAGGCTGGGATGGGGGTCGAATGTGCCAAGCATTTACCGAACTCTATATAGACTTAAGGTCGGGTTTGGCGGCACATATTACCCGATTATGCAAGGCGATTTGCGGTCGAACAGCCCTGCATCATGCCGGAAACAGCACCGAACTTTTGCAAAATGTAAGCGCCCTTGTGTGCGAAAACGCTAAGCCGGGACAGGGCGCCGGACCATACGCAGCTTCCTGCGCAGCTGCAGTACCGGCTGCTCCACCAGCCTCTGCGTCAGCGCCGCCGCCAGCAGGCTGATCAGCAGGTACACGAACAGCGCTCCGGCTTCGGTCGGCTGCCCGATTCCCAGCCACTGGATCAGGAAATGGTTCAGAAACACGCCGTAGGACAGGTCGCCGAGCCGGTCGTCGAGCCAGTGCTGCGGCAGGCGTCCCAACAGGTACAGCGCCGGCAGGCCAATCGCGACGCCAAGCAGGGTTTCCCGGTTATAGGTCACCGGTAGTTGTCCGGCAACCGCCAGCAGCCACCATCCAAGCGCGGTGGCGGCGATGCCGCCGAGGACCAGCCATGCCGCACGCTTTTGCCCTCTGACGTCGTACAGCGCGGAGCCCAGCAGGAAGAACACGAGCACGCCCGGCAACAGCCGGTACCCGAAGGTATCGGTATTGAGCTCGCCCCACGCCGCCATGCCGAAGACGACGAGGCCTATGGCGAATGACGCCATCCTCAGGCGCCACAGCAGTAAAAATGGAATCAGCAGATAGAACTGAATTTCCGCGCCAAGCGACCAGGCCGGCGGCACCAATGTGAAGCGATCGCTGCCATTGAACATGAAGTAGTTCAGCGGTACCACGATCAGGTTGTTGACCAGATCGCCCCACTCCGGCGCATGCTGCAGGAAAGCGGTATGGCGCCCGGTAATGACAAACCAGGCAAGTGTCAGCGCGGCGATGGCCAGGTATTGCGGAAACAGCCGCAACGCGCGGTCGAGATAGAACGCCGGAACCCGTGCCACGCTCGCATAATGTGTCCGCAGCAAGCCGGTCATCACGTACCCGGAAATCAGGTAAAAACAGACAACAGCGACCACGCCCGGGTTGAGCCCGGACACGGTCACGCCGACATGGCTCAGGGCCACCAGGACGGCCAGCAACAGACGAAAGGTGCCAAGCATCGCGGCGATTCGGCCTTAGCCGCGCTCAGGCCGGCACAACGGCCGCTGGATCGCCCTGCACTTCGTGGGTTTTCCAGGCGAGGATGGCGAAATCCTGCGGGCCATAGAACAAATGGTTAAGACGTCGCGCAAGGTCGGTGTCTTCATGGATGCGCTGGTCTTCGGCAAATGGATGCATGCGCAGGATGTCGGCATGGGCAAAGCCTCGCTGTCGTGCCAGGAACTCGATCACGGTCGGCACCAGCGGGTGCTGGTGTGTCGGGTCGTAATAGAAATTGCAGGAGCCGACAATGACGTTTTCCGGGTTGGGAGTCTCGAAGATGATCAGGCCATCCGGACGCAAGGCATGCAAGGCGGCGTCGAACAGGGCGACCATGGTTTCAAACGGCAGGTGCTCGATGATATGGAAACCGGTTACGGCGGCAAGGCTGCCTTCCGGCTGCCGGCGCAGCCATTCGACGGCATCGCCGTATTCTGCCTGCAGGCCGACGCTGCGGCAGACGTCCACCATTGCGCTGTTGAGGTCGACGCCGATGGCGGCGATGTCATGTTGCTTCAGCAGTTCCAGCCACTCACCGCGCCCGCAGCCGATATCGACCACGCGGGCGTCCGGCTGGCCTGCAAATTTGCTTACATAAGGCAGATACGCCTGCAGCCGGCCCTGGATATCGTCGCGCGTGCCGCGGAATTTGTCTTCAAAGGCGACATAGAAGCTTTCCATGTCGAAACTGGATGCCGTAGCCGGCGCAGTGGCTGCAGTGGAGCTTGCCGCATTTGCCTGGTCGACCGCCTGAGGTGGGGCCGGTTGTGCGACGAACTGGTGTTCAACCCTGCGCAATTCACGTATCAAGGATGCAATACGGTTGTCCAGTTCAGCCGCCCTTGAGGTGATCGCAGGCAATACGGTGGGCAAAATGGTGGCCGGAATTGCCGCGACTGCTTCTTCCAGCCGCGTCAGGCGTGTACCGATATCAAGCACTTCCAGTTGCTGCATACGCTGGTCGAGCAATTGCTGCTGCTGTAATGCCAATTGCTGCTCCAGTGCCGCAAAGCGGTTTTCGATGCCGAGGTTGTCGTAGCGGTCGATACGCTCGGTGAAATGGAGCAGATGTGCCTGCTGCAACTGGCGAAGCTCGGCGAACTCCTCCTTGGTCTTGGCCTGGAGTTGATTGATGCGGACAATGGACGACGCCCAGCTGATGACCGGGCCGATGAGCGGCAGGTAACGCAAGCGCTGGCGGAATGTCAGGGGCTGACTGGTTGACTGGTCTGGTTGCTGTGGAGACTGCATAACTTTGAAAACAATGGCGATGCGCCTGCAGCCTTGTTTTAAGGACAACACGCATGCATCAAGGCCTGCAAGTATAAAGGAAGTCCTTTGCCATGCTGTTAAATTGGAGCAAGGAAATGGTGTTGTGCGAATAGCATGGATAGCACAGGTAGCTCCTTCCCCTTGGCAGGGGGAAGGCCGGGACGGGGATTGAGTACATCAGGTATTTACCGTACTCTTAATAACCCATCCCAATGATCCACAAGCAGAACCGCTTACGCAGGCAGATCAAAAACTATCACCTCCGCCCCGTTGCCCTGCGTCAGTTCGATCCGCGTTTCATCTACCGCTTTCACCGCGTCGCCAGCCGACAGCGCGATGCCGTTGACGCTGACGCTCCCCCGCGCAACGTGCACATAGATGCGGCGACCGCTGGCGACTTCCAGGGTGGCGCGTTCTTCGCCGTCGAACAATCCGGCAAACACCTTCGCGTCCTGATGAATGGTGACCGAACCTTCGCCTCCATCCGGGCTGGCGATCAGGCAGAGGCGCCCGCGCTTGGCGGATTCCTCAAAACGCTTTTCTTCATAGCCCGGTGCAATGCCGAACTGGTTGGGTTCGATCCAGATCTGCAGGAAGTGGGTGCGCTTGTCCTTGGCATGGTTGAACTCGGAGTGCATGATGCCGCGCCCCGCGCTCATGCGTTGCACATCGCCCGGCCGGATCACGCTGCCATTGCCCATGTTGTCCTTATGGGCAAGTTCGCCGTCCAGCACATAGCTGATAATTTCCATATCGCGGTGGCCATGGGCACCGAAGCCTTCGCCGCCATCCACACGGTCTTCATTGATGACACGCAGCGGACCGAACCCCATATGTTTCGGGTCGTAGTAATCAGCAAAGGAAAAGCTGTGATACGAGTCCAGCCATCCATGGTTTGCGTGCCCTCTTTCTTCACTTCGACGCAGCTCAATCATGTTGCTATCCTTTCCTGAAGTGGGCGCCCGGAGTCGGTTCGCCATCAATCACTGATAAATGGGGGCGATGAAGATGTTTACAATACCGGACAAGACCTCGGACCAAGTCCTTGCCGCTTCTGCTGTCGCCTGCCGACTCCTTCTCCTTGGGAGGGGCGCCCGGCGAGAGGGAAGGTTGGGATGGGGGTTGAGTGTTCAAGTATTTACTGAGTTCTCCATACTCCGCACCATGACGTACAGATGAATCACACCGCCTATATCGGCCGCTTTGCGCCCTCTCCCACCGGTCCGCTGCACAAGGGTTCGCTGGTGGCGGCCCTGGCCAGTTTTCTTGATGCGCGTGCGCACCATGGCAAGTGGCTGGTCCGTATTGAAGACATTGACGAAGCGCGTACCGTGGGCGGCGCGGCCGACAGCATATTGCAATGCCTGCAGGCATTCGGCATGCGATGGGATGGCGACGTTGTCTGGCAAAGCCGGCGCAAGCCCTTGTATGAAAGCGCGTTCAAGCGACTTGGCGCGCAGGCCTATCCCTGTGGCTGCACGCGCAAGGAAATCGCCGACTCGCGCACCGGGGTCGCCGGCGATGGCGCGGCGATTTATCCGGGGATCTGTCGCGACGGACTGGCACCGGGCAAGGCAGCACGCGCATGGCGGCTACGCGTGCCGGATGAGGGATGCATCAGCTTTGAGGACCGTTGGGTGGGGCGGGTGTCCCAATGCGTGGCGACCGAAGTCGGCGACTTTGTATTGAAACGCGCGGATGGCTTCTGGGCTTATCAACTGGCCGTCGTGGTTGACGATGCGGACCAGGGCGTCACCGATGTGGTTCGGGGAGCCGACCTGCTCGATTCCACCCCGCGCCAGATCCTGCTGCAGCGCGTGCTCGGTTTTCCGACGCCGCGTTATCTGCATGTGCCGGTGGTGACCAATGCCGCGGGGGAAAAGCTGTCGAAACAAACCGGGGCGCTAGCACTGGATCTGGCCAGGCCGCTGGATGAATTGAAGGAAGCGGCGGGTTTTCTTGGCCTGGCGATCAGAGACGTGGTGTCTGCCGAGGTGTTCTGGGAGCGGGCAATGAACGCATGGGCAGAGCAGCATTGCATTGCTTGTTAGCTCATGGACAGGTGACAGGGCAGCAATCACAGAAACAGCGCCCCTGAAGCGCGCAATTGCCGCACGTGGCAAAACGGCTGGCAACAGCCAGCCGTTGATGTAACGTCAATGTAATGCGTAGGAGGTAAAGCGCGGCAGGTCGGATGGGTCCGCGAAATCAGCGCTTGGACAGACCGCCAAGCAATGCCGCGACCTTGGCTTTCGGCGGTTTGGTGTTTGCTTCGCCGCCATTGCCGCCATCCTGCCCGGTCGTGGGTGCGGCTGGCTCATAGGGCTTCAGGAACCAGGGGTCAATCTTTTCCTTGCGGGGTGCATGGCTGCGGCCATATTGACTGCCGCCTCCACTACTGCCCTGGCTAGCACTGTTGCCACTACGAGGCGAAGTCGAGGAACGCGGAAGCTCTTCCGCATCGTCGAAGCGGGGGCGGCGATCGGACGAGCGCTGCGGAACAAAACCGCTCAGCTCCAGGCGAGAAATGTTGTGCTTGATAAGCTTTTCGATGTCGACCAGCAGGCGTGCATCCTTGTCGGTGAACAGGGAAATCGCATCGCCCGACGCACCGGCACGCCCGGTACGGCCGATACGATGCACGTAATCTTCGGCGTTATACGGCAGGTCGAAATTGATCACGCATGGCAGCTCCGCAATGTCCAGTCCGCGGGCGGCAACGTCGGTTGCCACCAGCACTTCGATGGTGCCCTGCTTGAAAGCTTCGAGCGCCTGCATACGTTCGGCCTGTGTCTTGTCGCCGTGAATCGCAGACGCCTTGACGCCTTCTTTTTCAAGGTGACGCGACAGGCGGGAAGCACCAATCTTGGTATTCGAAAACACGATGACCTGCTTGAGGCCACGCTCACGGATGATGTACGCAACGGCGTCCCGCTTGGCTTCTTCCTCGACCTTGTACAACACCTGGGTAACGTTGTCGGCGGTCGCATTGCTGCGCGCGACTTCAATCGTCACGGGATTTTTCAGGAAACTATTGGCGAGCTTCTTGATCTCGGGCGAGAAGGTTGCCGAAAACATCAGGCTCTGCCGCTGCTTGGGCAACAGGTTGATGATGCGCTGCAAGTCGGGCAAAAAGCCCATGTCCAGCATGCGGTCCGCTTCGTCCATGACCAGGATCTGGGTCTGCGACAGGTTCAATGTTTTTTGCTGCACGTGGTCGAGCAGGCGGCCTGGTGTGGCGATCACGATCTCGACACCGCTACGCAAGGCGGCGGTCTGCGGAGCCATGTCGACGCCGCCGAAAATCACGGTGGAGCGCAGCGGGGTGTGCCGGGAATAGGCTTTCACATTATCGGCGACTTGGTCGGCCAGTTCGCGCGTCGGCGTCAGGATCAGGGCCCGTACCGGGTGACGCGCCGGCGATGCGCTGGTGCTGGCGTGCGCGAGCAGCAACTGGATGATCGGCAATGAAAAGCCTGCGGTCTTGCCGGTGCCGGTCTGGGCGGCGCCCATGACATCACGTCCCTGCAGAACCACCGGAATGGCTTCTGCCTGGATCGGCGTCGGATGGATATAACCTTGGTCGGCAAGCGCACGCAAAATGTCGGGCGAGAGTCCGAAGTCTTCAAAGCGGACCGCAGGCGAGGCAGGCTGCGAGGGTGCTAACTGGGTGTCTGGCATAGTCGGTATGAATGGGCTGGAATGCAGCCGCTGGTTAAGCGTTGCCGGCCATGGCGGCCTGGCTTTGCCTGAATGAACAACCTTCCATTATACGCCTCGATGCTGTACGCCGTTGATTTGTCAGCACAATGACGAGGGAAGAAGGATGCGCGACAGCGCACGGTGCTCTGACCGCATGATGCCGGAAAGATTGCACCGACTGGTTATCGGGACAGAATTTTTACAAATATTTCGCTGTCTTTCATTTCTATTTAGTCTCCAAATAGATTTTCTCTTGAAATAAATCCACTTATGGACTAGGCTTTACTCATCTTCAGCCGGAGTCGTCCGATGGGTGCATATCCGCAATATCCGCACACCCCTGCCGTCAAGGTAAGCCCTGAAGCCATGTCAGCCGCTGCCATCCGTGCGTTCGGCAACATCGCGCAGGCGTGGCAACTTGATACCGAAGCCCAGCTTACGTTGCTTGGCGATCCGCCGCGATCAACTTATTACAAGTGGAAGAAGGACCCGCAGTCCGCACACCTTGGCCGTGACACGCTGGAACGTATTTCCTACATCCTTGGCATTTACAAAGCCCTGCAAATTCTTCTTCCCGAACCCGCTGCGGCTGACTCCTGGATTCGCAAACCCAATACCGCCCCTCTCTTCGCCGGCAAAAGCGCACTCGATCGCATGCTTTCCGGCAATGTCTCCGATCTGTACGTGGTGCGCCAGTATCTCGATGCCATGCGTGGCGGCTGAAAGTGGCGGGCTCAACATGAGGTATCCATTAACCATCATCGAATGGCATCCAGCCTTTCGCATCATTCCGACACGTTTTCCTACGATCAACCTGTTCGACCGAGTTGCCTCTCCGGAAGACTTCGACGCGCTCTATGCGCTGGAGGCGATGACCAATGACCGGCTGCGCGACGAACTCGGTGAAATCGAACTGGTCCCGAAAAGCGAGCGTCTCTATGGCCCTGGCTGCGGACCCATCATGGCGGCGTTCACGCACCTGAATCCGGCGGGCAGCCGCTTCAGCGATGGCAGCTACGGAGTGTTCTATGCAGCGCGGGAAAAGGAAACAGCGGTAGCCGAAACGATGTACCACCAGGGACGCTTTCTGGCCGCGACCTCTGAAGCGCCGATCCAGTTGCAGATGCGGGTCTACCATGTGGAAATCGCCGGCAGTCTGTACGACCTGCGCGGCATCCCGGCCGGTGATGCGATCGGCGCCCCGGATTCGTATGCGGCGTCACAGAGCGTGGGCAAGCAGGTGCGCGCGGAAGGCGGCAACGGTATCGTCTATCGCAGCGTGCGCCACGAGCCGGGAGAATGCGTGGCGGCGTTCCGCACCACGGTACTGTCGAACTGCCGGCATGGCAGCCAGATGCTGTACCAGTGGGATGGTAGCGGCTTTTCCGGGGTGTTCGAGCAGATCCTGTAGTACCTCGAAGTGCGCTTGGTAGGGCTATCTGTACAAATTGTGCGGATGAGAAGGACAGTTACTCAATCCGCAGCCTGCGGCACCAGCTTTTTCTGCTTCAGAATTTCGGCAAGCGCATGCATTGCGCGCCGGTTGCCCTCTTCATTGAAATGCCAGTCATTCGGTCCCGAGCTAAGCGCCTTGTCGGCACTGACATCAAAAGTAATCAGCTGGTCCTTCAAGGGCGTTGCCTTCAGATGCCGCAGCCAATCCGAACCGTCGTACTCGAACAGCCGGCCGTCGGCCGTCCTTACGCAACGGATTTCACGGAAAGCGGCATCGAGATCATGCCGGTACGGATGGAACATCAAATACGGCGCATGGTGCGCCCTCGCTACATTTCCGAGTTCTTCCAGCAGGCGATGAGTGACGTCGACCGCATAGCGATCCCGCGCCGACTGATTCTTCAGGAAGGGTGAAAAATGACTGCGCCGATCGGCCAGGTCTTCGTCGGTCACCAGCGTGTAATTGCGGTTGCCGCTCATGTAGGCACCGATCAGGATTTTCTGGTCGATCTCGTTACCTGGGCAGACGCCTGCCGCAGCCTGCGGTGACTGTGACGAGGGCAGACGAGCCAGCCAGCGATCGAGGCGGTACTGTTCGATGGTGTAGCTGTTTCCCTTGCTGATGCGTCCTTTCGCCAGCCCCACCAGGTTGGCAAGCCGCAGGTCGACCGAAGCAGGCATGATCGTTTGCAGTTGCCCGTCATTGGTCAGAGTATAGGTTGGCTTCAGCCGTCCGGCTTCCCTCGTAACGCTGCGATCGACAAAGGTATTTTCCCAGTAGTCGTTGACCGGCGTCAGCCAGTTCAGCACCAGGTCTGCGCGATAATGACGAAAATATTCATTGAGCCATACCAGTTGCTGGTCGTGGCCCCAGCCGGCGCTTGCTACCGAGAATACCTTGACCTTGCGGATGCCTGCGCGCTCCAGTTCCTGCCGCAACACGACTTCCGGCTGCTTGTCCGCGGTTTGTGTACCGGCTTCCACCTGCGAGTCGCCGAGCAGCACAATCACGAAATCGTCGGTATCGTATTCGATCCTGTTGCCACGCAAACCAAGCTGGTTGGTCTGGTTGTCGCTGGCATTGAACGGAGCCCGATAAGGGCTCTCATCCCAGCGCCATCCGATGGGTGGCGCCGGTGGGTAATTCGCCGCTCGCAGCGCTCCCTCTACGGCCAACAGGACCAGTATCAGGGTAACTGCGAAGGTAACCGCGGACAGCAGGAGGTTCTTGCGCGACATGGTCATCAATCCAGTTCAAATGCATTTTCATAACTCGCCTGCAGCGACGTATCCTGCCGCTCCTTGCGCAGATAGCAGTTACCGATGGCGAGCGCCTCGATCCCCGTTCCCATGAAGCAGCGGAATGCATCTTCCGGTGTATTGACGATGGGTTCACCGCGCACGTTGAAGCTGGTGTTGACCAGTACCGGGCATCCGGTCCGCCGCTTGAATTCGCTCAGCAGCGCGTGATAACGGGAATTGGTTTCCGCATACACGGTCTGGATGCGCGCCGAGTAATCGACATGGGTCACCGCGGGAATATCCGAGCGCGGCACCTTGAGCTTGTCGATGCCGAACAGCGACGCGGCGTTTTCCGGCAATGGCTTGCGGCGTTTTCCGCTGACTTCAGACACCATCAGCATATAGGGGCTGTCGCCATCGAAGTCGAACCACTCCTGCACGTCTTCACGCAATACCGAGGGTGCAAACGGACGGAAGGATTCCCGGAACTTGACCTTGAGGTTGAGGGTCGACTGCATCGATGGCGCACGCGGATCACCAAGAATGGAACGGCCGCCAAGCGCGCGCGGTCCGAATTCCATGCGCCCCTGAAACCAGCCAACCGCCCTGCCCTGCGCCAGTTCATCGGCACAGGTGGCGATCAGTTCGGTATCGCCGAGCACATCGAAGCGTGCGCCGGCTGCCGCAAGACGTCGTTCGATCTCCGCCTGTGTATAGGCTGGGCCAAGATACGATCCCTGCATGCGGTCCATCGTAGTGCATGACACGCGCTCCTGCTTGAGGAAGCCGTGATATCCCATCAGCGCCGCGCCAAGCGCACCGCCGGCGTCACCTGCTGCCGGCTGAATCCAGATGTTGTCGAAGCAGCCATCGCGTTGCAGCTTGCCATTGGCAACGCAGTTGAGGGCGACACCGCCGGCCAGGCAGAGATTACGCAGGCCGGTTTCTTTTGCTATCGAGCGCGCCAGCCTGATCACCACTTCCTCGGTGACCGCCTGCACCGATGCCGCCATGTCCATATGACGCTGCGTCAGCGCATCCTCGGCTTTGCGGACCGGCAGATCGAACAGCGCCGCGAACCGCGCATTGGTCATCGTCAGGCCAACGGCGTAATTGAAATACTTCATGTCGAGCCGGAATGAGCCGTCCGGCTTGATGTCGATCAGGTGTTCGCGGATCTGTGCGGCGTACCGGGGTTCGCCATAGGGCGCCAGTCCCATCACCTTGTACTCGCCGGAATTGACCTTGAACCCGAGATGATAGGTAAAGGCCGAGTACAGCAGACCCAGCGAATGCGGGAAATGCATTTCCTTGACGATGCGCAGATCTGTGCCGTCGCCGATGGCCAGCGAACTGGTCGCCCATTCACCGACACCGTCCAGCGTCAGCACCGCGGCCTTGTCGAAAGGCGATGGATAGAACGCGCTTGCCGCGTGGCTGAGGTGATGTTCGCTGAACAGCAGTTTCGATGCCCATTCCGCCGGCGCAGGCACCACCGCACTGAGTTCCTGTTCCAGCAAGCGCCGCAGGAAAAGCTTTTCGCGCAGCCATACCGGCAAGGCAAGACGGAAGGAGGAAAAGCCGCGTGGCGCGAAAAACAGGTAGGTTTCCAGCAGTCGCTCGAACTTCAGGAAAGGCTTGTCATAGAACACCACGCGATCGATCTGCGCCGCTGTAATGCCCGCCTCTTCCATGCAGAAACGCAAGGCGTTTGCAGGAAAGGCCGCATCATGCTTTTTGCGTGTGAAGCGCTCTTCCTGCGCGGCGGCGACAATCTGGCCGTCGCACACCAAGGCTGCCGCACTGTCGTGATAAAACGCAGAGATACCAAGAACAATCATTGCAGCTTAGAACAGTGTGTAAATGAACGGCGCAATAGCCGAGCCTTGCGTTACTACGACCAGCATGCCCAGCAAGGCAATGACCAGCAAAATGGGGGCAAGCCAGAATTTCTTGCGCATGCGCATGAAGGAAAACAACTCTTTAATAAATGACATCGTGCCGTCTCGTCAGTAAACGTCGGTAAACAAAAATCCTGCCGTAGGGCAGGAAGGTAAGTGGGCGCTTGCGGTTTTGTTTTCTGGCTTTGCGTTAAAACTGGTCCTTCAGGCTTTCCGGGTCTGGTCCGGGCGGATCGCGCTTTATCCAGTAGGTTTCACTCTCTTTACAGAAGCCGACAGGAATTGCACCTTTACCCAGACGCCGCATCAGCCATCCGTACGGTGTAATGGCAAGAAAAAACAACACACCAAGTGCGATAGGACTCATGACCGACGACATCACCAGCCCGAAACGGGTCCACGCTTGATTGAGCGGCGCGAGTAGCCGTGGCAGTACGAGTGCAAAGGCCAGGAATGCGGCCGATACAATAAATGCCCATCGCCGCGCGGCGCCACCGGACAGCAAGGGCAAACCGGAAACCAACAGGAAGAAACCGCTCATTACGCAACCGAACATGCGGTCGGATGAACCAGGCGTTGCAAGAGTAGAAGACATAGCTGCCGAAAAGATCCTCGCACGGCAAGAGTGCGAAATATGCGGCATCTTATCAAGGATTGACAGTTTGTGACGGCGCGCCTGCCATAACAGCAACATGCAAGCAACAAGGAAGCAACAAACTGGCGCCCGCCTGAAACAGGTCCGCCATTCCCCTTCGGACAAAAGGCAACGGCGGACTTGCGAACCCGGCAGCTTAACAGCGGGTCTGCGCAACAACGCACAACATCTTACGTGCCTTGCGCGGGCGGCTGGATATTCTGGTTTTGCCGGAACAGGTTGCGCGGATCATAGCGGCCCTTGACCTGCACCAGCCGATCATAGTTGACGCCGTACGCCGCCTTTATCCGCGATGATTCATCTTCCGTCAGGAAGTTAACGTACACACCCCCGGTCGCATACTTCGTGGTGACGTCGAAGAATTCCCGCGCCCATGCAACACAGGGCGTGTCTTCATTGACATCGTCCCAGCGCGTATGCACGTTCATCACAAAGATCGCATCGCGATGCGCATACGCCGTTGCGTCGGCGGGCACACGATTGGCCTGCCCGCCGAGTACGCCGATAAAGATTTCGCATTGCGGGCCGGGAAGTTTCCCGACATAGTCGATCACCGTCTGCAGCGCTTCGTTATCCAGCGTCGCGAAGTTGTGCGATTTCCAGTAATTGCGTGAGCCAGGTGTGAGCAGCGGATCGAAGGTTTGCTGCCATTGTTCGTAAGGCATTGGCCCCACATGTTCGCCACAGGGTGTGCCGAAGGTGTACAAGGCCTCGATCGCACGCTTGCCGTCGGCCACCGCGCCCGAGTAGCAAATGGCGAGCGCCACGATTTCCTTGCCATGCATGTCGGCCGGCAGGAAAGGTAGCGGCGGCGCCTTGCGCAGCACCGCCCACACGGCCAATTCGTCGGGCATGGTGAGTGCAAAGTCGCGGAAGCGTTGCAGAACCGTCTCGGCCTGCTCGAAGGGAAACACGATCAGGCCGCCGAAGATTTCGGGACCGACCGCATGCAATTTGAATTCGAACATCGTCACGACGCCAAAGTTGCCACCACCACCGCGGATTGCCCAGAAAACATCCGGATGCGATTGTTCATCGACATGCAGCCGCTTGCCGTCGGCGGTCACGATATCGGCCGCAAGCAGATTGTCGACGGCAAGGCCCAGCCTGCGCGTCAGCCAGCCAAAGCCACCGCCCAGTGTCAGGCCCGCCACACCGGTGGTGGAATTGATGCCTAAAGGCGTGACCAGACCGAAAGCCTGTGCTTCATGATCAAACTCGCTGAGCAGCACGCCCGGTTCCACAAAGGCGCGGCGTGCATCGGGATCAATCCGTACGGACTTCATTCGCGACAGATCGATAACCAGGCCATCGTTGCAGATCGCGCTGCCCGCAATGTTATGACCGCCGCCGCGCACGGCCAACGCCAAATCATGGTCCCGCGCAAAGGCAACCGAACGCATTACATCGGCCACACCCAGGCAGCGCACGATCATCGCAGGCTTGCGATCGATCATGGCGTTCCATACCTTGCGCGCCTCGTCGAATCCCGGATCACCTGGCTCGAGCAGTTCGCCGCGGAGCCGGGTCTTGAAATCGTCAATGACGTCATGCTTCATTGTGGTCATCGTATACCTCCATGCATGTTGATTGACAGTCAGGTTAGCAACGGTGGCGGCATGCTCGGTGGCATTAGCGAGATAGTCTCGCGTCAGATCCGAAACGCAGCGTCTGGCGCACGAACGGATTGCATGTCCGGTGCAGAATATGGATCGATATGGATAAGCATGACGTAGTCGCTGCCTTTGCAGCGTCGCCGATTCAGCGGGCATGCAAATGCCTAAGCTATATGCCTGAACGGACAGCGCCTCGCTTTCATCATAGGCACCTGATGCCCAATTCGATTAGGCCCGACTCGCCACTCTCCTGATACAGGTCAAGGTAGGCATGCATTGTGAAGGAACCACTCGTTCCGCACTTACCGCAATGCCTGATCACATCGCGGCAGGGGGCAGGCGCATCGCACTCTTACATCGCATGTAAGTCCCTGTCATTCATGGGTACCCTGTTCCTTATGTTGACGATGTGTTTAGAAAATGTGGCGGCGTGACATCAGATAGTTTGCCAGGCGTGACACTTGATCACTAAACCCGTGCGGCGACATACCCGGCAGCATGCACTTGCTGTAAGTTAACTGCTTTATTGAAACATAGCAGGGTAACCAGAAATGAAATCATGTATTGCCGGTATCGCCACAACCGTCCTTGCGTCGGCATTGCTTGCTGCGTGCGGCGCAGGCATTGAAGAGCTATGGAAAGCCGACACTGTAGTCAAGACCTCTGCGGTGCAAGGTGGCTATACGGGCAAGCTTTCCAACGATCGCGATATCACGATGCTGGTGCTGGAAGATGATCAGTTCTATTCCGTCTATGGCAGCCTGACCAACGGCAGTTTTGCACCGAAGGGTTTCATGCATGCCAGCGGAAAGGCAAGCAACGGCAGTTTTACAGCGAGCGATCTGAAGGATTTCGCTACGGATGGCACAGCCTACCTCGGCTCGCTGAATGCATCCTATGCGGCTGGCGCCAACCTCAACGGTACAGTCGTCGAGGGCTCATCGACCATCACATTTACCAGCACTGTCATCAAGAGCAGTCAGTACAACTATGGCAATGCAGCCAGCACCGCCGACATCAACGGCAACTGGACTCTGACTGACTTGCAGGGGGTCGCGGTCGACCTCAAGGTCGGACTGGATGGCGCCATAACGGCATCGTCTGGCGGTTGCGCATTCAGCGGCACGGTCACGCCCCGTGCATCAGGCAAGAAGGTGTTCGACCTGGCACTGACCTTCGGCGCGGCGCCATGCCGCTTTGCGAATCAAACATTAAAAGGCATTGCGATCGATTACCTTGCCGCGAGCGGAAAGCGTCAGTTGCTGCTGGCCGCCACGGACTCGGCACGCAATAACGGTGTTGCCTACGGCGGTTTGCGATAAAAGTAAAACAAGACGCCGCAGCCGTATCGATGTCCTTATCGACATCAATACGGTTGCGGCGTCCTTCCTGTACGCATGTTTCAGGTGCTGACCGTGTTTATTTCTTCATCAGCGAACATTTGGAATCAGCCGCCTTGGTAAACGCATCCTCGCCCGGAATGGTCGCCACGGTTTTCAGGTAGTCCCAGGGCTTTTTGGATTCAGCCGGCGTCTTTACCTGCATCAGGTACATGTCATGGATGTAGCGTCCGTCCTGACGGATATAACCCTTCGAGTAAAAGTCGTCGATCTTCATTTTCTTCAGCTCGGCCATGACCTTGTCCGCATCATCGGTGCCGGCTGCCTTGACAGCTTTCAGGTAAGTAGCGGTGACCGAGTAGTCAGCGGCCTGATGGGTGCTCGGCATCTTCTTCATCTTCTGGAAAAAGCGGCTGGCGAACTTGCGTGAAGCCTCATCCTTGTCCCAGTACCAGCTGTCCGTCATCAGCAAGCCCTGGGCGACCGGCAATCCCAGACCGTGAATATCATTGATTGTCATGAGCAGGCCGGCAAGCTTCATGTTCTTTGTCAGTCCAAAGTCATTGGCCGCCTTGATGGAGTTGATGGTGTCCGCACCGGCATTGGCCAGACCGAGCACCTGTGCCTTGGACGCCTGGGCCTGCAACAGGAAGGACGACATGTCATTGGCATTCGGCGGATGCTTGACCGATCCCAGTACCGTTCCGCCACTGGCCTTGATGACTTCGCTCGTATCGTTGAACAGCGATGCGCCGAATGCATAGTCGGCGACCAGGAAATACCAGGACTTGCCGCCGGTGCCGACCACTGCGGAGCCGGTTCCCTTTGCAAGGGCAACGGTGTCGTATTCATAGTGCACGGTATAGGGCGTGCAGTCTTCGTTGGTGAGTCGCGCGGTCGCCGCGCCGACGTTGAAATAGACGCGCTTCTTGTCGGCGATCACCTGGTTCATCGCGAGGCCGGCAGCGGAATTGACGCCGCCGATCAGCATCTTCAGATCCTGCTGGTCTATCCATTCACGCGTCCTTGCTGCAGCGGTGTCCGCCTTGTTCTGGTGGTCCGCCGACAGGACTTCAATCTTGCGGCCGAGGACAGTACCGCCGGCATCCTCAATCGCCATCCTGATCGCTTCAAGGCCACCGGAGCCATCCGTGTCCGCGTAGGGACCGGACATGTCGGTGATGAAGCCGATACGGAAAGGTTCGCCGGGCGATGCGGCTTTGGATGCCTGCGCATGAGCGGATCCAAGGCAAGCGAAAGCTGCAGCGGCAGCAATGGAAGTCAGTGCAAAGCGTACTGGGCTGTTCATGTGTATCTCCTGTTGCGGGCTATAGAGCCATCTGGCCATCCGCTGTTGTTGTTGGAAACTACCTTAACGTAAAAACGTGACAACTGCTGCATAACGCTCGGGGCGGCAGACCCCGGACGGCTTACGTGCGCTCATTGAGCAGCTTGACTGCGAAGTCGACGCGTACGTCCTTCGCGGCGACCATTTCGCGCACGACCCAGTCGATGTCGGCGGCCTTCGCGCCGGCGGCGATTGCGATATTGCGCGCATGCAGCGCCATGTGGCCGCGCTGTATGCCTTCGGTCGCAAGGGCGCGCAACGCACCCATGTTCTGGGCAAGGCCAACGGCAACGGCGACCTCGGCGAGTTCCTGCGCCGTCGTGGTCTGCAAGATCTTCAGCGACAGCTGCGCCAGAGGATGTGTCCTGGTAGCGCCGCCGACGAGTCCGACCGGCATGGGCATTTCTATCGTGCCCACCAGGTCGCCTTTCGCGGAAATTTCCCAGGTGGTCAGCGAGGTATAGCTGCCACTGCGGCACGCATAAGCATGTGCGCCGGCTTCCACCGCACGCCAGTCATTGCCGGTGGCAACGATCACCGGATCGATGCCATTCATGATGCCCTTGTTGTGCGTGGCGGCGCGGTAAGGATCAACCGCTGCAAATGTGTACGCATCAACGATACCGTGCACGACTTCTTCGCCGCTGTACTCCTTGCTATGCAACAGTTCCGCCGGCACCTGCACGCGGGCTCGCGCAAGACGCAGATCGGCGAGATTGGACAGGATACGCAAGCGCACCTTGCCGCCGGTGATTGCCTCGACCCGGCCGGCTACTGCTTCGGCCATGGTGTTGACGGTATTGGCGCCCATCGCATCGCGGACGTCGACGATCAGGTGCATGACCACCATCGGGCCGCGCGGCGTATCGGGAAATACATGGACTTCGATGTCCTTGCAACCGCCACCCAGCCCAATCAGCACCTTGTCGCGGCTGTTGGCAATCTCGATGATTTCGGCGCGGCTGTTGAGCAGTGCATGTCGTGCGCCATAGGGATCGGCGAGTCCCATGATCTGCACCTGTGCTCGCATCAGCGGTCCGGTACTCGATGTACGAAAGCCGCCCGCTTCGCGGATCAGTTTGGCCATGTACGAGGCGGCAGCGACCACCGACGGCTCTTCGACCACCATCGGCACTAGCACGTCCCGCCCGTTGAGCTGAAAATTTCCGGCCACCGCGAATGGCAGTTCGAACTTGCCGATCACGTTCTCGATCATGCCGTTCGCAACGTCGAGCGGCAACGCGCCGGGCTCGGCAATCAGGGCCTGCTCTTCTGGGGTAAGTCCTGTCCTTGCGGCAATCTCCGCAAGGCGCTGGGCGGGTTCAAGTGCACGAAAATTCGGCAATCGTGAATCGACTGTCATCTGCTGGTCTCCTGGTGGTAGGCCCGTCGCGTCATCAATGCGCGGCCTGTTGATTAATCGGGAGTCTAGTAGTGGCGCAGCAGATTCACTATGTGTATAAAACACATAAGAAAAATATTTTTATGTTTAATGAGCTTGCTACCATTCTTTTGGTTTAACTACCGCAGCAGTGCAGCAATTTTTTTATCTACTTGTACTTACTATGTTTTTTTCGAAATCCGGCACGCCATTGGAGCCTGAGTTTGCTGCATTGCAAGAATAATATTTTTGAGAGTTTGCAGATGATGGAGCTAAAGTACATAAAATATGAGGATCGCTGTAGCACGCCTGGCAAAGCAGTCGGCTACTTAATGAGAAGGAAAGTGCAGTGACCACACCGCAGGGCAGAGAATTCTTGCCGGAAAGCGACAGTGAACTCTTTCGGGAGATAACCACGCTTCTTTACCAGAACGCCGGCAGGGAAGAATTTGCGCAGTTACAGCAGCGCATCGACACGGCTTCTTCAGGCACCGCCGGGAAAGCCTTGCAGCAGAGTGTCCAGATGGCGCTCATGATCCGCGAGCGTTTCGACGAATACCAACAACGTGAACGCGGGCTCAATGCCGTCATCGAAACCGCGCAGGATCTGACCGCAATCCGCGACCTCGACCATACCCTGCAGGCAATCGTGCATCGCGCCCGCAAACTGATGAATGCCGACATCGGATATCTGTCGATTTACGATCGCAGTCAGGGTGATTTCTACGTGCGGGCTACCGACGGCGCCTTCTCGGAAAACTTCAAGAAAATCCGTGTTCCCCGCGATGTGGGCATCTGCGGTTACGTCGCTCGCAACCGGGCACCGTACACCTCCGCCGAGTACGGCAGCGATGCCCGGTTTTCCCATTTCGGGCCGATTGATACCGCAGTCACGGAGGAAGGCATCAGATCGATACTCGGTGTGCCACTGATGTCTGGCATTGAGGTGATCGGCGTGCTGTTTGTCGGCGACCGGTATGTTCGCTCATACAACAGTTGGGAAATGTCCATTCTCTCGACCCTGGCGGCCCATGCTTCGGTTGCGATTGAAAACGCCCGCTTGTTCGAGCAGACGCAGGTCGCCCTCAAACAGGCCAGTGATGCAAACGCGCTGCTCAAGAAGCAGAGCGCCGACACGCAGATTGCCGCCGAAGCGCACGAGCAGCTGACCTCGCTGGTCGCGCGTGGCGGCGGACTCAGGGAAATCTGCGAAATGGTGGCCCACATGCTTGAAGGCGCTGTCAGCGCAATCGACGATGGTGAACAATTGATGTATGCCTCCGGCGAATCCGGCATGGCAACCTCCACTGCCGAGGACGCTGGGCGGAAGGCGCAGGAATTGTTTTATACGCGTCAGGACAAGATTCACGCCGCGCTGGTGGAAAGCCGGATACTGGGCCGATCGGTCACCGCCTATGTGACGCCGGACGAAGTCTGCCGTGTCTCTGCGGTGGTCGGCAGCCGGGGCTTGCTTGGTGGACTGATTATTCGTACCGCGCGCGAACTCAACGACGTCGAGGTCCGTATCTTCGAGCGCAGCTCAATGGTGACCGGCGTGGTACTGCTGTCGCAGGAGCGCAATCAGTATGCGGCGAGAGAAGAAATCCCGGCAATCTTTCGTGGCTTGCTGAGCAGTTCCCGACCCAATTTGCCAAGACTGACGGAGCAAGCTGCGCGCCATGGCCTGTCGCTCACCCACCCGCTCTGCATTGCCGTCATCCAGGTGGAGAACGACAACAGCAGTTATCTGCTCAGGAAGATGCGTGGCAGCCTGCAGTTGGCCGGTACGCTGTTCGACGATTTCGATGGCGCCATCGTGTTCGTTTCCACGCTGACCGCGCATGATGAATTGCGTGACACCTTGCAGCAATATCTCACACGCGAGGTGAAAGAATCAGTGACCGGCGTCGTATCGAAACCCGTCACGCAACTTGCGGCCTTGCCCGAATGTTATCAATCCATGCTGCGTTGCCTGTCCACGCTGAAGGCGCTCGGGCGAAGTGGCGCGATTTTCCTGGAACAGGAACTGGCCTTGTATGCGTTTCTGTTTGAACGCCGCAACGCCGGGGATATCGAAGCCTTCCTGACATCGACGCTCGGCAAACTGTATCAGGGTGGACAACAGCGCAAGACGGAACTTGCCCGCACACTGTTGTCCTATCTGGACCATGGCCATAATGCACGTGCAACAGCGGCGGAGCAGAACATCCATATCAATACCTTCCGGCAGAGGTTGGATGCGATCAACGCAGCCCTGGGTAACTGGAATGAAGGAAGCCGGGCGCTCGAGATTCATGTCGCATTGCGACTCTGGAGATTGCGTGACGATGAAGCGACAGGCAAGACCTAGAGCGCACTACGGCACCCGGATGCCATCGACGCACAATCAGTGATTAATGAAGCGCCAGCGACGGCGAGGAAAAGCGGGTCTTTGCAGCAAGCAATGCATCCAATTGCGTTGCGCTGACCGGCTTGCTGTAGAAGTAGCCCTGCACCAGATCGCAATCGGTCAGCCGCAGAAAGTCCAGCTGCTCCTTTGTTTCAACCGCCTCGGCAACGACGGTCACCTTCAGGGTTTTTGCCATGTTGATGATCGCTCGTGTAATCCCCTGATCCTTGGCATCGCTTGGCAGCCCATGAATGAAGGCCCCATCGACTTTCAGGGTATCGATGGGCAGGTGCTTCAGGGTGGACAAAGAGGAAAAACCCGTGCCGAAATCGTCGATGGCAATCCGCACGCCCGCCGACTTTAGACGCATGACGGTCGCAAGGCCTGCGTCAAGATTACGCATGAACATGCTTTCGGTGATCTCGAGTTCCAGCATGCCGGGATCCATACCCGAGCTTTGCAGGATGTCGGCAATCTCGCTGTGCAACTTGTCATTGTCAAACTGGCGCACCGACAGATTGACCGCGACGTTCAGGCTGCCCATCCCGTTGGTACGCCATTCCACAGCTTTCACGCAAGCCTGTTCCAGTGCCCACTTCCCGAGGCTGTGAATCAGGCCGGTTTCCTCGGCAAGAGGGATGAAGACGGAGGGAGCGACGTTCCCGAGTTCGGGATGTGTCCAACGCATCAGCGCTTCGACGCCGGATAGCGCTCCGGTGCGTAAATCGACCTTGGGCTGGTAATGCATTTCGATCTGGTTTCGCTCCAGCGCATGTCGCAAATGGGTTTCCAGCGCAAGCTTTTGGGACACGGCGGAGTTAAGGTCTTCGGAATAGAAGTGGTACCGGTTTTTCCCGGCCTCCTTTGACCGATACATCGCCATGTCGGCTGTCTTCAGCAACCCCTGTTCATCCGCACCGTTCTGCGGATAAAGACTGATACCGATACTGGCGGTGACGTAGAACTCCTGATCCTGGATGATGAAGGGCCAGCGCGTGACCGACAGGATCTTTTGCGCGACGTGGGCGACGACGGAAGGCGACGGCAGTTCTTCCAGCAGGATGACAAATTCATCGCCACCGAGCCGCGCCACGATGTCGCCTTCACGCAGGCAGTGTTTGAGGCGGACCGCGATTTCCTGCAGCAGCAAATCGCCGGCATCATGGCCCTTGGTATCGTTGATGGTCTTGAAACGGTCGAGGTCGATCAGCAGCACAGCAAGCTGTTTTCCATACCGGTCGGCCTGCCGGATTGCATGGTTGACATGGTCGCTGAACAGCCGGCGGTTTGGCAGGTTGGTCAGCGAGTCATGATGGGCCAGGAAGGTGATGTGTGCTTCCGAACGGCGACGCTCATCGATTTCTTCCTGCAGGCGCTCATTGGCTTTGGCCAGCTCGGACGCCTTTGCGCCGAGCTTGATGTTGGCGCTCATCAGTTGTTGCGCATATTCCGTTGCCTTGGTACCCAGATGCGAATCGACAACTGCCACCAGCAAAGCCGTCACGAGCAGGAAAAAAGTTGACCCGGCGATGACCATCCCGAGCTGCCAGTTGTCGAACGAGGCCGCCGTTGTCGCAGCAGGCGACTGCGCGGATATATGGGTAGCCAGCATGCCAGTGTAGTGCATGCCGGAGATAGCCAGACCCATCACAGAAGCGCTGATGAGCTTGTGCCATTGGCTGCCCGCTTCGCGCCCGTGGCGGAAAGTGATTGCCAGTGCCGAAATGGCGACACCAATCGCGATGACGATGGAGGCAGCCAGCAGCGGCGGATCGTAATGAAGATGCGCGCCGGTGTTCATGGCAGCCATGCCGAGATAGTGCATAGTGGCGATGCCTAGCCCCATCAGCGCCCCGCCAATCATGCAGCCGGACCGGCTCATTGCGGTCCGAGTCGGAATCCATAACGCAAAGCCGGATATCAGAACCGCAAGGAAGAAGGAAACCGCGGTGAGCGCGCCATCGTAGGTAATCGACGCCGACCATCTGTGTGCCAGCATCCCGATAAAATGCATCGCCCAGATACCGGCACCCATGGCCAGCGCTCCGCCTGCGAGCCAGGTGCGCGCTGCAAACGATGTCCGTGAGGCTGCAATACGCCTGGCAAGCGTCAGCGCCACATACGATGCAAAAATTGCCACGACAACGGACAACAGGACAAGCCAGGGATCGTAAGTGGCAGTTGGGAACATAAGGTGTGAGGACGCGGGAAAGCACAAAAACATGGTGCCCGCACCACAATTAACAAGTAAACGGTGTTTCCCGATGATAACAACTCCCCTGACGGGAGAACAGACTGCAGCTGTGGTTTTTGTTATGAGAACTCGGAGGAAGCGGCAAATGTGTGCGCAGCCGCCACAAAGAAGTGGAAAAGACCGTGTCAGGAAGAGAAAGGCATATCAGGCATGTAATTGATGCGCTCTCGCGGAGCGCCGCGCTTCGCTGTCAATTAAATAATTGAGTGCTGGTTGAATCCGTGCATTGCCACCCGGGTCACCTGGGTTGCCCGAGTTGTTATAAGGTCGCCCTAGCTCGCGCCCCGAAGCCGCTTCAGGATTTCGGCCATCCGGTAAGGTTTACTGATGAACTGGAAATCACCAATATCGGTGCTGTCCTCGCCCACCATTGGTGCCGGATAGCCTGAGGCGAGAAGGATCGCAATCCCCGGGATCAGCTTGCGGGCTTCCCGTGCGAGCATGATGCCGTCCATATCGGGCATGACCACGTCCGAGAAAAGTACATCAATGTCATGATTGCGTTTCAGGATGTCGATCGCATCCGCAGCGTTATTGGCTGACAGAACATCATATCCCAACATCTTGAACAATTCGACCGCGGCTTCCAGCACGTCGGGCTGGTCATCGACGACCAGTGCCTTGTCGTTGCCGGCATTGGTTTCGGTCGATGCGGTGCTCTCGTCGGTCTCCTGATCGAGTGCCGGCAGATAAATGGAAATAGCCGAACCTTTGCCGGCTTCACTGGCGATATCCAGGTAACCGCCAGACTGCTTAACCAGACCGTACACCTGACTAAGCCCCATACCGGTACCCTGGCCCACCGGCTTGGTGGTAAAGAAGGGATCGATCGCTCGCGATACGACGTCAGGCGTCATCCCGACACCATTGTCACGCACGACGACTTTTACATACCGCCCCGCAGGCACGCTGTCGCTTTCACGTTCGCGTAATGTCACGTCATCGGTAACAATGGTCAGCACACCACCATCGGGCATGGCGTCACGCGCATTGGTGACCAGATTCAGCAATGCCGTTTCAAACTGCACGGCATCGATCATCACCGGGCTGAGATTTGGCCTGATCTGTACATCGAAGTGGATGGTCTCGTTGACGGCACGACGCAACACCGCCTCGAATTTTTCAATGACACGATTGAGGTTGTACTTATCCTGGCGCAGCGGCTGCTGGCGCGCAAAAGACAAGAGCTGCTGCGTCAGTGTCGATCCACGCGTCACGGCTCGCTGCATGGCATCAAGCATTTTGATGCCGGTTTGGCTTTGCACTTCCCTGGACAATATCTCCAGGCCGGTGGACAGGACGCCGAGCAAATTATTGAAGTCATGCGCGACGCCGCCGGTCAGTTTGCCGATGGCTTCCAGCTTCTGGGACTGGAACAGGGCTTCCTGCGCACGCTCAAGAGCCAGCATCGCATCGCGTCGTTCAGTGATATCGCGGGTCACTTTGGCAAAGCCGATCAATTCTCCCTGATCGTTGCGTATGGCATCGATGACGACATTTGCCCAGAAGCGGGTGCCATCCTTGCGTACGCGCCAACCTTCCGACTCGTAGCGCCCCACTTTAGCTGCAGTCTCCAAAGCGTTTGCCGGCATACCGCTATGACGGTCCTCCTCGGTGTAAAAGCGCGAAAAATGGGTGCCGATGACTTCATTCGCCGCATAGCCCTTGATATGCTGGGCACCGGCATTCCAATTAGTGATTTCACCCGCGGGTGACAGCATGTAAATCGCATAATCGGTCACACCCTGGACCAGGTAGCGGAAACTGCGTTCGCTTTCCAGCAGCGCTTCATGGGCCGCCTTCTGCTCAGTGATATCGCGTGTGATTTTTGCGAAGCCGATGAGGTGACCGTTCTCATCACGGATCGGATCAATGACGACGCTAGCCCAGAAGCGGCTGCCATCCTTGCGGACTCGCCAGCCTTCGTCTTCAAGCTTGCCCGCTGTTGAGGCGGTCCGGAGGGCGAGCTCTGGTTTGCCGATCGCCTTGTCTTCTTCGGTATAAAAAACCGAGAAATGCTTGCCAATGATTTCAGCCGGTTCATATCCCTTGAATCGCTGTGCGCCCGCATTCCAGCTATTAACGTATCCTTCCGGCGTCAGCATATAGATCGCGTAGTCGTTTACGCTCTGGACAAAGAGCTGAAAACGTGCGGCGTCGGACAATCCGTGAATAGAGGCTTTTGGGGTATCTTGCATTAGGGCGTTGAATGCCTGCGGTCTGCACTTCGGTGTGGGAATACGGAAATTCTACACCTCAATATCGTCCAAGCGGTTTTTGCAACCGGTTAAGAAAGTTGATTGAGTTAGTAAGAGTCAGGCATGAGCCATGCAAAGCATAAAGAAAAAGGGGTTACGTCGTAACGTAACCCCTTCAATTTTTGGTGGGCCTCCCGTGAGTCGAACACGGCACCAACGGATTATGAGTCCGCTGCTCTAACCAAGCATGAGCTAGAGGCCCGGAAAGCTGTGTATTTTATTCCAACCAGGCATTGTTGTCGCTCGCTTCATACTACTTTTGCACGGCGATAGTGATGTTCACAAAGCCCGATGTGACTAATGCGGCCTTTCAGCCGCATTAGTGTGGTCGGTTACCGGATCAACTACCTTCGAGGAAGCTCTTGAGCTTGTCGGAGCGGGACGGATGGCGCAGCTTGCGCAGCGCTTTTGCCTCTATTTGTCGAATGCGTTCACGCGTGACGTCGAACTGCTTGCCGACCTCTTCCAAAGTATGGTCGGTAGACATCTCGATACCGAAACGCATGCGCAGCACCTTGGCTTCGCGCGGAGTCAGCGAGTCGAGCACATCCTTTACCACACCGCGCATCGACGCATGCAGCGCCGCATCGGCCGGAGCCAAAGTGTTGTTGTCTTCGATGAAATCGCCAAGATGGGAATCGTCGTCGTCGCCAATCGGTGTTTCCATCGAAATCGGCTCTTTCGCGATCTTCATGATCTTGCGGATCTTGTCTTCCGGCATTTCCATCTTGATTGCCAGTGTCGCCGGATCCGGCTCCGCGCCAGTCTCCTGCAGAATCTGGCGGGAGATGCGGTTCATCTTGTTGATCGTCTCGATCATGTGCACCGGAATACGGATGGTGCGCGCCTGGTCAGCGATCGAACGGGTGATCGCCTGGCGAATCCACCACGTCGCGTACGTCGAAAACTTGTAGCCGCGACGGTATTCGAACTTGTCCACCGCCTTCATCAGGCCGATGTTGCCTTCCTGGATCAGGTCGAGGAACTGCAGACCGCGGTTGGTGTACTTCTTGGCGATCGAAATCACCAGACGCAGGTTGGCCTCGGTCATTTCACGCTTGGCCTTGCGTGCCTTCATTTCGCCAGCAGCCATCTTCTTGTTGATGTTGCGCAGGTCTGGCAGTGGCAGGACGACGCGTGCCTGCAGGTCGATCAACTTTTGCTGCAGTTCCTTGATGGTCGGTACGTTACGGCCGAGCACCGCGCTGTATGCGTGGTTGCCGATCACTTCGCCGTCGATCCAGTCAAGGTTGGTTTCATTGCCTGGGAAGACCTTGATGAAGTGGGCGCGCGGCATGCCGCAGCGGTTCACTGCAACGTCGAGAATCTGCTTTTCGATATGGCGCACTTCATCCACCTGGCCACGCAGGGTGTCGCACAGCTTTTCGACAAATTTGGCGGTGAAGCGGATCGAAAGCAGCTCGTTGGAAATCGTCTCCTGGGCCTTCACGTAAGGCTTGGAGTTGTAGCCTTCCTTCTCGTAGGCCTTGCGCATCTTGTCGAACTGGTTCGAGATTTCTTCGAACTTGGCGAGCGAATCGCGCTTCAGTTGCTCAAGCTGTTCGGCGGAGAATCCGGCAGCGCCGCCACCGGCGTTGTCTTCTTCTTCCTCTTCCTCGTCATCCTCGTCCTCTTCCTCTTCGTCTTCTTCGGCGGCAGCGGCTACCGGAGGTGCGGCGACTTCGTCGGAAGCATTTGGATCAACCAGGCCGTCAACAATTTCGTCAACCTTGATTTCTTCTTTTTCGATGCGGTCTGCGGCGGCAAGGATTTCAGCAATGGTGGTCGGGCAAGCCGAGATTGCCTGGATCATGTCCTTCAGGCCGTCTTCGATACGCTTGGCGATCTCGATTTCGCCTTCACGGGTCAGCAACTCGACTGAGCCCATTTCACGCATGTACATGCGGACCGGGTCGGTGGTGCGTCCGAAATCGGAGTCGACCGTAGACAGCGCGGCTTCAGCGGCAGCTTCGGCATCGTCGTCGTCATTGCTGACAGTGGCGACGTTGTCGGACAGCAGCAGGGTTTCCGCATCGGGTGCCTGCTCATAAACGGCGATCCCCATGTCGTTGAACGTGCCGATGATGCCTTCAATGGCTTCCGGATCGACAATATTCTCGGGCAGGTGGTCGTTGATTTCAGAATACGTGAGGAAGCCCCGGTCCTTGCCGAGCTTGATCAGTGTCTTGAGCTTCTGGCGGCGCTGTTCGAGTTCTTCCTCGGACGCTTCACTGTCGGCGGAAAACGCGTCCTTCAGCAACGCCTTTTCCTTGGCCTTGCGGTCCTTCGCCTTCGCTTTGTCGGCGGCCTTGAGTTCAGCGCGCTCGACCGCGTTCAGTGCGGCGATTTCATCGTTTTCCGGCTGGAATTCTTTTGGCTTGCGTCCGCGGCGGCCCGGCACCTTGACACCCGGCAGGACATAGCTTGACGTATCGATAGCTGCCAGTGCGGCCGCATCGGTGGTCTGGCTGACTGCCATGACTTTGCTTTCTGGCTTGGCTTCGGCTTGTGGCGTGGCCTTGGCTACCTTGGCAGTCTTCGGATCGGTTTTCTTATTTGTCACGGGTTCTTTCAGTTTCTCTGGAGCTGCCTTGTCGGTGGCTCGGGATGAAGGTTTCGCCTTTGACATGCCTGTTGGTTCGGTCGTCGTCGGCGCTGCTTTGGCAACTGTTTTCGTGTCTGCTTTGCCTGGCGCCTTTGCCTTGCTTGCAGCCGGAGCTGTCGTCTTCACGGCGGGCTTTGCCACAGACTTATCAGCGGCAGGTTTAGTTGCAGCCGAGGTTGCTTTTTTTGCGGAAACAGTTGAATTCGCGGTTTTTTTCATTGCGTTTGCCATGGAATCAATACCATCTGGATTGCTCTCGTGCGCCGAGTGAACCTGCTTCACGAAGCCAAAGTACATCTGGCCCGGCATTCGCCCGCGCTACATTTTCCCGATCACCCCGTCAGCTTTGAAAGCCAGCGAAATTCTCTAAGACCTTGAATCAAAAGCTTTTAATGATACCACAGGGTGCAATATTTCTCCAATTCAAAGGCAAAAATGTCACTGTTACCGCAATGTGGTTTCGACCTCAGCTTGCCGCCGGAGTTGCTCTTGTTGTTGCATCAGTTCGCGATATCGTGTACGAGCCTCTTCTGTCGCCAGACCGGATATTGCCAGACGGTCAAGCTCGGCCTTCAATACTTGCATTTTAGTCTGCCGTACCGCGCCGGCAAGTTCCAGTCGGGCTGCGTCGAGGTCAGATTCGGTATCCGCTGCGATTTCAGCAATCAAGGGATCGAAGTCCGACCCGACACCACGTAGCTGTTCGGCAAGAGCTGCAAAATTGGCGGTTTCACCAAGTCCGTGACAAACCTCGATCAGCTGCATCAGCATCGCGGCATTGTCTGGCGCTAGTTGTGCAACCGCATCCAGTGCGGCCTGATCGAGTCCTACGGCGAGCGATGGATGCGCAACCAGCAGTCGGATCATCTGGCGTTCCAGGCCAATCGGCGGCGTACGCTTGGCACGTGGCGGTGCCACCCGCTTGCGAGCGACTGGCTGTACCAGTTCAAACAAAGCCTCGATTTCGGCAGGCGTGGTCTGGGTCAACTGCGCCAGGCCACGTACAATCTGCAATCGCAGCGCGGACGGCGGCATCGCCTGCAATAGCGGTTTTGCATCAAACTGTGCGCGGGCCCGGCCTTCGGAAGTGCTCAAGTCGTTATCCTGAGTAACTTCATTGAGCAGGAATTGCGACAGCGGCATCGCGTCACGCACCTGCTGATCGAAGGCGTCGGCACCAAACTCACGCACATAGCTGTCAGGGTCATGCTCGGCCGGCAGGAACAAGAACTTGAGTGTCTTGTTGTCACCAGCATGCGGCAGGCAGGCATCCAGCGCACGTCGAGCGGCGCGACGCCCGGCTGTGTCGCCATCAAAGCTGAAGATTACGTGGTCGGTTTGCCGCAATAGTTTCTGGACATGCACTGGAGTACAGGCGGTACCGAGCGTCGCGACTGCCTGAGGAAAGCCAAGTTGAGCAAGGGCAACAACGTCCATGTAACCTTCAGTGACCAGTACGTAACCAGCTTCCCGAATGGCTTGGCGCGCCTCAAACAATCCATAAAGCTCACTACCCTTTTGAAATAAGGGCGTTTCCGGCGAGTTCAAGTATTTGGGCTCACCGCCATCCAGCACCCGACCACCGAAGCCGATCACCTGCCCCTTGATGTTTCGAATAGGAAACATAATCCTGTCTCGGAAACGATCGTAACGCTTGCGGTTACCGCCATCTTCCTCGCTGCGGTCAATTACCAGACCAGCCTCAACCAAGGCCGGCGCATCGTAATCGGGAAATATCGTACGCAGGCTGTCCCACCCATCCGGCGCGTAGCCGAGTCCGAATTTCGCCGCAACTTCACCGGTCAGGCCCCGGTTCTTCAGGTATGCGATAGCGTTTTGTGCATTACGCAATTCCTGCCGATAGTAATCGCAAGCCTTCGTCATGACTTCGGACAGAGCGAGGCTTTTTGCCTGGACTTCGGCGCGCTGGGCGGGGGGCAGCCGATCCTGATCGGGCACCACCATGCCAACACCTTGTGCAAGGTCCTTGACCGCCTCGACAAAGCCAAGGCCGGAGTACTCGATCAGAAAGCCGATGGCAGTACCGTGCGCGCCACAGCCAAAGCAGTGATAGAACTGTTTGGTCGGGCTGACTGTGAAACTGGGGGATTTTTCGTTATGGAATGGGCACAAGCCCATGAAATTGGCGCCGCCTTTCTTCAGTTGCACATAGCGTCCTACCACATCGACAATGTCGACCCGGTTGAGCAAATCCTGAATGAAAGATTGTGGAATCACGGCGGCATAGTAAAGAAGTTGTCCAGGAAGCCATCGTCGGCCCGCAAGGTGCGGCCATGGGATGGAAGTGGGGGCAAAGCAAGATTTTAAAGCCTGCCTTACCCTGGGACCGCCTATTACGCGTGCGTCAGCGCCTTCTTGACCAGTGCCGAAACCGCCGTCATGTCGGCACGACCGGCAAGCTTGCCTTTAAGCACTGCCATTACTTTACCCATATCCTGCGGTCCGGCGGCACCAGTGGCAGCGATCGCTTGCGCGACTTCGCCGGAGATTTCGTCCACCGAAAGCGCTGCGGGCATGTAGGCGGACAGAACTTCGAGTTCGGCTTTTTCAATATCGGCAAGATCCTGACGCCCACCTGCCTCGAACTGCGTAATAGAATCCTTGCGCTGCTTGATCATCTTTTCAATGATGGCAAGGACATGGGCATCAGTCAGCTCAATGCGTTCGTCAACTTCCTTCTGCTTCATTGCCGCCGTAATCAAGCGAATTGTGCCAAGCCTGCCAGTATCCTTGGCACGCATGGCCGCCTTCATATCGTCGGTGATCTGCTCTTTGAGGCTCATTGTTTTCTCCAGTTCGAAGGATTTGCTGCGTTAGGCAAATGCAGATGTCCGTAAAGCATGGCGCACGCTTACTGGCCGGATGCTAGACATAGCCATATCGACATAGACGTCGGGGCTTGGATGGCGCGCTGAGCACTGTCCCTGCCGGCCGAATCACACTATCGACCGCCTGAAGTACCAAAACCCGCTGCGGTGGCTCCGGAGCGGGTTTGCACGGTACCGCACGCAGTGTGCGGCGCAGAATCAGTACAGCTTTTTCGGCAATTGCTGGCTGCGGATGCGCTTGTAGTGGCGCTTCACAGCAGCGGCGAGCTTACGCTTGCGCTCTGCGGTCGGCTTCTCGTAGAACTCACGCGCACGCAACTCGGTCAGCAGACCGGTTTTTTCAATAGTGCGCTTGAAGCGACGCATGGCGACTTCGAACGGCTCGTTTTCTTTAAGGCGAATTGTGGTCATGTAACTCTAACCGTGTATTTTGAGGGAAAGACGGCGAGTATAGCAGCTTAAAATCCGCTTGAAAAGAACTTCGGCTGTTTGTCGCACTATAGTTCACGGCTTGCTAAACCGACAATCCGGCTACCATGCCAGATGCCCAGGCCCATTGGAAGTTGTAGCCGCCCAGCCATCCGGTCACGTCCACCGCCTCGCCGATGAAGTGCAGGCCGGGCACCTTGTTGGCCATCATGGTTTGCTGTGACAGTTCGCGGGTGTCAACACCGCCCCTTGTCACCTCGGCCTTACGATAACCTTCGGAGCCGTTGGGCACGATCACCCAGCGATTGATGGCCTCGCCCAGGCGGCGGAGCACCTTGTCCGGCATATCGGCCAAGCGGGAGTCCGGCTTGATCCCGTTAGCCAGCAACATTCCCTCGGCCAGTCTGGAAGGCAGCCATTGCGGCAACAGGTTACCAATATTTTTCTTGAGGCTGGTCTTGCCCTCTACCAGAGTCTCGGCAATATCGGTTTCCGGCACCAGGTTCAATGTGAGCGGCTTGCCAGGGTCCCAGAAACTGGAGATTTGCAGCACCGCCGGACCAGACAGGCCGCGATGGGTAAACAAGAGATCTTCACGGAAATGCGTACGCGCCTTTTTCTCACCGGTTTCTATATCGACTTCCAGCGCGATACCCGACAGCGGCACAAAAGGCTCCCACGCAGTCGGATCGAAGGTGAGTGGCACCAGCGCCGGACGTGGATCGATCAGTTTGAGGCCGAACTGCTTGGCAATACGAAAAGCAAAATCGGTCGCGCCAATCTTCGGGATCGATAAACCACCGGTCGCAATGACGACGCTGGCAGCGTGGATCGTTCCGGCATCGGTATCGAGCCGAAACGTCTCGCCGTCCTTGCCGATCGATTCAATCTTGCATGGCATGCGCCATACCACCTTGCCAGCCTCGCACTCCGCCTTGAGCATGTCGATAATCTGCTCGGCCGAATGGTCGCAGAACAATTGCCCTTTGTGCTTCTCGTGATGCGCAATGCGATAGCGTTTGACGAGCGCCAAAAAGTCTTGGGGTGTGTAACGCGATAAGGCGCTTCGGCAAAAATGCGGATTGTTCGAAACAAAATTCTGCGGCCCGGCATGCAGGTTGGTGAAGTTGCAACGGCCTCCACCGGAGATACGTATTTTTTCGGCAAGCTTGGTGGCGTGATCGATCAGTACCACTTTCTTGCCACGCTGACCGGCTACCGCCGCACACATCATTCCGGCCGCACCGGCGCCAATAACGGCAACATCAAACTGGTTTTGCATGGGATCAGGGAAAACAACGAAGGCATGATTGTACGCCGGGACTGGCACGGTTCAGGCTTATTGAAAATGCGGCCATATCGAACGGCGCATTCCAGATCAAAAGCCATGTGCATGACGCGGTCAAGAAACCACGTTGGCAAGGAAGCGGTCAACAAGACGCTACTTCGGAAGACCAAAAAAAGCAGCCACCCGTGAAGGTGGCCGAAACGACATCTCTTGGAGGAAAAAATTTAGGGACAACGCAACGAAAACCCGGTACGTCAGTTCAGCAACAAAGGCGTTGGTCAGCTTCCGTCAAACTGTCATGGCTCGGGATGGACGCGCAGCGTACGACATCGCCAATCACAATGATGCTGGGACTCGCCAGCCTGGTCGCAGCAACCGCATCGGACAATTGTCCCAGCGTGGTTACCAGCTGCGCCTGTGCGTCCGAAGTCGCCGCATGGATAACGGCAACCGGCGTGGTCGGCGCCTTGCCGCCGGCGATCAGGGCAGTCTGGATCTCGGTACAACGCGCGACACCCATGTAGACCACCAGTGTCATGTTCAGTTTCGCCAGCGCCTGCCAGTCCGGGTTGGCGTCCGCTGTCTTGCCATGGCCGGTAACAAATACGGCGCCCTGACTCCAGTCGCGGTGCGTGAGCGGCACGCCAATCGAGGATGGCGCGGCAAGTCCGCTGCTGATGCCATTGACAACTTCAACGTCGATGCCCGCAGCCAGCAGATGTTCACGCTCTTCGCCACCACGGCCAAAGATGAAGGGATCACCGCCTTTCAGCCGCACCACGTGGTGCCCTGCACGTGCCTCGGCAATCATCAGGCGTTCAATGAATTCCTGGGGCGTCGACTGACAGCCGCCGCGTTTGCCGACATGGACAATGCGGGCATCGACATGCGCATGGTCAAGGATCACGGGATTGACGAGATCGTCCACCAGCAGCACATCGGCCAGCGCGATTGCCTTGACGGCCTTGAGCGTCAGCAGTTCCGGATCACCCGGCCCTGCGCCTACGAGATAAACCTTACCCGGCTTTGTCATGAAACACCTGTCTTGCATGTAGATGCTTCGCTATATGCAAACAGTGTTCCACCTGCTCGAGGATGGATGCAGGAACTGGCTGCCGTCCATCGAGCGCTTCTGCTATCCATTTTGCCGTGGTTCCTGCATCACTTGAGTGCGGCAGTGGAGGCATTTCATCCACCGGCTCCTGTTTTTGCACCAGCACTGTGCGCTGGTGTTCATGGAACCATTCGATCTGCTGGGCCCGCTTGGGATTGGCGACCGTCTCACCCTCGGTGCCACGCATCAGGAAAGCATCGCCACGCTCGATTGGCGCGGCGGTCGAAAAATAGGCCGACAGCATCTCGAGGTATTCAGGATGGGTGTAGGACGTGAGCCGCAACGCTGGTCCGGCAAAGGGCTGCATGATCTTGACCAGGGTATGGGTCGAATTGCGCACGCCCAGGATGCGGCGCAACGCGAGCAAACCTGCCAGCCGGGGAGCCAGCGCATCGATGGTCATGAAGACCGGACGTCGCTGTGCGAAACCAGCCGCCGCCTGTTCGACTGTCTGCGACGGTGCGATGCCGAGTTGAGCGAGGATTTCTGCCGTCGTTACACGGCCGGGATCCGAGGTCACGCCATGGATCAATACCGGCACGCCTTCTCTCGCGAGAAGCAGCGCCAGCAGCGGCGTGAGATTCGGTATGTTGCGTGATCCGTTGTAACTGGGGATGACGACCGGCGCCACCTCTCCTGATGGGATGGCTAACGGAGTAAACGATGCCTCGGCCGCATCGAGGAAGCCGGCGATTTCATCGACCGACTCGCCCTTGATGCGCATCGCCAGCACGATGCCGCCGAGCTCCAGGTCGGAAACACGGCGCTCCAGCATGGCGGAATACAAGTCGCGTGCATCTTCGCGCGACATGCTGCGCGCGCCTTTTTTGCCGCGGCCAATCTCTTTGATGAAACGTGCGGCATGGAATGGTTCAGGTACTGGGTTCATGGCGAAAGGGTACTACGAACTGCGGACAAAGGCGAAGTATGGAACTTGTCGTACAGGCAAGCCTTTGCCCTGATAGGCGCAAGGCAAGGGTAGAACAAGAATTTCCCTACGCTGCGACTTTGCCCGCCGGACTGCGGACCATGATGATCTTCTTGAGTTCCGGCACGCAGGAGCCGCAGCTCGTACCGCACCTGAGCTTACCCTGCAGCGATGCCATCGCCATTTCCGGCGTGCCTTCGTTGATCCAGTCCTGCTTGTCGAGCATGCCATGGATTTCAGACTCGGCAACGTTGTGGCAGTTGCAGACAATGCGCCCGCGTGACTTGAACCCCTGTGGCGCTTGCGTGGAAGGCATTAGCAGCAACCGGCCAAGTGTTGCAACTGCTTGCCCTGTCTCAAGATATTCCTTGAGCCAGCGTTCAGCCGACACGTCACCTGCCAGCGATACGGCTGCCAGCATGCCGTCGCGTACGAGGATATGTCGCGCATTGCCGCGTTTGACATCGTCATAACGGAGCACGTCAGCGCCAGCAATACCAAACCTGCTTTCAATATCCCGCACCAGTTCAGCCGCTGCCGGATAATCGTCGGCCGCGCGAAACAGCACGCCGACCTTGTCACGACCAAACAGCGTGCAGGAGGCATACGCAAACTGTCGCATGAAGGGACGCAGGGCAGCCTGCAAGGCGAGTGAATGCGATGCGTCGATCCAGCCGAATATCAGGAAGCGCCATGGCAGTTCGGCCTTCAACACTTTGACCGCCGCATGCTTGAGTTCCGGTTGTTTGGAACTGGAGCAGAACGCTGGTGAAGTCAGCATGTTGACGCCGTAGCTACCCTCCCCGGCGCTGCCGCGGCCGGATACATATTCTTCGCCCCAGTGCATGCCAATGAAGGCCTGTCCTGCACGCATATCGTCGCTGGCCATTGCCGGCAGGATCTGCGATCCGCGCTTGCTGGTGACATGCACCAGGTCGCCG
Organism: Herbaspirillum sp. GCM10030257; assembly: GCF_042666555.1. Taxonomy (NCBI): domain Bacteria; kingdom Pseudomonadati; phylum Pseudomonadota; class Betaproteobacteria; order Burkholderiales; family Oxalobacteraceae; genus Herbaspirillum; species Herbaspirillum sp. GCM10030257. Next base: position 78,359 of record NZ_JBHTDH010000014.1, read on the forward strand.
TCGGCAATCATGCGGCGATCCATATCCGAGCGTGCCAGCATCACTGCCGGCTCTGCTGCATGGGAAAACAGTTGCGCTACGGTGCCGGTGCGACTCATGCCGTGCCACTGATCGCGCAAACGACCGGTAGTGAGGTGGAATGGAAACCGCGCATCGACCTGTTCTGCGACGGGACGATAGACCGTCTCGACAAACCTTGCGCGTCCGCTCGCCGTCGGAAACATACCATCTTCGTACAGGCGTTTCTTCCCTGTGTTGGCACCTTCCGGGTAAGGCCATTGCTGTGGACCTTGTTCTTCCAGGATGCGATACGACAAGCCGGTAATATCCAGATCGCGTCCACGTGTTGTTTCGCGATGTTCGTTCCAGATTTCCTCCACGCCCGCATACGGAAACAGGGAGGTCGTTTTGCCGATCCGCTGTTCGAGCCTGCGTGCGAAATCGATCACGACTTCCCAGTCATGCCTGGCTTCACCTGGCTTCGGCAGCACAGGCTTGAAACGCGTGATGCGTCTTTCGGAATTGGTGACCGTGCCTTCTTTCTCGCTCCAGGTAGTCGCTGGCAGCAGGACATCCGCGTAGTCGACAGTCGCCGTAGTCTTGTAGGCTTCCTGCACGATGACCAGTTCCGCGTGCCTCAGCGCTTCCCGGATCAACTTTTGCTCAGGCATCGATTGTGCGGGATTGGTGCAGGCGATCCACAGAATCTTGATTTCGCCGGAACGTACCGCGTCGAACATCTCGACCGCAGTCTTGCCCGGCGTCGCCGGAACATCATCGACACCCCACAGCCGCGCCACTTCGGCACGGTGTTCCGGGTTGGCCATGTCGCGATGGGCGGACAACAGGTTGGCGAGACCGCCGACCTCGCGTCCGCCCATGGCATTTGGCTGGCCGGTCAGGGAAAACGGCCCTGCACCCGGCTTGCCGATCTGATGTGTGGCGAGATGCAGGTTGATCAGCGCCGCGTTCTTCGCAGTACCGGAAGCCGACTGGTTGAGGCCCTGGCAATACAGCGACAGCGATGCTTTCGATTCACCAAACCAGCGCGCTGCCCGGATCAGATCTTCTTCGCGAATGCCACAGGTCTCCGCAACAAACTTGGGTGTGTAGTCGCGCACGATGCGCTTGAGTTCGGCGAAACCTTCGGTACGCGCTTCAATATACGCGGTGTCGACCAGACCTTCCCACAGGCAGATGTGCAACATGCCATTGAACAGCGCAACGTCGGTGCCGGGAAGGATCGGCAGGAACAAATCGGCATCGCGCGCCGTATCTGTAAGGCGCGGATCGGCGACGATCATTTTCAGCGCCGGATTTTTCTTGCGTGCTTCCTCGATGCGGCGATACAGGATGGGATGCGCATAGGCGGTATTGGAACCGACAATGAAGATCAGTTGTGCCTCGTCGATATCTTCGTAACAGGCCGGCGGCGCATCGGCGCCCAGCGTCTGCTTGTAGCCGGCGACGGCGCTCGACATGCACAGGCGCGAATTGGTATCGATGTTGTTGGTGCCGATGAGGCCCTTGGCCAGTTTGTTGAAGACGTAATAGTCTTCGGTCAGCAGCTGCCCCGAGATATAAAAGCCGACGCTGTCCGGCCCGTGCTGGCGAATGGTGGCATCGATACGGCGCGTCAGGAAATCCATGGTGGATTCCCAACTCGCACGTTCACGCTGTGCGCCACGTGTCAGGCGCATTTCGGGATACAAGGCCCTGACCTGCCGCTGCAGGACTGGGTTCGCCGTGAGATGCAAGGTGCTGCCCTTGGTACACAACCGGCCAAAGTTGGCAGGATGGTCGGGATCGCCGCGCACGCCGTTGATTTTTTCGCCATCGCTTTCGACGATGACACCGCAGCCTACGCCGCAATAGCAGCATGTTGTTCTGGTTTCCGTCCGCGCGCCTGCGGCGGTTCCCGGTGCTATATCAGCGGTTTTGGCAATGCCTTGCCTGGAAACGGGATGAGAATCGGCGCTATGGTATTCATTCATGCCGCCTCGGTTTCAGTCGCGTGCGATTGCAATTCGTTCAGGTCGAGATAGACCTTGCCATCTTCCACCTTGACGCTGAACTTGTGGGTACAGCCTTCGTCCGGTGCGGTGGCGCAACCGGAATCGAGCTGGATGTTCCAGTTGTGCAGCGGACACGCAACGCGTTCGCCGAACACGATGCCCTGGGACAGTGGGCCGCCACGGTGCGGGCAGCGGTCGAGCAGTGCAAAAATCTTGTCTTCGCTGTTGCGGAAAATCGCCACGTCGGTCTTCGGTGCCCGACTGACTACCCGGGCGCCAAGCACGGGGATGTCTGCAACGTTGCAGACAGATTTCCATTGTTGAGACATGTCATTCCCTTTTACTTGAGTTGTAGTATGTGGTCCAATGCGGCTCGCGTCGGCGAGCCTTTGAGGACGCAGGCATTGAGAATTACGATGGTGGCGGCAGAGGCAAGCACGATGGCAGTCAAATACACTCTCACGATCGATCCTTTCAACAACGCATTTCGGGATTGCGAACTTGCAGATTTGCCGGGACCGCTCGCCTTGCTACTTGCTACTGTGTCAGACAGTCAACGGCTCGAACTGACGGGTGTCGACCAGGGCCTTGTCTTTCTCGTGCCATGGGTCCGGCTCGCCGTCGAGCGAGAACAGCAGACGCTCATAGAGAGCCTTGCGGTTTTCTGCGTCTTCCAGCACCTTCTTCTTCACATGCTCGAGGCCGACCCGCGCGATGTAATGCACGGTGCGCTCGAGATACCAGCCTTCTTCACGGTACAACTGCAGGAATGCACCTGAATACTCCAGCACTTCCTCGTGCGTTTTTAATTTGACAAAGAAGTGCGCCACTTCCGTCTTGATTCCGCCATTACCGCCGACGTAGATTTCCCATCCGGAGTCGACGCCGATCACGCCGACATCCTTGATGCCGGACTCCGCGCAGTTGCGCGGACAACCCGACACAGCGATCTTGACCTTATGCGGCGCATACATCTTCCATAGCTCGCGTTCGAGCTGCTGGCCCATCAACGTCGAATCCTGCGTGCCGAAACGGCACCATTCGGAACCGACACAAGTCTTCACGGTGCGCAAAGCCTTGGCATACGCATGGCCACAAGGCATGTCGAGGTCTTTCCATACCGCAGGCAGGTCCTCCTTCTTGACGCCAAGCAGGTCAATGCGCTGACCTCCGGTGACCTTTACCGTCGGAATCTGATACTTGTCGACGACATCGGCGATGCGGCGCAGATCCTTGGCCGTGGTTTCGCCGCCCCACATCCGTGGAATCACCGAGTAGGTGCCGTCCTTCTGGATATTGGCATGCGCACGCTCGTTGATGAAGCGCGACTGCGGATCGTCCTTCGCCTCATGCGGCCAGGTCGAGATCAGGTAATAGTTGATTGCGGGACGGCAGGTCGCACAACCGTTAGGCGTGCGCCATTCCATGAAGCGCATGGTGTCCGGAATAGTCAGCAGTTTGTTGGCCTTGATGACATCGCGAACTTCCTGATGCGTATGATCGGTACAACTGCACAAGGGCTTGACCTTGTTGGCGCTGGAGTAATCGCCGCCGGCGGTAAACATGATGATCTGTTCAACCAGGCCGGTGCAGGAACCGCAGGACGCCGATGCCTTGGTGTGCTTGCGCACATCTTCCAGCGTGAACAGGCCTTTCTCCTTGATTGCCTTGACGATGGCACCCTTGCAGACGCCGTTGCAACCGCAAACCTCCGCCGTATCTGGCATCGCCGCCGCCTTGGTGAAGCCTTCGTGGCCGACGTCGCCGGGACGGCCGGTATTGGATTCGCCGAACATCAGCGTATCGCGGATTTCGGCAATGTCCTTGCCTTCACGCAGCAGGCTGAAATACCAGGAGCCATCCACGGTGTCGCCATACAGGCAGGCGCCAACCAGCTTGTCGTCCTTGAGGACCAGCTTCTTGTAGACACCGCCTATCGGGTCGGATAGTACGATTTCTTCGGTGCCTTCGCCACCCATGAATTCACCGGCGGAGAACAAGTCGATGCCGGTGACCTTCAACTTGGTCGACGTGACCGAGCCCTGATAACGGCCGATGCCGAAGTTGGCGAGATGGTTTGCACAGACGCGGGCCATTTCGAACAGCGGGGCGACCAGTCCATATGCGGTGCCACGGTGATTGACGCATTCGCCGACGGCATAGATGCGCGGATCGTAGGTCTGCATCGTGTCGTTGACCACGATGCCGCGATTGCAGTACAGGCCGGCCGATTCCGCCAGTGAGGTATTGGGCCGGATGCCGACCGCCATCACAACCAGTTGGGCCGGCACTTCGAGGCCATCGGTAAAGCGGATGGCTTTCACATGGCCATGTTCATCCCCAACGATTTCCTTGGTGTTTTTTTCAAGCAGAAAGAACAAGCCACGATCCTCCAGCGATTTTTGCAGCATCTTGCCGGCGACCGGATCAAGCTGACGTTCCATCAGCCAGTTCGGCAGATGGACCACAGTGACATCCATGCCGCGCAGCTTGAGGCCGTTGGCGGCCTCAAGCCCCAGAAGGCCACCGCCGATAACCACCGCATGCTTGTGCTGCTGCGCAGCCTCGATCATGGCGTTGGTGTCCTGGATGTCGCGATAGGAGATGACGCCTTTCAGTTCCTTGCCTGGCACGGGCAGGATGAAGGGATTGGAACCGGTAGCAAGCAACAGCCGGTCGTATTCCGCGACGGTGCCGTCTTCCGCGATGACCTGCCGCTTCTTGCGGTCGATCTTCGCAATCTTTTTGCCAAGATGAAGGGTAATGTTGTTTTCCGCATACCAGTCGACATCATTGAGCATGATGTCCTTGATCGTCTGCTCTCCGGCCAGTACGGGCGACAGCAGGATACGGTTGTAGTTGGCGTAGGGCTCGGCGCCGAACACAGTGATGTCGTAGATGTCCGGCGCAATCTTGAGCAGCTCTTCGAGAGTGCGCACACCGGCCATACCGTTACCGACCATGACTAATTTCAGCTTCTTCATTAAAGCTCCCTCTCCACGCGGCTTCGCCATTGAAGCCATTCAATAAACATGCAAATCGATTAGCAGAAGGCATGCCAGCCGAATTGGCAGGTAAACGCACTGTGATGATGAGGGACTTGCACCCGCAAGGTGCAAGCGTGGTCGTCACGATGCCATTTCGCGCATTACGCACCACGAATGGCTCTTTAAAACAGGGCATGACCGGGCGTTGGTGCATAAATGCAGTGGCACAGGGCTTGCATTACGTCAGCCAAGTTTCCATCCCTCTGGTGCAAAGGAGCATCGTGAAAACAACGTCGTTTTGGAAGGCGGGACATACGCCTACCCTGCTCGCTTCATTCTTTTATTTCGATCTCAGCTTCATGGTCTGGGTATTGCTCGGGCCGCTTGCCGTACAGATTTCGCAAGACCTTGGACTCACAGCGGCACAGAAAGGCCTGATGGTGGCAACACCGTTGCTGGCCGGCGCCCTGCTGCGCATCGTGATGGGAGTATTGGTCGACCATCTCAAACCGAAAAAAGCGGGTGCCATTGGTCAGGTGATCGTGATTATCGGACTGGCCTGGGCGTGGCTGGGAAGCCTCAAGAGTTACGAAACGATGCTGTCGCTTGGCGTGCTGCTCGGTGTAGCCGGTGCGGCCTTCGCCGTCGCACTGCCGCTGGCGTCGCGCTGGTATCCGCCTGAACACCAGGGTACCGCGCTGGGCATCGCGGGTGCCGGCAATTCCGGCACCGCCTTTGCCGCACTGTTCGCACCCACCCTGGCATTGGCCTATGGCTGGCAGAATGTATTTGGCCTCTGCCTGATTCCGCTGGGTGTTGCTTTCCTCGTTTATATGATCTTTGCAAAAGACTCGCCAGGTGCGCCTCCACCCAAATCAATCACCGAGTATCTGCATGTCCTGAAGGACAAGGATGCGTGGTGGTTCATGTTTTTCTATGCTGTCACGTTCGGCGGGTTTTCCGGCCTTGCCTCTTCACTGACGATTTACTTCAATGGCCAGTACGGACTCTCACCAGTGACCGCAGGCTACTTCACCGCAGCCTGCGTATTCGCAGGTTCCATGGTGCGTCCGATCGGTGGCATCATCGCAGACCGGATTGGCGGCATCAAGACCTTGTCACTCATGTATGTGCTGGCTGGCAGTTTCCTGTTCATTGCCAGCCTGGGCATGCAGTCCTATGTCGCAGCGCTGGCCGTATTCGTGCTTGCGATGCTGGCGCTCGGCACCGGCAACGGCGCGGTGTTCCAGCTGGTGCCGCAGCGCTTTCGCAAGGAGATTGGCGTGATGACCGGCCTGGTCGGCATGGCGGGCGGGATTGGCGGCTTTTATCTGGCATCCAGCCTGGGATATTCCAAACAGGTGACCGGCAGCTATCAGTTTGGCCTTACCATCTTTGCCGCGCTTGCAGTTTCCGCACTGGTCGGTCTGTCGTACGTGAAAAATCGCTGGCGCACGACGTGGGGCAGCGCTGCGATGACAACCGCCAAGATTTAAACCTGCTCTTGAGTGATTAGAATACAGTGCATGAAGCGGATAACGTGGGCAATATGGATGATGTAGACAAAGTCATCCGTTTCATCCGCGTTTTCCTGTCACAGATATCGCCGCTGACATCTCTAGCCAGACAATGCCACTTTCCGTACTGATGGGCTACGCTTCCCGTACCGGCCTGCGCGAGCGCAATGAAGACTTCGTCGGCATGGCCACGCCCGAAGAACCGGACCTGTCCACCAAAGGCATGCTCGCTGCCATTGCCGACGGTATTTCAGGCAATGCAGGCGGACGGGAAGCCGCTGAATACACAGTGCGCGGATTGCTCACCGATTACTTCGCGACACCCGATACCTGGCCAGTAACGCAGGCGATGGATCGTGTTCTCAAGGCGATCAACAGCTGGGTGCAGGCTCAGGGCGCAAAAAGCCGGGAACTCGCCGGCATGGCAACCACGCTGACCGCTGTCGTGCTGCGCGGCAGTTTCTATTACTTCGCCCATGTCGGGGATACGCGCTTGTACCTGCTGCGTGGCGGCACGCTCACACGTCTCACGGCAGATCATGTATGGGATCGTCCGGAGATGCAGCACGTGCTCACGCGCGCAATCGGCCTGGATTCACGCCTCGCGATCGACCATGGCATGGGTGAATTGCGTGAAGGCGATGTTTTCCTGCTCGCCTCCGACGGGGTGTGGGGCTGGATCAGCGAATACGATATTACCCACATGCTGTCAGCGCTGGCCATGGACCAGACCAGCGTCGAGGCGGCGGCGGACCTGCTCGTGGACAAGGCCCTACAGGCGGGTTCTACTGACAATTGCAGCGCGCTGGTGTTGCGCGTGCTTGCACTGCCGGAAGAAAATCTGCGGGACGCACTGTCCGGTTCGCAGCAGCTGCCAGTGCCGCCGCGTCTGAAACCCGGTCAGGAGCTGGACGGCTACCGTATCGAAGACATCATCCATGCGTCACAAGCGACACTGCTCTATCGCGTCGTCGAACCGAAGTCGGGACGCCAGCTGGTCCTCAAAACCCTGCATCCCGATCGGGCCGACAATCCCCACGAGCGCTCCGCATTTGCGCATGAGGAATGGCTGGCGAAACGCGTGGTCGCCCGTTTCTTTCCGCAAGTCATCGTGCCGGAGCAAAAAAATTATCTGTACTACCTCAGCACCTGGCATGAAGGACAGACGCTGCAGCAAAAGCTTGACGCAGGTGGTCATTTCACGGTGCCGGAAGCGGTTGCGCATGGAGAGAAGCTGGTGCGCGCAGTCGGCGCGCTGCATCGGCGCAGTATTCTGCATCGGGATATCAAGCCGTCGAATGTGCACCTGGGCGCCGATGGGGAATTGCGCTTACTCGATCTGGGTGTAGCGCTATCGGATTTCGACAAGGAAGACGGCGTCACTGCGCCGCAGGCTGGCACGCCGTCTTTCCTCGCACCGGAGCAATTCGAGAATGCTCCTCCTTCGCGCCAGACGGATGTGTATGCGGCCGGCGTTACCATCTACACCATGCTCACGCGTCATTTTCCTTACGGAGAGATTGAACCCTTCCAGCGACCGCGCTTCGGTGAACCAGTCCCGGCCAGCCGCTACCGGCCCGACCTGCCGCACTGGCTTGACAGCGTGCTGCACAAAGCCGTGGCGCGCAATCCTGCCGAACGCTTTGAGACGGCCGAAGAATTCCTGATAGCGCTGGAGCGCGGTGCCAGCAATCCTCTGCCCGCGCGGGGCGTGACACCGCTTGCCATGCGCGATCCCGCAAGCCTCTGGCGCGCCGTCGCGGTTATTTCGATTGTGCTGAACTTGTTGCTGCTGTATCTGTTGGTAGCTCGGTAAGCACCCACGGTGCTCAGGCCGCAATCCCGACTTCTTCCAGCTTCTTGCGGTATAACGCCGCGACCAGATCCGACTGGGTGACCATTCCCACCAGGCGGCGTCGCTCGTCAATTACCGGCAAATGATGAAAGCCCTCATCTGAGAACAGCGGCACCAGTTCAACGACCGTATTGTCGGGTTTTGCAGTTTGCACGCGCGTGGTCATGATGTCGCGCACGGTTTCCTGGCCGCGCAATCTTGGTCGTCCGCCATCAGGACCCGCGACAAGGTCACGCAGGGTCACAATGCCAATCAATCCCTGGAAAGAATTCACCACGGGCAGCGCATGCAATTCATGGCGGGTCAGCAGATTCCATACCTGCGCCGGCGTCATCTCGGGCCGCGCGACGATCAGGTCACGCGACATGATGTCGCCACAGCGGATTTCTCCTGTGCGACGGCTGTAGGCACGCAATTCGGCCTGTCGAAAAATTTCTTCAAGGTCGTCTTCGTTGACGTCGATCAGTTCATCATAGGCCCTGACCGCCGCGTCAAGGTCGGCGCGGGTAAAGCCGAGTCGTTCAACCGGGCGAGGGTCAGAGGTGCCATGCCGATTGCCGACTTGATGCGCCTGGTGCGGATAACGGCGGCGCAGCAGGTTATTGAATATCAGCGCAGCCAGCAGCAGAAATGCCGAGTTGACCGCAACCGGGGTAATGACAAACTGATATCCAAGTGAGGTAACGGCCGGACCACCGAGCACCGCGGTCAGGGCAACCGCACCACCAGGCGGATGCAGGCAGCGCAGGCTGAACATGGCCGCAATGGCCAATGCACCGGCCAATGCAGAAGCGAGAAACGGCGCTTCGATCCAGCGCGCGCAGGTGACGCCGATGAGTGCCGATACGATGTTGCCTCCGATAATCGACCATGGCTGGGCGAGAGGGCTTGCGGGCGCCGCAAACAGCAACACGGCGGATGCGCCCAACGGCGCGATGAACCAAGGATTGATTTCTCCGAAAACGGTATGGCTTAGCCACTGCGCCATGAGCAAGCCAACACAGGCCCCGATACCGGCCACGATTTTCTCGCGGCGTGCCGCAAGGATAGGTGCCGGCACGAATCCTTTCAGCCAGGCCAGAAAATCATTCATTCAACTTCTTCCGCAACAATCCAAAGTCGCGAAATATAGCATACTGTGATACATTCGGCGGCAACCGGACTTGCCTGACTGACATGGCCTCGAAAACTCCAAAGCAAACTACCCCGCCTTTCACCAAGGAACAATACGAAGCCTTATCGGAATTCCGCTATCAGCTGCGCCGCTTCCTGCATTTTAGTGAAACCGCGGCACGTGCGGAGGGAATTACACCATTGCAGTACCAGCTGCTTCTGCAAATCCGCGGCTTCCCCGGGCGCGATTGGGCACTGGTCGGTGAACTGGCGGAGCGTCTGCAAATGAAGCCACATGGCATGGCGGCATTGTTGTCGCGTTGTGAAGAAAGTGGCCTGATTTCACGTACACAAAGCGCAACCGATCGACGGCAAGTCGAGATACGGTTGCGGCCCGTTGCACAACGCATTCTTGAGCGACTCGCAAGCTTGCATGCCGCCGAACTGAAGTCCCTGGAGGGAACATTCCGCGTTGCCCGCATCACGGCATTCAACGATGACGACAGCTAGAACGATTTTGCTCTGCTTGCATCTCCAATGCCACACATTACTGCCAGATAAACCTGATGATTTGATGCCGGCATGACAAAATGCGGATCGCCCCGCGAAGGCGATCCGCATTCAGGAGTGCTAGACCATTGGCAGCACGCAGCGTCCCCTTGAGATCTACGCAGCTTCCTTGACCGCAGGACGTGCCTGGCGGTGATACAGGAATTCCAGTACTGCGCTACGGTATTCGACATACAGCGGATCCTGCGCCAGGATAACGCGATCGCGGGGGCGCTCCAGACGTACGTTGACAATATCGCCGATGGTAGCGGCAGGTCCGTTGGTCATCATGACGATGCGATCCGACAGCAGCACCGCTTCGTCAACGTCATGCGTGACCATCACCACTGTCGATTGTGTCTTGGCGACGATTTTCAGCAGTTCATCCTGTAGATGGGCGCGCGTGAGCGCATCGAGTGCGCCAAAAGGCTCGTCCATCAACAATACCTTGGGCTCCATCGACAGGGCACGCGCAATGCCGACACGCTGCTTCATGCCGCCGGAAATTTCATGCGGGCGCTTTTGCTCTGCATGCGATAAGCCGACGAGTGCCAGCGCGGCAAGCGTCCGTTCTTTCAGTTTGGCCTTGCTTTCCGTTGCGGCGAATACGCGCTCGACAGCGAGGTAAATGTTTTCGTAGCAAGTCAGCCACGGCAGCAACGAATGGTTCTGGAACACCACCGCGCGCTCCGGCGATGGACCGGCGATTTCGCGGTTCGCGCAAAGCAAGGTGCCGTCGCTGGCGCGCAATAAACCGGCGATCAAGTTAAGCAAGGTTGACTTGCCGCAGCCCGAATGACCGATCAACGTGACGAACTCACCTTTCTTCACGTTCAGATTTATGTCGCGCAGTGCATGAAAACTGCCCTGCCTGGTATTGAACACCATTTCGGCGTTCTGGATTTCGATGAATTTTCTGGTGTTGTCCATGACGTTCTCCATTTGACTTTCCTTAGCTGCGCACTTCTTCATAAGTGAAAGCTCTCGCGAGCGCGACCAGACCTTGTTCCAGCAGCAGACCGACCACGCCAATCACCACGATGGCGATGATGATGTGCGGAACGTTCAGGTTGTTCCATTCATCCCATACCCAGAAACCGATACCGACACCACCAGTCAGCATTTCCGCCGCGACGATCACCAACCATGCGGTGCCGATCGCAAGGCGCACGCCGGTCAGCATGTAAGGCAGCACCGACGGAAACAGAATTTTGGTAACGATCTTCCATTCGGACAGGTTGAGCACCTTGGCGACATTCATGTAATCCTGCGGCACCCGCTGCACGCCGACCGCGGTGTTGATGATCATCGGCCAGATCGAACAGATGAAGATCGCCCAGATCGCGGCGGGATTGGCGGCCTTGAATACCAGCAGGCCAATCGGCAGCCATGCCAGCGGCGATACGGGCTTCAACAGGCTGATGATGGGATTGAACATGCCGGCCAAAAACTTGAAGCGTCCAATCATGAAGCCCAGCGGAATACCGACCAGGGCAGCAAGGCCAAAACCGGTGGCGACGCGTTGCAGCGACAGCAGCAGGTTCCAGCCTATGCCCTGGTCATTTGGGCCTTTCTGGTAAAACGGATCAGAAAACACGATGATCGCTTCTTGCAAGGTCATCATTGGCGAAGGAAACCCGCTATTTTTCGCAGCCACGATTTCCCAGACCAGCACCAGCAAGGCGAGACCGAAAACAGGCGGCAGCACGGCGAGCAAAAATGGCCTGAACGACCGTTTTGCAGCGGACGGCTTTGCAACGGTGGTGACACGGGATTTCACATCTTCCCTGGTATCTGCTTTCATCGGTGACGACTCCGATGCCGGCTCGGCCGGCTTGTTGAGGACGTTGTCCATGACTGCACTCATGATGGGCTCCAGGTCGGGTAATCAGGCTTTGATGGCAAAGGAAGACGCGTAGGCCTTTGGGTTCTTGCCATTCCATACAGTGCCGTCGATCAGCTTCGAACTACGGTAAGAATCTTTTGGCACGCTGACCTTGACCATGTTGGCCGCATCCCTGTACAGATCAATCTGGTTGATCTGTTTGGCGATTGCAAGGTAGTCCACCTCCTCCTTCAGCAAGCCCCAGCGCTTGTGCTGGGTCAGGAACCACATGCCGTCGGACAGGTAGGGAAAATTCACCGCGCCGTCGTTAAAGAATTTCATGTAATTCGGATCGTCCCAGGTTTTACCGAGGCCATTCTGATAGCGGCCGAGAATGCGCTGGTTGATCACATCGACCGAGGTATTTACGTATGACTTGTCGGCAATCGTTTCGGCCATCTTGTTTTTGTTGGACAGGCTGGCATCGATCCACCTGCTGGCCTCAAGCACGGCAGCCGTCATGGCGCGTGCGGTGTTCGGGTATTTCTTGACGAAGTCGGCGGTTGTGCCGAGTACCTTTTCCGGATGGTCTCTCCAGATATCCTGCGTCGTGACGCTGGTAATGCCGATGTTGTCGGCAATGGCACGATGTCCCCATGGCTCGCCTACACAAAATCCGTCCATATTGCCAACGCGCATATTCGCCACCATCTGCGGCGGTGGCACGGTGATGACCTTGGCATCTTTCATCGGATTGATGCCGTGCGCAGCAAGCCAGTAGTACAGCCACATCGCATGGGTCCCGGTCGGGAAGGTTTGCGCAAACGTGTACTCGCGCTTGTCAGTCTGCATCAGCTTGGCCAGTGACGTGCCATCGACCGCGCCCTTTTCTGCCAGCTTCTTCGACAGAGTGATTGCCTGGCCGTTGTTATTCAACGTCATCAGCATGGCCATGTCTTTCTTCGGACCGCTGACGCCGAGATGCACACCATAGATCAGGCCATACAGCACATGTGCCGCATCGAGTTCACCGTTGACCAGCTTGTCGCGCACACCTGCCCAGGAGGCTTCCTTGGTCGGCGTGATCTTGATCCCGTACTTCTTGTCGATGCCGAGAACGGATGCCATCACGACAGACGCGCAATCGGTCAACGGGATGAAGCCGATCCTGACCTCATCCTTTTCCGGCTTGTCGGAGCCGGCAGCCCATGCGCCCTGAGTGGCAAGCCCACCGAATGCACTTGCTGTTACTGCGGCGCCCGCTTTGATGATGCTGCGGCGGGTCAAATTCGTTCTGCTTTCTTTTGTTGTCATGATTCCCTCATGCATGGCCTTGAAACCGGCAAAAAGAAAGGCGTCCGGTCACTGCAAGCGGGAACTCGCGGTGACTGGGACGCCTTTGTCCAAAATGCGACGACCACCTTTGGTCGTTGCGGTGTTACTGATCGGTGCGCCAGCATTGGCACATCTGTGTGGTTTGCAAGCCGTATGCCAACCCGGCATAAAGCGTTTTAAGGCAATTTGATCCGGATCAGACCCGAAATCGCACCTCGACTGTGCGACGCATTAAAACGGGGCGGTGCACGTTACATGTTGGGGATACGTCAGCCCTCAAATGAGCAGATCGGCGACATCGATCATGCGCTGCGCTACGTCGGACAGCTTGAGATTCTTGTCCATGGCCAGGCGGCGGAGCTTGCGGTAGGCCTCGTCTTCCGAGCAATGATGCCGTTCCATCAATAAGCCCTTGGCGCGTTCTATGACCTTGCGCTCGACAAGTTTCATCTTGGTTTCGGAGAGTTCGTGGCGCAGTTTCTGGTCGACTTCGAAGCGGGCCAGTGCAACGTCGAGCACGGTCTTTACGCGCTCCGCCGACAGCCCAGCGACGACATAGGCCGAGACGCCCGCTTCGATGGCGGCATGCATCTTTTCCTTGTCATTGTCCTCGGTGAAGCAGACGATCGGGCGTCGCTCGTTGGCAGTGGCTGCAACGACTTTCTTCAGCGCCGCATCGGATTGTTCATCGACGATGATGACGTCCGGTTGCAGTTGCGCGATCTGTTCTTCCAGGTCTGCATCGGGCGGCAATGCCGCAAGGATGTTATAGCCGCCTTCCAGCAGCCCGATGCGCAGGGCGCGTGCCCGTTCTGCCTGGACCAGTGCGGCATGACCGGCCCCTTCCGGCACAACGAGAGAGTTGATAACGACGATTTTCAGCTGTTTGGGATCGCTCATGATTTGCCTAAGGTGGACTTCCTTTAAAATAGGGCTTTGCAAGAAGCTTGCCATCCACCATTTCTTTCCATGATCGTTCTCGGCGTTGAATCCTCCTGTGATGAAACCGGCCTGGCGTTGTATGACACACAACGCGGCCTTCTCGCGCATGCCCTGTATTCACAGGTTGCCATGCATGAGGAATATGGCGGCGTGGTGCCTGAACTCGCCTCACGTGACCATATCCGCCGCGCCATTCCGCTGCTTGAACAGGTACTGGATAATGCCTCGGTGCCGCGCAGCGCGATTGATGCCATTGCCTACACACAGGGTCCGGGGCTGGCCGGCGCCTTGCTGGTGGGCGCGTCGGTCGCCTGTGGCCTCGGCCTGGCGCTCGACCGGCCGGTACTGGGCGTGCATCACCTTGAAGGCCACCTATTGTCGCCTTTGCTTGCCAAAGAACCACCGGAGTTTCCATTTGTTGCGCTGCTCATTTCCGGAGGCCACACCCAGCTGATGCGGGTCGATGGAGTCGGTCAGTACGAGTTGCTTGGCGAAACCATGGATGATGCGGCGGGTGAAGCTTTTGACAAGTCAGCCAAACTGCTTGGCCTCGGCTATCCGGGCGGCCCGGCGATTTCGCGCCTGGCCGAGTTCGGTGATCCCGGCGCTTACCAGCTGCCGCGCCCCATGCTGCATTCGAAAGATCTCAATTTCAGCTTCTCTGGCCTGAAAACCGCGGTACTTACCCTGGTCAAAAAGCAAACGGTCAACATTTGTGAACAGGACAAGGCCAACATCGCGCGCGCCTTCGTCGATGCGATCGTCGACGTGCTGGTCGCAAAGTGCCTGGCGGCTCTGAAGCAGACCGGTCTGAAACGACTGGTGATTGCCGGTGGTGTCGGCGCGAACCGCCAGCTGCGCGACGCACTGAACGACGCCGCACAAAAGAAGCGCTTCCGCGTGTTCTATCCCGAACTGGAGTTTTGCACCGATAACGGCGCGATGATTGCGTTTGCCGGCGCCATGCGCCTGCAAATCAATCCGGGTGCGGCCAAACGCGATTATGCATTCAATGTGCGGCCGCGCTGGCCGCTGGATGAATTGCGGGTGGTGTGATGGTGTGAACGGTCATCGCATTGCTTCTGGCAGATCGGCTGGTTGAATCAGACAGCCTTGCAATCCACGCAATCCGATTCCTTGTCCTTGGTAGGTAACGCCCGACAGCCATGCATCGAGCCGCTGCATATCGTCTTGTTGCAATCACTGCGTCTACTTAAAAACGGTCACCAGGATACTTCAGCGACTCCCGCAGCAAATTTCCCATCGGCATATTCATGTTTACTCCACCGGGACCGGAGCGGTTCATGAACCAGTAGTTGTACATCGAATAAATTTCGCGGCTTTCCACGATGCGCACGATCTCCTTGTCCACCAGCTTCTTGAATGCGCGATCATCCTTTCGCAGCATGATCGCGTAAGGCTCCACTGACAGCGGATCACCGACAACAGCGAACTTGTTCGGGTCTCTGGACAATGCCTTCAGGCCGTATAGCAGCACATCGTCCATCGGAAAGGCGTCCGCCTTGCCCTGCTCCACCATCGCAAAAGACGCCATATCATCGCTGCCTTCGACAATGCCGACGTTCAATGTACGGACATTATTGCGTTCGTTCAGCAATTTGATGGTGGTCGTCCCTTTGGTGATGACGACCTTGCGATCACGCAGGTCAGGCCAGTTACGAATATCACTATCCGACCTGACCAGCATGCGGACCGAAGCGAAAAAATGCGGAATGGCGAAGCTGACTTTTGCACGTCGCTCTTCTGTATTGGTGGTCGAACCACATTCCATATCGGCGCGGCCTTCGATGATCGCGGAGAATCGGGAAGACGAATCCACCGGCACGAATGCCACGGCAAGCTGCGGCATTTTCAGTTCACGCTTGACCGCTTCCACGACCTTCAGGCAGAGATCGATCGAATAGCCTGTAACCTTCTTGTTTTCATTGAGATAGGAGAACGGCGGCGAGTCCCGGTAGGCCAGCACGATCGTTTGCGTTTCGCGGATCTTTGACAGAGTCTCGGCAAGGGCGGAGGCTGTCGCCAGCATGGCGACCAACACAAACATACTTCCTGCAATACGCTTCATGGTTTCCTTGACTGCTTCAACGGCGGGGATGCAAATGCAATCGACCAGTCTAAGTAAAATCCCGCAGTTTTTTGCTAGGCAATCGGCGAGAATCCATGCATAAAATTTGTACCGAAATCCATACACTCATGCGCAAGTGGTCACGTATCGGCGTGCCGGAAGATCAGGGATGCCGCATTGGGTTCTTGTGACCGCCTCGCTGGTGGTAATACCGTACCGACCGCTTATACCAATCCCAACCTGTAACGTGACAAATGAGATCGATGGATTTTTTTGACTGGCAAGGCGCAGGAGGAGTCAATAGCGGGACTATTGACGACGAGTGCAACGCAGGCAGGCGGCTCGGCGCCCCCGGAAAAAGACGCGATGTCATGGTGCGTTATGGCTTGGGACTGGTATTAGTCCCCTGTCGGTGACAGCTGGAACGACCGGACCCTGTCCCAGCGGCGCAAATACTCCGCCAGCTTAGGCGTGTTGCTGGAGTCGGTCGTCTGAATGACCATACGGTATTCAAACGAAACGCCGTCCTCGTTTACCCGGTAACTCATGTTCGCCACCGTAAAGCCATGCTGCTTCAGCAGTGCGCGAATTTCTTCTTCCGGCACCGTGTCGCTGCGATCGAAGCGCAACAGATGATGCGCATAAGAATGTGAGGGCATCATTGCCTCGATGCGGCGGAAAAACGAAAGAATGCCGACGGTGAGCAACGTGGCGAGAATCGCCGGGTAATAAAAACCTATACCGATCAGCACACCAATGGCGGACGTAATCCAGATGGAGGCGGCGGTGGTCAGGCCGCGTACGCTGAGACCTTCCTTGAAAATGACGCCGGCACCGAGAAACCCGATGCCGGTCATGATGCCCTGTGCCATGCGTGTCGGATCGGTACGTATCGTTTCGTTGGGCATGCCCGGCAACCAGGTCGACTGGTACAGCATGACCAGCATCAGGAGGCTGGATGCGACGCATACCAACGTGTGGGTGCGGAAGCCGGCGGGTCGCGCATGATAGCTGCGTTCAAGTCCGATAATGCCGCCGGCAATCAGGGCGCCGACCAGGTGAATTGCAATGTTGACATAATCATTATCCATCCCCGCTCCTTATTATTTTTATTAAGCATACCGCGATTGCGGGAAGCGGAGGTAGACGTATAGCAATTCGCTGCCGAAATGGACACCGGCTTATTTTTTCTTGCTGCCGAGCCGGCTTTCCTTGCCGGCCATCAGGTTGGCAATGTTCTGGCGATGACGATAGATCAACAGGGCGCTCATCACAAGGATGGCCAAAAGAATGCCGTCAGTACCGAACAGCAGTCCATAGTAAAAAGGCGCGAAGACACTGGCCACCAGCGCGGCCAGCGATGAATATCGAAAGGCGTAGGCAATCACGATCCAGGTCACAATGGTTGCGAGGCCGAGCCAGCCATTGATTCCGATCAGTACGCCCAGCATGGTCGCAACACCTTTGCCGCCGACAAAGCGTGTGAATAGTGGCCACAGATGGCCGACGAACACGGCGAGTGCGACCAATGCAATACCGGCATCGCCTACGCCATACTGCGGCCCCAGGCGCATGGCCAGCCATACCGCAAACCAGCCTTTGGCACCGTCGCCGAGCAAGGTCAACGCTGCTGCGGCCTTATTGCCGCTGCGCAGCACGTTGGTGGCGCCCGGGTTCTTTGAACCGTAGGTACGCGGATCAGCGAGCCGGAAGATCCTGCTCATGACCACTGCAAACGATACCGAGCCGATCAGGTAAGCGGCAACGGTAAACAAGACTGTATTCATTTCATCCTTTCAATGGGGTACCGCCACAACGGCATCATTCGTCGAGCGCGCAATTCACGGGCTTGGCTGGCAAGACGGCCGGAATGACTTTCGGGTCGATGCCGATCAGATAACCGCGGCGGCCGCCGTTGATGAAGATCCGGTTGAGATCGAGAATGCTTTGCTCGACATACACCGGCATGGCTTTTTTAGTGCCGAAGGGAGAGGTGCCGCCCACCAGGAAGCCCGAGTGACGATTGGCGACTTCAGGTTTGCAGGGCTCGACCGACTTGCAGCCGATCTGGCGCGCCAGGTTTTTAGTCGAGACCTTGCGATCGCCATGCATCAGCACGATCATTGGTTTGGCCGCCTCGTCCTGCATGATCAGGGTCTTGACCACATGATGTTCATCCACTCCCAGTTCGCGGGCAGACACCGTAGTGCCGCCATGCTCTTCATACGCATAGGGATGTTCGGAAAAAGCGATTCCCTGCTTGCGCAGAAATTGGGTGGCCGGGGTCTCGGAGATATGTTCTTTTTTTGCCATGGTTCAAATTCAAATTGCGGAGCACATTATGCAGGAAGATCCGCTCTTTGCAAGACGGCAGGCCATGCGTTATTTGAGTGACAACATCACTGTTGATTCGGACAGTCAACAAAGGCTGCGCTGTATTCACGTGCACGATATGTCGGCATGACGGATGCCTAGATCCATGCGATTCTTCTTGAATAATTCTTGTCATCAACGGCTTTATTCCTGCCTGGAAAATTTCTGTGGCGCGCTGATAAATAAAAGTCAGTTATTTTTGTGCGACGCACAAAAACGTCTTGACTTCAGCAGATGAGCCTTTAGAATAGCCATTGTTGCAGCGCACAATAAGTCTGCTATTAACCTACCCTATTCACTGCGTTTCCTTTTTAGGAGAAGACCATGTTTAACACTCCCGAGCAATTTTCCTCCGCCGCTAAAGCCAACTTTGAAGCTCAGGTTTCCCTGTTTAACAGCCTCTTCGGCAAGGCATTTGAGAGCGTCGAAAAAGTTGTCGACCTGAATTTGAATGTAGCGAAGGCATCGTTGGAAGACACATCGATTGCAGCACGCCAGTTGCTGTCTGCAAAAGACCCTCAGGAATTTTTCTCGCTGACCGCCGCACAAGCTCAACCAACTGCTGCGAAGGCAATCGCCTACGGTCGTCACCTCGCTGGTATCGTGACCGCCGCCCAAGCCGAACTGAGCCGTGTCACCGAAGAGCAGATCGCCGAAACCGGCCGCAAGGTATCTGCACTTGTCGATGACGTGTCCAAGAACGCGCCGGCCGGTTCGGAAAACGTTGTTGCCATGTTCAAAACCGCGCTGGGTAATGCCAACGCAGGTTATGAGCAGTTCACCAAGACTGCCAAGCAGGCAGCTGAAGTGATGGAAGCGAACATGAATTCCGCCGTCACTCAGTTCTCGCAAGCCGCGGAAAAGACAGCTGGCCGCACACGCAAGTAATCCTTAATCCCGGATTCTGGATAATGAAAAACGGGCCGCATTGCGGCCCGTTTTTTTAATGATGATACAAGGCAGCGCTGTTCACATCTATGCGGGAATTCTCTCTTGCCTTCGGGAGATGAAGGCGGTGATCGCTTAAATTTAAAGCGTCGACACCATATACGTCGCGGCAAAGGTTATAGCTACCAGCACGATATAGGAAAGGGTGCGCAAGGTTTCCATGGTCATTGTTCATAACGGGTCGTTGGACACTCACTTTAGCAATTATTGTTCCGTTTCAAATTGACAGAAAGCAATAGTTTTAATGCCTTAATGTTGACGTGATGTCCGGTTTACCTATCCATCAACGGACCGATACACGAGAACGGAATTGTTGAATAGCTCTGTACAGCATTGGAAAAGTTGCTCAGCCAGTTTTCCATCCGCACTCCTTAACATGACAAACCAAAGTTCATCCTCGCGGGTGATGTTCCGCGTGCAGTTTCTTCAGACGTTCCCGGGCAACATGGGTATATATCTGGGTAGTTGAAATATCGGCATGCCCCAGTAAAAGCTGGACAACACGCAGGTCCGCACCATGGTTGAGCAAGTGGGTGGCAAACGCATGTCGCAAGGTGTGCGGTGACAGCGGCGCATTGATATCCGCCTTGAGTGCATGCTTCTTGATCAGAGTCCAGAACATCTGGCGCGTCATCGGGCCGCCACGTGCGGTCACAAACAGCGCATCATTGACCTGGCCGTTCAGGATGGCGAGTCTACCCTCTTGCAGGTAGCGTTCAATCCACTGGCGCGCCTCTTCCCCGAATGGCACCAGCCGTGTCTTGGCGCCCTTCCCGGTAATCCGGAGCACGCCTTCATTCATGCCCAGTTCCATGGTCTTGAGCAAAACCAGTTCAGACACGCGCAGGCCGCTGGCATACATCAGTTCCAGCATCGTGCGGTCACGCAGGCCTAGCGGCGTACTGACGTCAGGCGCAGCGAGCAGCGCCTCGACTTGCGCCTCGGACAGCGTCTTGGGCGTACGTGGCGGCTGCTTGGCCGATTTCAGTTTCAGACAGGGGTCGACATGAATCCTGTTCTGCCGCAGCGCCATCTGATAGAAGCGCTTGAGCACTGCCAGACGCCGGTTGGCCGACGTTGCCTTGGTATCGGCATGACGTGCTGCGAAGTAGGCCAGGATATCTTGTGCCTGGGCGGCATGCAGGTCCTTATCGTGCTGCTCGGCGAGCCAGGTGCCGAATAAGGTCATGTCCCGCCGGTACGCTTCCAGCGAATTTTTGGCCAGTCCGTCTTCCAGCCACAGGGTGTCGCAGAATTCGTCGATGAGATTCTGGTTTGCTACTGCTACTTCACTCATCGATAAGCCATAACGCCTTCATGGGCAAGCAACCACCGTTTGACACCGAGGTGAAAACCGGTCTCGTCATCATGGTTGGAAAAGCCGCCGAGTCCGCCGGACGCCGTGACCCGATGACATGGGATTACTAACGGAAACCAGTTGGCGCCGCAGGCCTGCCCGACTGCCCTTGGCGCCGAGCGGATCAGTTTGGCCACTTGGCCGTAGGTCAGCACATCACCGCGTGGAATGCCGCTGATCACCCCCCAAACCTTGCGCTGAAACGCCGTGCCTACTTCGGCCAACGGCAGATCGAAACGGAAGTCGGGTTCTTTGAGATAGCGCTCTACCTGGCGTGCTGCCTGTTCAGACAGGGCATCGACCGGCGCCTTTTCATCGAAGCTCGGCGGCAGATAGACGAGTTCACGCACGATACCAGGCTCGGTACGGACTCCGACCGCTCCCCAGGGCGCCTCGACGATGGCGGAAAATAGCGATTGATTGGAAGATGCTTTCATCCTGCTAGCATAAATCAAAAGCAGGGGCAGTTTGTTTTATCCGCACAGTCAGACTAAAGGTGTTGCAAGTCTGCCCCATACAAAACCAAACCGGCGCGCCCCTTTCGGGTGGCGCGCCGGTCCAGACAAAGATTTACCGGCATACCCGGCCGCCGTTCTTACTCGACGAATGCCTCTTCGCGCTTCTTGCGCAAGGAAGGCAACAGCACGACCGCCATAGCCAATGCGGACAGGATCAGCATGGTGGCACTGATCGGGCGCTGCAGGAAGACCAGCGGATCGCTGCGCGACAGCAGCAGCGCACGCCGCAGATATTCTTCCATCATCGGCCCGATAATGAAGGCCAGCATCATCGGTGCGGCTTCCATCTCAAGCTTGGCGCAGATATAGCCGAACAATCCGAAGCCTGCCATCACGAACACGTCGAATTCGCTGTTGTTCAAGCTGAATACGCCAATCGCACAGAACACCAGGATGCCCGGGTACAGGAAGTGGTAAGGCACCATGATCATGCGCACCCACAGCCCGATCATCGGCAGGTTCAGCACGATCAGGAAGAAGTTGCCGATCCACATCGAGGCGATGATGCCCCAGAACAGCGCCGGCTGTTCGGTCATCACCGCCGGTCCCGGCTGGATGCCCTGGATAATCATGGCGCCGATCATCAATGCCATCACCGGGTTCGACGGGATACCCAAGGTCAGCATCGGGATGAAGGAAGTTTGCGCGCCGGCGTTGTTGGCAGCTTCTGGTGCGGCCACACCTTCAATGGCGCCTTTGCCGAACTGGGCCGAATTCTTCGAAATCTTCTTCTCGATCGAATAGGAAGCGAACGATGAGAGCATCGCGCCGCCGCCGGGCAGGATACCCAACGCCGAACCGAGCGCGGTGCCGCGCAGGATGGGCGCTACGATGCGCTTGAGATCGTCCTTGCTGGGCATTAAGCCTTGGACCTTCTTGATAGTCAGCGAACGTTCTTCCTGATTTTCCAGGTTGCGGATGATTTCCCCCAGGCCGAACATGCCCATGGCGACCACCACGAAGTTGATGCCATCTGCCAGTTGCGGCACGTCGAAGGTATAGCGCGGTGTGCCTGAATTGACGTCGGTACCGATCAATCCCAGCAGCAGACCAAGCATGATCATGCCGAGTGCGCGCAGCAGCGAACCATGCGCCAGCACCACCGACGCCACCAGGCCCAGCACCATCAACGAAAAGTATTCGGCGGGACCGAACTGCAGCGCCAGTTCGGCCAGAGGCGGTGCGAACAGTGCCAGCAGCAGGGTCGCCACCGTACCGGCAAAAAACGAGCCGATACCTGCCGTCGCCAATGCCTTGCCGGCGTGTCCCTGGCGTGCCATCTGGTAACCGTCGATGGCCGTCACGACCGACGAGGATTCACCCGGCAGGTTGACCAGAATCGCGGTGGTGGAGCCGCCGTACTGCGCGCCGTAGTAAATGCCGGCCAACATGATCAGCGAGGAGATCGGCGGCAGCGCGAAAGTCGCCGGCAGCAGCATGGCGATGGTCGCGGTCGGGCCGAGGCCGGGCAGCACGCCGATGGCGGTACCCAGGAACACCCCGATCAGGCAGTACATCAGGTTGGATAAAGTGAGCGCGGTATCGAAGCCGAGTGCGAGGTTACTTAGAATTTCCATTGTCCATTCCCCTTAGAAGCCGAGCCACGGGCCCAGCATCGGCATTGGCAGGCCGAGCGCTTGCACAAATACCAGCACGCTGAACACCGCAAGGCCAATGGCGACTGCGAGGAAAGGCGCCACCCTGAACTTGATACTGGCCAGCCCACTGAGCATGACCAGGACGATAATGGCAACCGCCAGGCCCGCGCCGCGCACCAGCACACCAAACAGCACGGTACCAGTAATCACCAGCACGATGCCTTTAATCGAAAAGGCCCCAATGGCTTCGCCGGAGCTAATCAGTGATCGCACCACGCCAATGGCACCGATCAGGGCAAGCAGTCCGCCAAGGATGGTGGGGAAGTAGGCCGGGCCCATCCTGCCGGCGCTACCCATTGAATAGTCCCGACCGATATAGATCGCGGCCAGTCCAATGGTGATGAAGATCGCCCCCGACCAGAAGTCCTTGGGGTTGCGGATGAATGATGCCAAAGTCGTCTCCTCCTTGGTTTACAAAAATTTTGCAATCCTGCCTGTCTGCGGTGCGCTGTTTTACCTGCCTGTTAGCTGCAACCCGTATGAGAAGCGGGGCAATGATGCCCCGCTTCCCTTACCGCATGGCTTTATACCACTTCTGCTTAATCGGCATACACGCCGGCCTTCTTGATGATGGGGCTCCACTTGTCAATCTCGGCCTTGAGGTGGCTTCGCAGCGCCTCAGGAGTGGCACGATTTTCCGCAACCGGTTCGGTGCCGAGTTCAGCGAAGCGCTGCTTGACGGTCGAATCCTTGAGAGCGATCTGGAGAGCGTTGGCTAGCTTGTCAATTGCTGGTTTGGGCGTGCCCTTAGGTGCATACATGCCATGCCATACCGCAATCTCGAAGTTGGGAAGCCCGGCTTCATTGGCTGTCGGCAGGTCCGGCAGTGACGGCACCTTGGACTTCGTGGTGACCGCATAGGCCTTGATCTTGCCGCTCTTGATCTGGCTGGTGGTGTTGGTGGTCTGGTCGCACATAAAGTCGACCTGACCGCCCAGCAAGTCATTCATTGCGGGACCTGTGCCCTTGTAAGGGACGGTGGTGACTTCAGTATCGATCGCGCTCTGGAACAGCATGCCGCACAGGTGCGATGCTGATCCAACGCCCGCATTGGCGTAGCTAACCTTGTTCTTGTTGGCCTTGATATAGGAGATCAACTCCTTGAAATCCTTGGCGGGAAAATCCTTGCGTGCCACGATAGTCATTGGCACATCGGTGACAAGGCCGATAGGCTCGAAGCTGTCGATCGCGTTATAGGACAGCTTGCGATACAGGGTCGGCGCGGTAGACTGGCCAATATGGTGCAGGAAAACGGTATGGCCATCCGGCTCCGCCTTTGCAACCCGGGCCGCGCCAATAGTACCGCCCGCGCCGCCAACGTTCTCGACGATGACCTGCTGGTTCAGTGTCTTGCTCATCGATTGCGCCACCAGGCGAGCCACGGTGTCGGTCGGACCGCCTGCCGCGAACGGCACGATCATCGTAATTGTTTTGTTCGGGAAAGTGGCTTGTGCATGAGCAAAGGTACTTGCTACCAGTGCCAAACCTGCTACGAATCGAAGTGACTTGATATTCACGTGCATTGCTCCTCTTTAATAGTTGTATAAATGCATGACCTGTCGGCTGATCAGTAAGCCACGCAAAGTATTTTCAATACTATGCGCATACCAAGCCTGCATTCAACCTATTATTATCATGACACGTGTATGACGCTACTGTGGAAACCCGCAAATCACCTTTGTGCGGCGCACAAAATTTGCAGATGGCGCTGTCTCACTTAACCAAGAGCACCGGGACATCAGCCAAATGAATTATTTTGGTCGCCACCGATCCCATTAGCAAACTGCCAATTCCTGAAAGTCCCCGCGTACCAATGACAATTTCATCGCAACCCTTGTCATGTGCGAATCGCGTGATAATTTCAGCCGGGTCGCCAACAAACAGGTGGTGACTATAGGACACACCGGCCGAGTCGAGCATTGAGCGTGGCCCTTCCAGAACCTTCATGCCTTCTTCATGATGGAGTTGCTTCAACTGCCCCGCGTTGACAAATGCACTGACACCACCGTGCACTGCATACTGAACATTTACCAACAGAACTTGTATTTGATCTTTCGCGCCAGAGGCTCGTTTGATCACGTGAGCGAGAGCATGCTGTGAACTTTCCGATCCATCGACCGCCAACAGGATTTTCTGCATTGTTGTTTCCTCTCAATGAAACGGCGTCCTGCCTCGACAGGACTGTGTGTACTTAATGGCCTCCGGTATTTTCGCGCGCTTCTTTTTGTGCTGCCAGATCTTCCGGCAAGGCGGCCCGCGATTCGGCCCGTGCGGCGAGCAGCTTACCAATTGCCACCACGATTACCGCGCCAAGCACCGGTGCTATCCATTTCGCTGCGGGCAGATTGACCGCAAACCAATCCTTGACTGCGACATCCTCAACCACCATTCCACCTGCGATCCAACCCAGCAGCGCGCCGCCACCGACGATAACAAGAGGAAAACGATCCATCAACTTCATGACCAACTGGCTGCCCAGCATGATGATCGGAATACTCAGCAGCAAACCAAAGATAATCAGGGCCTTGCTGTCACCTGCGGCTCCGGCAATGGCAATCACATTATCCAGGCTCATGACAGCGTCGGCGACAATGATCGTTTTAATGGCAGACATCAGCGTAGCGCCAGCCTCGATGTGGTGACCGCCTTCTTCCGGCTCCGGCAAGAGAAGCTTGACACCGATCCACAAAAGCAGGGCGGCACCGACAAGCTTCAAGTAGGGCACTGCGAGCAGCGTTACCGCAAAGAAGATCAGCACTACGCGCAGACCGACTGCGCCAAACATGCCCCACAGGATACCTAGTTTGCGCTCTCTTTCCGGTAAGCGACGGCAGGCCAGACCAATGACAACGGCGTTGTCGCCGCCGAGCACGATATCGATGGCGACAATCTGCAGGATGGCCACCCAAAATGAGGGGTTACTAAAGTCCATGATTACCTTACATGCCTGAATAACGGGAGATGAGAAGAAGCGCCTGCCTTGAATGGCTTTTCCGAAACCTTAAGCTGCCCGAAGATCCCGATGCCATAGCTTCCGAAGAGCCCAAAAAACGGCCTTGCCGAGTATACAACATCGTTCTATCCGTTAATCCGAGCAATTTCTGCGTAAAAAGCGCAGATTACGCCGGCGCCCTATTTCGATGGCTGTCAGGCTGTACCGGCGCAAAACTGGTGAAGCGATGTTTTAATCACGCCACCAGTCGAGGAGTGACTACGATCAGGTACCGTCGAAACGAATATTCTGCTTCTTGACCAGGTTCTTCATTTTGTCCAGTTCGGTCTTGATTTCTGCTGCATGCTCGGCCGGCGTATTGCCTACAGGTTCCGCGCCACTTTGCATGAGTCGCTCTCGCACTTCAGGCATGGCAAGAACTTTTACCGCCGCAGCATTCACTTTCTTGACGATGTCATCCGGCGTTTTCGGTGGCGCAACAAGGCCATACCATGCCGGGTCGTTAACTTGGGGAAGTCCAAGTTCTGCAAACGTCGGAACGTTAGGCAAAGCTTCAAGACGCTTGTTCCATGCAATCGCCAACGGCCGCAGCTTGTTCGCCTGAATGTGCGACATGGACGAAGGCAGGTTATCAAACATCATGTCGACCTGGCCGCCGAGCAGATCATTCAGCGCGGGACCGGCGCCCCGATACGGGATGTGGAGGATAAAGGTTCCTGTAGCAAGTTTGAACTGCTCGCCGACCATGTGCTGGATACTGCAGGTGCCTGACGTTGCATAGTTCAGCTTGCCCGGGCTCTTCTTCACGTAGTCAATGTATTGCTTGAAGTCCTGGGCTGGAAACTTGGGATTGACGGTCAGAACATTCGGCGTGCGTGCGAGGTTGGTAATCGGAGTGAAGTCCGTCAAGGGGTTATAGCCGAGCTTGGGGTTGCACGCTGCATTCACCGCATGAGTCGAGATGGTGGAAATGCCGAAGGTATAGCCGTCAGGATCAGCCTTGGCGACAGCAGTGGCCCCGATACTGCCTCCGCCACCACCACGGTTCTCGATGACAACCGGTTGACCAAGTTCCTTGCCCAGCTTGTCGCCGACTACTCGTGCCACGATATCAGTGGTTCCACCCGGCGCAAACGGCACGATCAGGCGGATGGGCTTGTTTGGATAAGACTGTGCGTAAGCGGCCGATGCCATGATCGACAGCGACGTCACCAGCGGCACGGCGAGGTAATGCAATTTCATTGGATATCTCCTGTGTTGATCGTTACCTTCTACGGGAACGGTGATGAAGCAAATGGCGGCGGTACGTAGGATTAACAGCGCCGACACGGGACATGCGTATGCAAACTCCAGGCCAGAATGCTTCTAAAGGCATTAGCCGTCTCTTTTCGACACAATCTTCCGGCACGGGCAAACGTACCGGGCAAAATATCCTCTGGATCTGTCTGAAAAACCGCAAAGGGTTGCCGCCAAATTCTGGAGATCGGCACATAAATCAATTAGGCATGTCGCCTACCTGCCCTCAACGATTCTACTGTCTATTACTGCCACCTATCCATCTTAGTTATTTATTGCAAAATAAAATCGGAAGCCACGATGCCACGCCGCATAGCGACCGGGAATAGGCTAGAAGCCATGATGAGGGCGATGGAAGATAGCTCCATCACATTGCCTATAAGCAGCAAGAGTACATTGACCGCCAGGAATGAAGATCACGAGGATGCAGCGCCCTTCAGAAAGGCAATCAGCCATTCCTGCAGACAATCGACAAACCTCATAGAAACTCCGGACTGGAAGCGAAGTACTGTAAACCTCGTTCGACACTCTTATTATGGTAGCAGCCGCACCGTACTACCGGCGCGGCTGCTTAAGTTTTTGCGTCTGCTTACTTGATGCCAAGTGCGGCAGCTTCCTTGTTGACTGCGCCAATCAGATCCTTACCGATACGGCCTTCCATATCCTTTTGGACCGGCAACAGCACCTTACGCCATTCAGCACGCTCGTTGTCGTTCAGCACGTAGATTTCGGTCTTGCCGGATTTTTTGACAGCTTCCATTGCGGAATCGTTTTCCTGCTGTGCGATTGCGTTCGCGTAGCGGGTGGATTCTTTCATAGCGCCTTCCAGTGCGGAGCGGATATCGGCCGGCAGGCCATCCCAGAATTTTTTGTTGACGATGACGGCATAGCCGAGGTAGCCGTGGTTGGATACTGTCACATGCTTCTGCACCTCGTGCATCTTTTGCGTGTACAGATTGGACGGCGGGTTCTCTGTACCGTCGACGACGCCTGTCTGGAGCGCCTGATACACCTCGGAGAATGCCATCACCTGGGGGTTGGCGCCCAGCGCCCGCATCTGCACATCAAGCACCTTGGACGACTGGATACGCATCTTCATGCCCTTGAAGTCGGCCGGCGTCCTGAGCGGCTTGTTAGCCGACATCACCTTGAAACCGTTGTCCCAGTAAGCCAGCCCGGTAATGCCCTTGGACTCCAATTTTTTGAACAGGTCCTTGCCGATCGGGCCTTCCGTCACGCGATACAGCACTTCCTTGGTTGGGAAAATATATGGCAGATCGAATATTTCGAATTCCTTGACTCCCAGCGGACCAAACTTGGCCAGCGAGGGTGCCAGCATCTGCACGGCACCCAGTTGCAAGGCTTCGAGTTCCTCCTTGTCTTTGTACAAAGTGCTGTTCGGATACACCTCTACCTTTACCCTGCCCTTGGTTGCTTTTTCAGCAAGCACCTTGAAGCGGTCCGCAGCCTTGCCTTTTGGGGTGTCATTTGCCACCACATGACTGAATTTGATGACAATCGGCGCCTGTGCAAAGGCATTGGCACTGACTACTACCGCAGCTGCGCTAAGGCCCAGGAAGAGGGCTTTAAATTTCATTTATGTCTCCAGTTGAGCGGAAATAAATCCTTTGCGATCCATGTGTTCATTCTGTTGAGACCTAAGAGGGGTTACAAGTGTGGATAACCACAACTTTAGCGCACGTCGCGAAGCGCCTGCGACATGCACTACACTGTCAATACCGCCGTATTCCTCCATTGCTGCCTGACACCACGTGCACATGATACGCAAGCGCCTCACACAGAAATTAAGCGTCGTTTTCCCCACCCGGCGCCAGGCATGGCGCTGGCTTTTACCGATTCTGCTGGTATTGCTGTTCCTGTCGACGCTGCTGTGGCTGCCCTGGCAGACGCAACGGATGGAGGCCAGCGAGCGGCAGGAGCAGTTGATCGCCGATACGCTATGGGTGGAGCAGACGATCCGTTTTCAGCTCGGTCGCCATGAAGAAAATCTGCGGCTGATCGCTTCGGAAATTCTGGCCGGTCACCTGCCTGAACCGCGGCTGCGGGAACGGCTCGGAACGCTTGTCCGGACCAATCGCGAACTGACCCGCATCGTCCAGCTCGACAGCCAGGGCCGCATGGTGCTGTCGACCGACGATGTGCCGTTTTCGCTCAAGGACCTGTCACCAGAATCACGTCTGGCATCGGAAAACGCACGCAAATCACAAGATCCGCAGTACGCCCAGCCTGCATCAGGAGCGGGAACGACAGGGCCTGCCACACTTGACTATCACGTGCCGCTGCAGTCAGGGGACAACTATCTCGGCGAACTGGTGGCCAGCTATTCGATACCGAGCATTCTCAGTGAAATGGTGCCCTGGTGGTTTGCGCAGGACAATGAAATCAGCCTGACCGACCAGGACGACAATGTCATTGAACAGCGTGCAGCCGGCGGCCCCGGCCGTAACGTTTATACCCACCAGCGCGCGCTGGACTTGCCAGGTGTCGTGCTTACCCTGCGCACCAACAGCGTCAAGGGCGAACCCAAGCTGCTGCCCAGCCTGCTGGTCGGTTCGGTGATTACGCTGTCGCTCGGATTGCTATGGAGTCTATGGGCACTGTGGCGCGACATCAACCGGCGGCTCGCTGCCGAGGGTGCGCTTCGGCAGCAGGTAGCGTTCCGTACCGCCATGGAGAATTCGTTGATGACCGGACTACGGGCGCGCGACCTGAATGGACGTATTACCTACGTCAACCCGGCGTTCTGCCGCATGGTCGGCATTCCTGCCGACCAACTGATCGGCAAGCTGCCACCGATGCCTTACTGGGCGCCGGAAGCAATGGACGAATACAACCATCGTTTTACAAAGGTGCTGGCCGGAACCGCCACTCCCCAGTTCGAAACGATTTTTCAGCGCGCCAATGGCGAACGCTTTCCTGTCCTGATTTTCGAGTCCGCGCTGGTTGACGACAGCGGGCGGCAAACCGGATGGATGGGGTCGATCCTGGATATCTCCGACCGCAAGCAGGTCGAAGACCTGAACCGGCGCCAGCAGGAAAAGCTGCAGGCCAGTGCGCGGTTGGCCACGATGGGCGAAATTGCGTCAACCCTGGCACATGAGCTCAACCAGCCGCTAGCCGCCATTTCAAGTTACACCACCGGCGCGCTGAACCTGATCGACAGACATGCCGACCATCCCGAGCAGCTGGATCTTTCGATGCTGAAGCCGGCGCTGGAGAAGGCCGGCAACCAGGCCCAGCGCGCCGGCCAAATCATTCGCAGCGTCCATACGTTCGTCAAGCGCAGGGAACCAAGCCGCGAGCCGGTGACCGTGCAGGCGCTGGTCGATAACGTGCTGCCGCTAGTCGAACTGCAGGCCCGCCAATTCTTCGTCGCTACGCAAACGGAGCTGGAAGCTGGTCTTCCGCCAGTGCTGGCAGACCGGGTGATGCTGGAGCAGGTATTGCTCAACCTGACGCGCAACGCCATCGAGGCGATGCAGAATATCCCGCCCGAACGTCGTATCTTGCGCATCGTGGCCGAACGGGAAGCCATAACCGGATCACAGCCCAACGTGGTAATTGCGGTTATCGACAACGGCCACGGTATTCCGCAGGAAGTCTCCGAGCGTTTGTTTTCACCCTTCTTTTCGACCAAGGCAGAGGGCATGGGCATGGGCCTGAACATCTGTCGTACCGCCGTCGAATTTCATGGCGGCAAACTGCTTCATGCGGATAACCCGGGTGGCGGCACGATTTTCCGCTTCAGCTTACCGATCTTGGCCGAGGGGATGCCAGTTGCGGGAGATTCGGCGATAATCAGCGAAAGTTAATGCTGCCCGTGTTGCTTGGTTCAATGCGGCGGCGGCTGCGCACACATGACAGGATGTCCATGCATTCCGCATCACGGCAAATCCTGCGCGACCAAAGGGGACTGAATGCTGCATATTGTCGACGACGAAGAAGTGATACGCGATTCGCTGGAGTGGCTCGCACAGTCTCGTTCCATTTCCGTTGCCACATATGACAGCGGCGCTGCATTTCTCGCCGTACTCGACAAATTCAGCAGTTTCGATCCACAAGGTGAATGCGTTCTGCTTGATGTGCGCATGCCGGACATGAGTGGCGCAGCCCTGTTCGACCTGCTGACGACGCGCGGCCTGACGCAGCGGATGCCGGTCATCTTCCTGACCGGCCATGGCGATGTCCCGATGGCGGTCGACACGCTTAAACGTGGTGCCTTCGATTTTTTTGAAAAACCGTTCAACGATAACACGCTGATGGATCGGGTCGAAGAAGCCCTGGCCGCTTCCCGCGAAGCCGGCGCCATCGCAAAAGTACATGACCGGCTGGCCACGTTGTCGGCACGCGAACGTGAAGTGCTGGACCTGATCCTGGCCGGCAAGATGAACAAGGTGATCGCCGACGAACTTGGCATCAGCATGCGAACCGTCGAAGTACATCGCGCGCACATCTTCGACAAGATGAACGTCAAGACCGCGGTCGAACTGGCGCGACTGCTGAAGTAAACGGGCCAAGGCGATTTCTGCCGAAGTGGACCAGACGTAAATCGGGCTGCACAGCAGCGCATCAAGTATCGCCTAGGGGAAATCCGCTACAGCGGCGCAATGGAATCCTCGGTAACATTCCGGTTTAGGTCAGCTTTTTCCTTTTTCATGTCCATCGCCACCATCCTGTTTCCCGACTTCGCGCTCATCCTGCTGGGTTTCCTGCTAATGCGCTTTACCGATTGGGGAACTCCGTTCTGGAGCGGCCTGGAAAAGCTGATCTATTATTTCCTCTTTCCCGCATTGCTGTTCTACTCGACGGCGCGTACGCCATTCGACTTTGCCACGACTGGCAAGATGCTGCAGGTCGCGCTGCTGACCCTCACAGGCGGCATCGCACTCGGCTGGCTAGCCAAACCTTTATTTACCGTCCCGCCGATGATGTTCGAGTCCGGCGTACAGACGGCATTTCGCTTTAATTCATATATTGCCCTGGCGATTGCTTCCCGGCTTGCTGGTGAAAAGGGAACTACGCTGATGGCACTGATCATTGGTTTTGGCGTCCCGCTGTGTAATATGGCGGCGGTCCATGCGCTGGTCAGCAAAGGCGGCGGTCTGCTGAAAGAGATGGCGCGGAATCCGCTGCTGATGGCGACCGCGAGTGGCATGGCTTTCAACTTCGCCGGTCTTCAAATACCGGAAATTGTCGGCGCAACGCTGTCCCGCATGGCAAACGCGTCGATTGCCGTTGGCCTGATCGCGGTCGGCGCCGGGCTGCGCCTGTCGGGGCTGCGGGAAGCCAAAGGCATGGCGCTCTATTTCACTGCGGTCAAACTGCTGGCGCTGCCGGCGATCGCATTGATGCTGGGCCGCTGGATGAACCTTCCCGCACTGCAGTTGCAGATTGTCGTGATGTTTGCGGCGCTGCCAACCGCATCGAGTGCCTATGTCCTGGCGGCCCGCATGGGCGGCAATGGACCTTTTGTGGCATTCCTTATTTCGGGTGGGACGGTGCTGTCGGCATTCACCTTGCCAATCTGGCTCAGCCTCTCACGCTGATATCGCTGCTATCGTACAAATGACTGCCTACATCTGCAGTCTGCCCTGCTCCAGCGCCCAGGCCACATGTTCGCGCACCATGTCGGATGGATGGGTAGCACGGGTCTGCAAGGCCGTAATGAGGGGCGCGGCCTGCTCAGGGTGATGAGCCGATGCCTGGCGCAGCGCATTGCCGAGCCCGACGGCCAGGTTCCTCAGCCATCGTTCATGCCCGATTCGCCGGATCGGACTACCCTCAAGACGGCGGTTGAACTCGCCCTCCTCCCACGCAAACAGCTCGACCAGCGTGGCGGCGTCCAGCCCGTTACGCACATCGAAGTCTGGCAAGCTCGAACGCTGGGCAAATTTGTTCCATGGGCAGACCAGCTGACATTCATCGCAACCGTAAACCCGATTGCCGATCAAGGGACGCAGTTCCACCGGGATGCTGCCTTTGAGTTCGATCGTCAGATAGGAAATGCAGCGCCGGGCATCAAGGCGATAGGGACCGAGGATAGCCTGTGTCGGGCAAATATCGATACAGGCGCTGCACTGTCCGCAATGGGATGTGGCTGGCGCATCGACCGGCAGTGGCAAATCCGTGAACAGTTCGCCAAGAAAGAACATCGATCCGGCGTCGCGATTGAGTAACAGCGTATGCTTGCCGCGCCAGCCTATGCCCGACTTTTCGGCCAGTGCCACTTCCATGACCGGTGCCGAGTCGGTAAAGACGCGATAGCCGAAGTCGCCGATTTCTCCGCGTATGCGTTCGGCAAGTTGCTGGAGTCGCGAGCGCAATACCTTGTGATAGTCGCGCCCGCGCGCGTAGACGGAGATCGTGGCATTCGCCGCCTGACAGGCGTGGCGCTGTTCGTGGTCGCGCCACGCCTCGCCGGCATCCTGCGGCAGGTAATTCATGCGTGCAGTGATGACCCGCAGCGTACCCGGCACCAGTTCGGCAGGGCGGGCGC
Source organism: Herbaspirillum sp. GCM10030257 (assembly GCF_042666555.1). Classification (NCBI taxonomy): domain Bacteria; kingdom Pseudomonadati; phylum Pseudomonadota; class Betaproteobacteria; order Burkholderiales; family Oxalobacteraceae; genus Herbaspirillum; species Herbaspirillum sp. GCM10030257. Next base: position 112,206 of record NZ_JBHTDH010000014.1, read on the forward strand.
GCTTCATTCCATGGCTTGCCATATAATCCATGTCGCCGTGATGCCCCGCATCAAGCCATGCCTGTAACCCGGCCTCTTCTTGTGACAGGTCGACATCGGCAATGCCGATTTCCGCAAAGCCGAGCTCGCGCCCCCATGCTTTGATAGTCAGCGCGAGTGTGGCCAGATTGTTATCAGGTACGGTCATGACAAGGAAGTTTGCGCGATCGCGGGCAGGATGCGGATCCGGGACGGCATTCACGCCGCCACCATTGGAAGCCAACGACAAAAGAGCCATTTTACGAGATGCGGCAGTTTCACACTCATTTGCATGACGAAGCCGGCACCGCAGCCCTTGGCGCAGCGTTCGCACGCGCGCTGGCGCCGGGCCTGACGATCTACCTGCACGGCGACCTCGGCGCCGGCAAAACTGCGTTCACCAGGGCGCTGCTGCACGCGGCTGGTCATGCGGGGCATGTCAAAAGTCCTACGTATACCCTGGCGGAGCCTTACACCGTGAAGATCGGCGGACAAGCTGTCGACATCATCCATTTTGATTTGTACCGGCTTGCCAGCCCGCAGGAATTCCTGGAAGCGGGTTTTCGCGAACATTTCAACGAACATTCGATTTGCATCATCGAGTGGCCTGAAAAGGCGGAAAAGGTGTTGCCGATGCCAGACATAAACATGCATTTAAGCATTTCTGGCGAAGGTCGTGATATAAAATGTGAAGCCTTGTCCGACCAGGGTTTTCAATGTCTCGATCGTCTGAAATTTGCGCCAAACCTGTGACTTCCCCCGTGAAATCGCGTCGTCGCCGCACAATTCTTAAAGCCGGCGGCACCCTTTTCCTCTCCGTATTTTCTCCACTGCCCGCGCAAGCCGCCCAGATCATGGCGGTTCGCGTGTGGCCGGCCGAAGAATACACACGGGTGACATTGGAAAACGACACCCACCTGAAAACCAGCCATTTCATCATCAAGGACCCGGAACGCCTGGTCGTCGACATCGAAGGGCTGGAACTCAACCCTACACTCAAACAGCTGGTCGCCAAGATCCAGTCGAATGATCCCTATATCAAGCAGGTGCGGGTCGGACAAAATCGCCCGAATGTCGTGCGTCTCGTGTTTGACCTGAAGGAAGAGGTCAATCCCCAGGTGTTTACCCTGGCGCCGGTCGGCGAGTACAAGCACCGATTGATATTCGATCTCTATCCGGTCAATCCGGTCGACCCGATTGCTGCGTTGATCAACAAGGGGGAGTGGAGCCGTGAGCGTCCGGCCGAGGTCTTGCCGCCGCTCGCCGAAGCCAGGCCCGAACTCAACACTTTGCCGCAGACCGCACCAGGCGATGTCACACCGCCAAAGCCTGAGGCAAAGGCGGAACTCGACAAGCCGTCCACGTTGACGCGCATGATCACGATCGCGCTCGATCCTGGTCATGGTGGCGAAGATCCTGGCGCCTTGGGCCGCGCCGGCAGCCGCGAAAAAGATGTCGTATTGGCAATTGCCAAGCGCCTCAAGGCCAAGATCGAAGGCCAGCCTAACATGCGGGTAATGCTGACACGCGATGGCGACTTCTTTGTGCCGCTGCATGTCCGTGTCCAGAAGGCGCGCAAGGTACAGGCTGACCTGTTCGTCTCCATCCACGCCGATGCGTGGGTGGAATCGACCGCACGCGGATCCTCGGTCTTTGTGCTATCCGAAAAAGGTGCGTCGTCAACCGCAGCCCGCTGGCTGGCCAACAAGGAAAACGCGGCTGACCTGATCGGGGGCGTCAATATCAAGACGCAGGACCGGCAGCTCGCCAGGGTGCTGCTGGATCTGTCGACGACCGCGCAAATCAATGACAGCCTCAAGGTCGGCAAGGCCGTGCTGCAAGAGATCAGCGGCATTAACCGCCTGCACAAGTCGGCGGTGGAACAGGCTGGCTTCGCGGTGTTGAAGGCACCGGATATCCCAAGCATCCTGATCGAAACGGCATTCATCTCCAATCCGGAAGAAGAAGCCAAGCTGACCGATGACGCGTACCAGGATCAGATGGCAAACGCCGTATTGAAGGGTATCCAGAAATATTTCGCCCGCAACCCGCCGCTCGCCAAGAGCCGGATGATGTAATCCGGCCAGCCGGGCCAGGAAAATCGCTTTACGGCAACAACTCTGCTAATCTAAAGATCGTAAGCCTGCACACCAGGTTTGCCCCATTCTTTCGCAGTGCATCCTTTGACGAGGTTACGCCCATGATGCAAGCTACCGCCAACGTAAACACCACCTCAGCGTCTGACCCGGCGCTCGCCGCCGATGAGTATCTGGCGTTCACGCTGGGCAAGGAAGAGTATGGGATCCAGATCCTGAAGGTCCAGGAATTACGCGGCTATGAGAATCCGACGCGCATCGCCAATGCGCCTGAATTCATCAAGGGCGTGGTCAATCTGCGCGGCATTATCGTGCCTATCGTGGACATGCGTATCAAGTTCAATATCGGTGCGCCGACTTATGACCAATTCACGGTGGTCATCATTCTGAACATTGCGGGTCGCGTGGTCGGCATGGTGGTGGACAGTGTTTCGGATGTCATTACGCTTTCCCCAGGTCAGGTCAAGCCGGCCCCGGAAATGGGCACTGCGCTCAACACCGATTATCTGATTGGATTGGGGACCATTGATGAGCGCATGCTGATTCTGGTCGATATCGACAAGATGATGTCGAGTGCCGAACTGGGCCTGATTGAACAGGCAGCTGCCTGAACCGACGTCCCGTCGATGTCAAGGCAATATCAATAACGCAACACCCGGCGCGACATCTTCCATATTGCTCCGAGGGCAACCGGGATCACCGCCGCGCCGACACCGATCAACACAATGGTGTTGAGATGGTTACGGATAATTGGGATATTGCCGAAGAAATAACCTGCCGCGATTAGGCCTATCACCCAAAGCAAGGCTCCCGCGATGAAATGCAGGGAATCGCCCGGCAGGAACGCAACACGACCAGACCGGTTTCACAGAAGACGATGGCAAACAGCACTATGTAAACCAGCGGATTATTGATCAATAAACACGCCAAGGGACTTATCGATATGCAACATCATATCGAGGAATTGCATCAGACCCATGCTTTCGCCATCTGAGTTCGGCGCATCATACACCACTGCCCCGTGGAAAAATAAGCGTTGGAACGAGCTCGTGCCGCCTTGATTTGTGCACTATCGCACCAATGGTACGTGCAGTGAAGCGCTGCAGGCGACGGTATAATTCCAGCATGAATGCACCGCATCCCGTTCCTCGTCCGATACAGGCACTTTCCGACCAATTGATCTCGCAGATCGCCGCCGGCGAAGTCGTCGATCGCCCTTCTGCCGTGGTCAAGGAATTACTGGAGAACGCGCTCGATGCGGGCTCGACGCAGATTACCGTTCGCCTGGAAGAAGGCGGCGTCAAGCGCATTGCGATTACCGACAATGGTCGCGGTATTCCGCCAGACCAGTTGCCGCTCGCGCTCGCACGGCATGCGACCTCTAAGATCGCGTCGCTGAATGACTTGGAGAATGTGGGTACCTTGGGGTTTCGCGGTGAAGCGCTTGCGTCGATTGCTTCCGTGGCGCAGCTGACGTTGACATCGCGCTGCGCAGACGCGCCGCATGCCTGGGAAATTGTCGGCCACCAGACTAACCAGGTCACTCCCGCGTCGGGAGCCCAAGGTACCACGGTCGACGTGCGCGACCTGTACTACAACACACCGGCGCGTCGCAAATTCCTGAAATCCGAGCAAACGGAATTCGGGCATTGCGCGGAAGTGGTCCGGCGTATCGCGCTGTCTCGGCCCGATGTCACTTTCTCGCTGTCGCATAACGGCAAAACGATAGACCACTGGAATGTCTCGGGTGTCGAGAAGCGCAGCGCGCATATACTTGGAGAGGAATTCGCCAGTGCGCGCCTGCAACTGGACGAAAACTCAGGATCCTTACGCCTGCACGGATTTGTCGGCCTGCCGACCGCATCCAAGGCACGCGCCGATAGCCAGTATTTTTATGTCAATGGTCGCTTCGTCCGTGACAAGCTGCTGACTCATGCAGTACGTGCGGCCTATCAGGATGTGCTGCATGGCGATCGCTATCCCTGCTATGTGCTCGGACTGGACCTCGATCCCGCCCTGGTTGATGTGAACGTGCATCCGTCCAAGATCGAGGTGCGTTTCCGGGATAGCCGCGCCGTACATCAATTTGTTTTTCATGCAGTGAGTCGTGCTCTGGCCCAGACTTCGGCAACAGCATTTGGTACGGCTCCCCCGCCTGTCACGGCCACATCCGGCACGTTGGGCACATTGGGTACGTCGAGTACATCGGGCACGCTGCCGTGGGTGCGCGAACAGAAACAGACCGCTTTCAGCATGCCCTTCTCTTCCGGTGCAGGCGTGGCGCAAACCAGCGCGGCCTACGGCGCCCTGTTTTCACCTTCTTCATTTACGCCAGGCGGAACGGAAGGGCGACCTGCCGGCACGGAGACCAGAGACTCCATTCCCGAATTGCAGCGCACCTATGGCACGTCACCGGCGCAGAGCCTGCCGGATGATGAATACCCGCTTGGTTTTGCGATTGCCCAGCTGCACGGTATTTATGTCCTTGCACAAAACACGAAAGGCCTGGTGCTGGTCGACATGCATGCGGCACACGAACGCATCCTGTACGAGCATCTGAAAAATGCGCTCGATGCGGACGCCATGCAAATCCAGCCGCTGCTGATCCCGGTCACCTTTTATGCAGACCCGGTTGAAGTCGGTACTGCGGAAGAAAACCAGCAAGCCTTGCAGGCGCTTGGGTTCGACATCAGCGCGTTGTCGCCGACCACGCTGGCGGTGCGTGCCATTCCTGCCTTACTGAAAGATGCAGATGCGCAGACGCTGGCGCGCGATGTACTGCGTGATGTCCGCGAGTTCGGCGGTTCACGAGTCCTGGTCGAGCGCCGCAATGAAATGCTCGGCACCTTGGCCTGCCATACCGCCGTCCGTGCCAATCGCAGCCTGACAGTGCCGGAAATGAATGCACTGCTGCGCCAGATGGAAGCGACCGAACGCGCCGACCAGTGCAATCATGGTCGGCCGACGTGGGTGCAACTCGCCCTGTCGGACCTGGACAAGCTGTTCCTGCGCGGCCAATAAACACGTGAATACCGTCATCCGACCACTCGCGCAGTTCGCGCAAGCTCCTCTACTGCTGCTCATCATCGCCTTCATGATGCTGCAGCCTTTGTCGACCGATCTTTACCTGGCGTCGCTGCCGAGTCTGGCGAGCGGTTTCGGCGTATCGCCATCGACGGTACAACTGACGCTATCACTGTTCGTGATTGGCTTTGGCGGCGCGCAGCTGGTTATCGGACCGTTGTCCGACCGCTTCGGCCGTCGTCCCATCCTGCTCTGCGGACTTGCGCTCTATCTTGCGGCAAGCATACTGTGCGGGCTGTCGACATCGATTGCCATGCTTATTTCAGCACGCTTCCTGCAGGCACTCGGCTGCTGCGCCGCGGTCATCATTGCGCGTGCGGTGGTTCGCGATGCGTACGAACCCGAACACAGCGTACGTGTCGTGGCCAGTGCCAGCACCTGGCTGTCGCTGGCACCGATTGTCGGCCCCATCCTGGGCTCATATCTTCAGGTGACTTTCGGCTGGCGCGCCGCTTTTGCTGCGCTCGGAATCTTTTCAGCCTGCCTGTTGGCAGTGTGCGTGCGCCATATGCCCGAAACCAATATGCACAAAAATCCGCGCGCCACCGAATTATCTGGCCTGCTGGCGAATTATCGGGTGGTATTGGGTGCACGCGAATTCTGGGCACATGCGCTGCCCGGCGCTTTTTCCTACGGCGCCATCTTTGCATTTATTTCGGGATCGTCTTTCGTCCTGATCCGAGTGCTCGAGGTGCCCACCGCGTGGTTTGGCTACTGCTTTGCATTGGGCGTCTCAGGCTATATGACCGGCACTCTTGTCTGCCGCCGACTGCTGCCGCGTATTGGTGCCAATGGCGCGTTTCGTATCGGCAGCCTGGTATCCTTGCTCGCCGGCGGCAGCTTCCTGCTTACAGTGACGCTGGGCGTTGCACATTGGTCGCTGATGCTGGCCGCCATGTTTTCGACAATGCTTGCCCATGGGATCAATTTCCCGATCGCACAGTCTGGCGCAGTTTCGCCTTTTCCGGCACAGGCCGGCACGGCGGCGGGTTTAATGGGAGCGCTGTATATGAGCGTTGCTTTTGCAGTAGGCACCATCGTCGGCGCCACCCATAATGGCACGCTGTATCCACTAGCGATCATTTCCTGCATCCTGGGACTGCTGATCTTTATCTCGGTGCGCACCATTCCCGGCGCCGTCCTGAAAACCGCGTCATGAATCATTCCGCAAAGCCGCTGGCCGTGGCGATCATGGGACCAACCGCGTCTGGCAAGACCGCTGCGGCACTCGAAATTGCACGTCATCTCCCGGTCGAGATCATTTCCGTGGATTCGGCACTGGTTTTTCGGGGGATGGATATCGGCACCGCCAAACCGACACGTGAAGAACGTGCCCAGGCACCGCATCACCTGATCGACATCCTCGACCCGACTCAAGCCTATTCGGTCATGCAATTCCGCGATGACGCGATAAGGCTGGTCGCGGAAATAGCAGGTCGCGGCAAGTTGCCACTGCTGGTGGGCGGCACCATGCTTTACTTCAAGGCATTACGTGATGGTCTTGACGAATTGCCACAAGCCGACCCGGATGTACGCGCCAGACTGGATGCCGAGGCTGCACAGGTTGGCATGCCGGCCATGCATGCCAGACTTGCCACGCTCGATCCCGAAACCGCGGCACGCTTGAAACCTAACGATTCGCAGCGCATTCAGCGTGCGCTGGAGATCATCGAGCTGACCGGCCAGCCGATGTCCGAGTTGCTGGCAAAGGCTCCAAAGAGTGAGCTCCCTTTCGACCTGTTGCCGCTTTCCCTTGAGCCATCCGACCGCAGCTTGCTGCACCAACGTATCGCTGACCGCTTTCTCGCCATGCTTGAGCAGGGTGACGGCGGCCTGATCGGCGAAGTCAAGCGGCTGCGCGCGCGTGGCGACCTGCATCTTGGCCTGCCCTCGATGCGCTGTGTCGGCTATCGTCAGGCTTGGGAATACCTGGATGGCCAGTACGGGTTTGAAGCGTTGCAAGAAAAGGGGATCGCCGCCACACGCCAGCTCGCCAAGCGGCAACTGACTTGGCTGCGATCGATGCACGACCGAATCGTAGTCGACTGTATCAAGCCGGATGCATCGGCACAGATTGTTGACCAAGTGACAAATCATTTGCGACATCGGGCAACCAGTTCCACATGACAATGCCGCTCGCACATCTTGACAGACGTAATCAGAGACCGCATAATCTATGGCTATTCTGGTGATATAGCTCAGTTGGTTAGAGCACAGCACTCATAATGCTGGGGTCGGTGGTTCAAGTCCACCTATCACCACCAATTCGATGTTTTTGGAAATCCAAGAGCGTCTAAGAACCCGCGATTCTTCCTACGAGATCGCGGGTTTTTTGTTTGTTAACGTCCAAACTTGTCCGTTGACATCCTTTTTTTTTGGGGGCACGCTTGGGGGCACTCCCAAAGAATAAGAAAAGGATGCCCCCAAAATGCCAAAGCTGGTCGCACCACTGACTGAAACCCAAGTAAAAAATGCCAAACCTAAGGCCACTGCTCTTAAGGTTACTGCACGCAAGCTGTCAGACGGTGGCGGTCTCTACTTAGAAGTTACGCCTAGCGGCTCGAAGCTGTGGCGGATGAAGTACAAACAGGCTAACGGGAAGGAAAATCGTCTTTCATTCGGCTCCTACCCGGAAATATCTCTCGCAAAGGCTCGTGAAAAGCGTGCGGAGGCGCGAAGACTGATTGCCGATGGAATTGACCCAGCCGATCACCGGAATGCCCTAAAAGCCTCCAAAGCGACGGCGCATGCTAACAGCTTCGAAGCGGTCGCACGCGAATGGCTGGCGAAGAACAAGGACGGCTGGGCCAAAAGCCATCACGACAAAATACTCGGGCGCTTTGAAAAGGATGTCTTTCCATACATTGGAGAGAAGCCGATTTCAACGCTTTCCGCCCCAGAGATGCGCTCCATAACGAGTCGCATCGAGAAACGGGGCGTCTTAGAAACTGCTTACCGCGTGCAAGCGAACTGCAGCCAGGTCTTTCGCTATGCCGTAGCCACAGGTCGGGCTGACCGCGATCCCATGAGTGATCTTCGCGGCTCCTTACCGTCATTGAAAAGTCGGAGAACTCACTTCGCATCAATTACCGACCCAAAGGAAGTTAGCCCACTTCTCCGTGCCTTGGATAGTTATAAAGGCTCCCCTGCCGTCCAAGCCGCGTTAAAGCTGGCTCCATTGGTCTTCGTTCGCCCTGGAGAACTACGGGCAGCCAAATGGGCAGACTTCGACCTCGATGCTGCGGAATGGCGTTATATCGTCACGAAGACCAATACTCCGCATGTTGTTCCACTATCCACGCAGGCCATCTCGATTCTTCAGGAACTGCATCCTATTACCGGTCGTGGAACCTATCTTTTCCCAAATCCGCGATCTAGCGACAGGCCGATGAGCGACAACGCTGTTTTATCCGCGATGCGCCGTATGGGCATTTCAACTGAAGAAATGAGTGGCCATGGATTTCGGGCGATGGCCCGGACAATTCTGGACGAAGTTTTAGGATTCCGACCAGATTTCATTGAGCACCAACTCGCACATGCAGTAAGAGACCCGAACGGTCGAGCCTATAACCGCACATCCCACCTTCAGGAGCGAAAAAAAATGATGCAAGCGTGGGCGGATTATTTAGACAATCTGAAAGCAGAAAAGAGTGTAGTTACGGGCATCTTTGGCAAGGTGGCGTAGAAGTGACTAAAGAGACCCGGCTAAAAAATGCATCCCAACTTCCTGATTGGTTTGATCTTGCGAAGTATGCTGACGCCAAAGACTTGACCAGCATCGACTGGTATTGGCAAATCTCTGCACGCACTAACCTCGCCCAGCACATAAACTGGGCTATCCCTATGTCGTTCTACGAAAAACACCTGGATAACCCGACTGCAATGCGAGCGCTTAAAAACCAGCAAAACGCAGCCTCATTACTTGGCGTTACAAGAAAGACTCCAATTTTAGACATCACTACGCCGCTGCACACTGGAATTTCAATTGCCGATTTCCTTGATAAACCAAGTGCAGGAGTGAGTTATGCAACACCAGAGGACATCAACCGTCACCGCAACGACCACGACTTCATCAGGCATACGCAAGTTTCGAATGAGGTCATTGCGAATATTGACCTAGATGTCCCAGAACGGCTCTTAATCGAGAGTTTCACAACATTTATACGGCAGGCAAAGGGCCGAGGAAATGCTTCAGCAGCTATAGAAGACAGATTCCGAACGCCGAATTTTCAAGAATGGATTCGTGTCGGACTACTCCCCTATCTTGATTTAACTCTATGGAGTTTCGAAGAAGACATTACCATTCCAAATCGAGTCTATTGCAATGCGATCTTCCCTCATGCGGAGGAAGGAGAGGACGTTATACGAAAGACTACCGCGCCACTAGCCAAGCAAACCCTTGACGGTTATTTCGACAAAATTCTCGCTACTCTCCCCGCTAAAAACTAGGTAGTGCTAAAAATCCGGAAAGTTTTTGCAAAGAATCCTTCCGGAAACATCCAAGACTCTTCACGGCTCGAAAATAATTCACGCGCCCGTCAAGATGCAGCCATGTTCAACAACGCACAAAGGAGTGCAACATGGCTCAAGATTTCATCCTCCGTCTTCCAGATGTTATTGCTCGCACTGGCTTGCGCAAATCTAGCATCTACAACGCCATCAAAGCCGGTCAATTTCCCTCCCACGTCTCATTAGGCCTCCGTGCGGTTGGCTGGCGCTCTTCTGAAATCGATGCATGGATCGAAAGTCGTACCGCAATGGTCCGCAAATGATGACTGCTATTAGGCAGTGAATATTGAAATCAATTTCAAACAGATTCCTTCGAATATTCACTGAGGTCTATTAGCAGGCCAGGGGTACGTAAATATATCGATAGAAATAGGTATAGCGAGTATGGCTATGTTCAGTATGGGATTATTTGTAGATCGATTAAGTGTGACACTGGAAGTTCCTATGCCCGAAAGAGAGGAAACCAAGGCTCGCCTTGAATCGCTTAGTGATGATGGCGTAATAGACAAAGAGCAGTACCGTTCTAGTAAACTTCTTATTGGCTATAGGAAGGCATTTCGGATTCCACTGGGTGAAGGCTACTCATGCGTGCTTCAAATCGAGCCATATGGCAAATATAAGAGCAGTCGCTATATGCGACTCGAATGGAATCCGCATCGCGCAGGCCGCGTCGCGCCGAATCCATCAGAATTTATAAAAGATGTTTTGCGTTACTGTGTTCCATCGTATACGGAAGACTATTTGTTGAACGGTAGATACACGCGACTGGATTTCGCTTTCGACCTATATCGAGTTCCGGTTGAGTCAATAATTGTTTTTACTATGCTGCGTCGTTCAGTCTCTGGGCGCTACTACTCGCCGAGGGAAGTTTATGACAAAACCGGCTACCTAAATTCTCAAGAAATCGGCGATCCAGAGAGTGACAGGTATCTACTCATCTACGACAAAAGAGCCGAGCGGATTTATCGCAAATTCGAGGGAAACGATGAGGCATATTGGAGGTTATTAAATGGATCTTCTGCCCGAAGACTGACTCCCCTAACCCGATTTGAGATTCGACTTAGAGACATTAATGACATTCGAGATTTCGTCCATAACGGCGAGAATCCATTTCAGAACTACGAAGTTCAGGTATTTGAAAACCTTCCACTCGTACAGGACGATTTTTTTCGAAGCCTTCTCATAGACGCAGCAAAACGGGCAGGGGCGTACGCCGTGGTTTCGCGAGAGAAGGATCGGCGCAAGCGCCAGCAACTTAAAAACTTTCTTTTGGAAGGGCCTTCGCCAAATTGGTGGAATCCCGAGCACCTTTGGGAAAATGCCCATGCTGCAATCGCGAAAGCAATTGGACACCCAGACGCATTCGTTCGATAGACAGGTGCTATCCATATTAAAGCCCGAAAAGCTTATTTGTTACCAAAACCTGCAATTTTATGAAATCGATTACAAAAATCGAGCGTGTAAATTTGTGATTCGACCAAACCAAAGGTGCAGCAGCTTTTTGCCCTGAATCCGATTTCTAATTGACCCTTATCAAATTTTTCGTCAACGAAGGGATCAAGAGGTAACTGATAGCTGCGTGTCCACTATTAACTCTGTAATCCGAGCCACCCTCCGGGTATCCGTTGCAGAAAACACAGAGCACTTTTACAACTCCCTATGATTCTGTTACATTTTAGCAACCATAACGTATAACAAGAGAGGGGCTGTGTACGACCAGTCGTTTTGCAGGAAGACTCTAGAGCGTGAAATCCGAAAGAGCGACTTCCGAAGAATCCCAGCGAAAGACCAAGCTGCTTTTAAAGAAAAGCTTCTCACTCTGGCCTTAAATGCGGCGAACAGCTACTTCTTGCCGCCTCCTCACATTGGAACCGCAAATCTACTAACAGCTTTTCCACTCGAAGGTAAGACCGTCTTCGGGTTTGCAAAACTTTCTGACGAAATCGTCGCTCGTAAGCTACGTACGAACATCAAGAGAGCGACGAAGGTCTTAACTCGTGGGCGCTCTCAAATAGTTGCAAATTTGCAGTTACTTCTCGAAGAGGGGATACCCTATAAAGTTTATCGTTTTGATGTAAAGAGCTTCTATGAATCATTCAACCGTGAAAATGTTCTTAAAGCTGTAAACGAGTTACCTAAGTTAAGCCCCCATAGCAAAACGCTAGTCGCCGCAATATTAAGAAATCATGAACTTATTGGAGGCTATGGGTTACCACGTGGACTAGCATTAAGCGCCGTTCTATCCGATTGGCTCATGCAAGAATTTGATTCAATGGTCGCAGGACATGACGACGTTTTCTTTTATTCGAGATTCGTCGACGACATCATAGTTCTTACCTCAGCGCGAGAGGACTCTGTACTCTTCTCAACCTGGATTGAACGCATCCTACCAAATGGCTTAACCCTAAATGCAATAAAAAGTGATGTCTTTTCAGCAGACAAGAGAGTCAGTCCAGCAAAGGCACCAGCAATACCCCCGCATATTTTGCAGTTCGATTATCTTGGCTATTCATTTTCAGTGAACGAACCGCCACTAAATACCAAAGTTAAAAGTGGTGCACATGCAAGGCACGTTGTTGCAGATGTCGCAAGCGGCAAGATTCGCAAGCTTAAAAAGCGAATTGTTAGGTCATTCCTCGACTACGCTACGACTTCGAACTGGAGCCTTCTAATCGATAGAATCAAGTTTTTAACGCAGAACTTCAGTGTGTATAACCCTAAAGTTGGCGGGAAAAAGCTTGCGGGCATTTATCACAGCTATCCCCAGGTCTCGCAAGATGCGAAAGGCTTGAAGGAACTAGACCGATTCCTTCGCAATTCTATCTTGTCAAAGACTGGAAGAGTTTCAAGCATGACATCTGCCGTCCTCAACGCACAGCAGAAGCGCCAATTACTCTCACAGAGCTTTGTTCGCGGACACAATAAAAAGACATTTGTCCACTTCTCGGCAGCACGTATATCCCAAATTCAAAAATGCTGGCTTAATTGAGGGAAAAAGTGAAAGCAAAGCATAAGATTAAGCGCAGCGACTACAACCGAATTCTCGTCACCGAGACACTTCCTTTTGAAACTCCAATAATTTTTTCGAATGACGGCCTCTATGACAGAATCAAGGAAATTGAGTCTACGGGTGCTGTACAAAGAACTATTACGGAAGCACTAGTCCTAGGGGAAGGTCATCCCTCCTCTGTTAACTCAACAATTCCTTATAACTACAAAATTAAGAAAAACTTCGTTGAGTTTCGGCGACTATCACTACTACATCCGCTCTCACAATGGCAAATCAAGAACTTTTATCAAAAGTATGAACGCCTAATTCTTCACTACTGCTCAGAAGGTGTTGGCTCAATCCGATCGCCTCAGAGTATTGCGGGAAGTTTCTACAATAAGAGTTCTTGGGAAAAAATTAATCAGTACAAGAACGGAAATGTCTCACTCTCTTCGCTAGATAGGTATTCTAAGCATGCGCCATCATATTTCTCTTATCGAGGATACGACCGTTTATATAAGTTCTTCAATTCGAAAGATTACTTTTCGCTGGAAAAGAGATTCGCAGTCCTAGTAACGTTGGACGTATCAAAATGCTTTGATAGCATCTATACTCATTGCCTGTCTTGGGCTGTTAAAGACAAGCGTTTTACAAAGCAAAACGTCGCAGTCTCTTCTACATTTGGCCAAGACTTTGATGCAGTCATTCGACATGGCAATCACAATGAAACTAATGGTATCCCCATTGGCCCCGAAGTGAGTCGGATTTTCGCCGAGATCCTATTTCAAGAGATAGATAAGCGCGTCATAGCCCGACTAAGTAATCGTACATTCGGTATTCACTATACATTTCGCCGTTACGTCGACGACGTGTTTATCTTCGCGGACAACGATAAGGAAGCAAAACTTGTCTATGACACTTATTCGGATATCTTGGTGTCGTTTAATTTGCATGCAAACATAGCAAAGTCTCTTACCTTTCACCGCCCATTTGTTACGACGAAGTCGAGATTAATTTACGAAGCAGGGAAACAGGCAAACGACTTTTTTGATAAATTTTTAAGTCAAATCGGGCTGAACTCTCTAGCTCCTAAACCGGTATTTTCACGTTGGAGACTCACCAAAAGCTATATCGACTCAGTCAAGGCGCTGTGTTCGTATAGCGAGGCGAATTACGATGAAGTCGCTTCGTTCTTGATCTCGGTAATCACTGAACGCGTAAAAAAGCTGGTAAATGTCACGGACGAGGACGTAGTGGGTGCAGAAGAGCCTTACCTACATTCGTTAGAGGTCTTGCTAGACGTTCTATTTTTTCTATATAGCGTTGCCCCTTCGGTTGGAGCATCTTACAAATTAAGCACCTCGATTATCCTCATATTTCGATTCACCAAGAAGTATCTCTGCGATCAAGTGGCTACAGTTTCGCAAAGAATTTATGAACTCTCGTCTACTCTTTTATTAGATCAATGCGGAAAGCCTCATGGTGAGGGCGTGGAAGGATTTATTCATCTGGAATGCCTCAACATTGTCTTGGCGATCCGTGAACTTGGCGACAACTACCTTCTTCCTGAAGATGTCCTTGATAATTTGTTCATTAAGAATAGAAACCTTACTTACTTTACGATTGTCTCCTGCCTTTTTTATATCCGGGACCATGCCCAGTATGAACGTGTGAGAAAAGGTATTCTGAATCAAGTAGATCAGAAACTCGGGAAGTTGTCTGACATTTTATTTGATGCAGAAAAGGCATACCTTTTTCTAGATATGTTGTCTTGTCCATTTGTCGAACAGCATACAAAAGCCAGATGGATAAAGGACGTCTACGCCGTGCTCCAAAAGGGTCTCCCACTCTCGCATGAAATTGACTCATTTTTTCATGCCGCTGCTACAACGCATTGGCAGGTTGACTGGGCTGATGTTGATCTTCTAAATTCTTTAGAAAAGAAGGAGTTGAAACAAGCCTATGAATGAGGTAGCCTCTGAACTTGAAAGATGAACGAAGTTCCTCCTCATTTGGCAGTTCGCATTTGCAATGGGCTACCCTAAAAAGTAGCTTTTCGACCCTAAAGTCGCTATCCCCCGGCAGGAGGATAGGGAGTTATGCAGTCTGAGCGGTGGCGTTAGCCATCCACACACTCAGGAACTTCTTCATCTTTCACCTACAACCGTTCCCTTCCACCCTTGTTATGCCGGTTTAGTTTTAGGGCATTTTTTGGGGCATTTACATAAACACCTATTGAACTTATTGTTATTTTTCAATGAGATATTGAGTCTATTCAAGGGAACCTATCACCACCAAATACTAAAGGCCGTAACCTGTCAAATGGGTTACGGCCTTTTGCTTTGTATGACCGTTAGGCCGGCGGTTCGTGGACGGCAATCCTGATCGTATTGGACCGGTCGCCGGATTGCGATATTGAGACCAAAACTGTCGGGGATATGGATTCCATCACCGGTGGACTGCCACAGTTCCATATTCTCCCAAGTTCCTCTGACACTGGATACGCTCTACATCGCTTTTTCCCTATGCGCTGATTCTGGCCGCGATCGCGCTGATCCAGTCGCTGTTGACCCTCAACCTGATTGACGACATCACGAACACACGAGGCAAGCCAAACCGCGAGTGTCTGGCGCAAGGCACCGCCAATGTGGTTGGGCACTTCTTTGCGACGATGAGCGGATGCGCAATGATCGGGCAGAGCATGATCAGCATTACAACGGGGCACGGCAAAGATTGTCGGGTCTGGTGGTCGCTGTTTTCTGCTCGGTTTCATCTTGTTTCTCTCCCACTGGATCGAGATGATCCCGCTGGCCGCGCTCGTTGGACTCATGTTTGTTGTCTGTGAGAAGACATTTGGATGGAGCAGTCTCTAGGCGTTGCGCAAGATCCCAAAACAGGATGCGATGATCGCGGCGGACGTCACGATCATCATCGTGCTGACGGATCTGGTCATCGCTGTTTTTGCCGGCGTCGTGTTTGCGTCGCTCGTGTTCGCATGGCAGCACGCCAAACAGATCCAGGCAAAGGCGATGATTGCCTTGAACTGCTGGACAAGGCAAAGGTATGGTGGAGGTCAATGAGTTTGAAGACCCGCACTACCATATCGCGGATAACAAACTTGGCTGATTGTTATGGCCGTCAATGAATGGCCGGCAAACCATACTATGGCGCCGGTTTCCCTGTGCAGTCGAAGCGGTAGGTGCTCTCGCCCTGTCCATCCCGTTTCAGGGTGAGCTCGACCTGGCAATTGGCATCCGGTTGCACGCTTACTGTTACCTGACCAAGTCGTGTGGGTCGTGCGGCGAGCGCGGTAATCTGCCCTTGCTGGCTGATGCGCGAAGTGCCGGCACCCGCCTGCTGAAGCACATCCATCCTGAAACCGAGCCGGACGTCATTAACGCTCTTGACATAGGGGACCATCACCATTTTCCCGCCGCCGGGAGTCGAGTCCAGCCAGACTTGAAGGTCTGCATCTGCCACCATGATGTAATTCCTTTAGAACGATGGTAAAAAGGCGGGCATATTATGCCCGCCTTCAAAGTCCGCCAGCCTCGCATCAGTGAGGCTCAACGCTCAACTATTAGTGCTGCCAGATAGCTGCATGGTTTGTGTTGCCAACCTGATTGATCGATGCAACATGACCATTTCCGGTTTGCAGGATAGCAGCAGTATTACGTGCCGCGTAGCTTGCGCCATCGCCATGCTGCGCGATAGTAGCGAAGCTGCCATTGCCGGCCTGTGCAACATTAGCATAGCTCCAATCACCAGTTTGTGCGATCGATGCATTCAATGCGTTACCACCGCCCTGATTGATCGAGCCATCATTGTTGTTGCCTGCCTGAACAATCTTCGCTGAAGAATTGGCTGCATTGTTCTGTGCTACCGATGCAGTGTTCAATGTGCCATCCTGTGCGATGGTTGCGGAACTGTTGTTACCGCCGTTTTGCGTGATTGTTGCGGTCTGGAACGAGCCATTCTGATAGACCGATGCGATATCCTTGTAGCCATTGGTCTGCGTAACGTTCGCGAGATTGCTATTGCCCAGCTGGGTGATACTTGCATCGAACAAACCTTGTACCACACCGCCACCTGGGGAAACGGTACCACCACTCTGGTGAATGCCTGCAACCTGATTGTTACCGGACTGGTCGATCGTTGCCTTGCTAAAGTCAGCCAAACCGCCTTGTGTAATGTTTGCAGTTTGCACCGCACCGGATTGGTTAATAGATGCGTTGCTCGACCATGTATTCGTCTGCAGAACGTTGGCCTTGCTGCCGCTTCCCGATTGCGTCACCGTTGCACTGCCTTCTTTTGTGCCAGCATTCTGGTTGATAACGGCACTCTGGTTATCACCAGTTTGCGTCACGGTCGCGGTCTGGTTGTAGGTGTTGTTCTGGTTTACCAGCGCATTGCTCTGATAACCGTTTGACTGCGTAACCTTCGCTACGTTGGCATTGCCGCCAGTCTGGTTGACGTTGGCGGTGAACTTGCCTTCAGAAACAGCGCCGCCGGGGAAATAGCTTGCGCCGCTCTGATTGACGGTGGCATTTTGGTTGCTGCCGGACTGGAACACGTTGGCGTTGCTGTAATCAGCCAGACCGCCTTGGGTCACGTTTGCAGTGTTCGAAGAATCGAACTGCATGACAGTAGCGTTGCTGAACCAGGTATTGGTTTGAAGAACGTTTGCCTTGTTGTCGCTGCCGGCTTGGGTGATGACAGCGCTGCCATCGTGCGAGCCAGCGTTCTGCGTCACCGATGCTGCCTGGCCGTTACCGGACTGAGTCACTTGTGCAGATTGGTTCTGCACGCCGTCCTGCAATACCGTCGCGGTGTTGCCGGCGGCGGAGCCATCAACCTGGTTGACGATCGCAGTGCTGTTGACGGAATTAACGGTTGTGACAGTAGCCGTCTGGTTTGCACCGCTCTGGTTAACCAGCGCATTGTTGGCGGAACCGGACTGGGTGATGGCAGCATTCTGGCTGCTACCGGTCTGTGTTGCCACAGCCTGGTTGGCATCACCGGATTGGGAAGCAGTCGCCTTGCTGTTTGTGGCGGCATCTTGCGTGATACCAGCAACGTTGCCGTTGCCATTCTGGTCGATTGCGGCAATCACGGCGCTGCTATTCTTTTGCAGGATACCTGGTACGGATGCCGGATCGCTTGGAGTTGCGCCCGGCACGCCGGCCTTGTTGCCGTTACCATTCTGTGTGATTGCTGCGGACGAACCTGACACAGCGTTTTGTTCAATGTATGCGTCGTTGCCGGAACCGGTCGACGAGATGGTCGCCTGTGCAAAGGCGGGAGATGCAGAGTATGCGAGGCTGATACCGAGTGCGAGTGCTGTCAGTTTAATTTTCAATTCATTCTCCTAAATGATAAGGGCTGTAATGCTGAGGTGATCTAGTGCCCCTAGTACT
Source organism: Herbaspirillum sp. GCM10030257 (assembly GCF_042666555.1). Classification (NCBI taxonomy): domain Bacteria; kingdom Pseudomonadati; phylum Pseudomonadota; class Betaproteobacteria; order Burkholderiales; family Oxalobacteraceae; genus Herbaspirillum; species Herbaspirillum sp. GCM10030257. Next base: position 130,319 of record NZ_JBHTDH010000014.1, read on the forward strand.
GGACCACCCTTGCTGCAAGACCGTTTCCATGCTGCTGTACCAACAGGTTTGGACTGAGCGGATTTTGTTGAATGTTGACTACGTTGCGGTTGCCGGCCTGCTCGATCGCTACACGATTGGCATCCCCGATTTGCGCCACGTTGGCGCGATTCGCACGCCCCGCCTGGACAAGACTGATGTCGTTGCCGCTTCCCGACTGACTGGAAGCAAACTGGTTTGATTTGCCGTTTTGGATTGCGTCAACTTCATTACCGTAGCCACTCTGACTGACCTGTCCGGAGTGCTGGTTTCCTTGTTGTCTGAGGATGGCGTCATTCAGATCACCGACTTGGCTGATGCGCGCCTGATGACCATGCGAGTTACCAGGCGTCAGTTCGGCAGGACCGAGTTCGGAGCGGGCGGCCATGTCTGTGGCGGATGCGAGCAATGCACCAGTCAGTCCTATCGCCAGGATGGCGGTATGTGCCGCTGTCCGGATTGCGCGGGCAGCGCGAGACAAAGTAATACGCATGGCGATGGCCATCACGGTACCTTTCATATAATGGTGAAAAGAATGAGAATTGGCCTAGTGGCCGACCATGCTGTCGTATTCGACTTCTGCGATGGGCACCTCGTCGAGCTGGCTCAGGTATTCGCTCTTTTCCTTCAGATAGGCTTGCAAGATGGGAGAGTGCCAGTCGTCTTCACTCTTGAGCGCCCACATCTTGTCCTGCAGCCCCTGCACAATCAGATGAGCCACCCCAGCTTCGATCGCTTCCTTGACACAGAGCTGGGAAGGTTCGTTGCGGGTATATCCTGCTTCCAGTTCGAGCAGTTCCTTGAAGTTCACGAAGCGAAACACGCCGGTCGACAATTCATAGGAATAGATGGTCTTGGTCGTCGAGACTGCGTTGAGAATCTGGCCGCTGCGTATATCCACCGTCCGCAGAGTCACAGTGACCTGATCTACCCGGTATTGCGACTTTGCACCGACGCCGAGATACCGGGCACCTGCGCCGCCGGTTCGGACATTGGTTTCGTATGCGACGATACCGCCCTCAATCAGGATGGTTGCCGGAACCAGCGCCGGAAGGTTGATCTGAAGGTTCTTGTCCTGAGGCGTCTCAAGGGCGCGGACGATTTTGCGTTCGGTCAGGAGGTTTTGCAGATTTTCTCGCTCGACCGGCGTGAACCAACCGGAATCCTTGAGCGCTTTCACCAGCATTGATGCCGCACCTTGAGTCACGGTTGTCGAGAACGAACTGTCCGGTGCAGGTTTGTATTGTCCGGTTTGATCACGGAAGCCATAGACGGCGGCAACCACCTTGCCCTTCGGTTCTGGCAGGCGCAGCAGATCGCGTGTGACGCGGGTCGGCGGTGTCAGCTTTGCATTAGCGGCGACATTGGATGGTGATTGCATCAACGCGCATCCTGTCAGGCCTAGCAAAAGTGTGCTGCACAATAAAGTCTTGGAGCAAGCAAAGAGTCTTGCAGTGATGGAGAGGACATTCATTGCTGCCCTACCTGAAAGGAAGTAGAAGCGCCGGTTACCTTGTCCGTTGTGGTGACTTGCAGCAGACCGCCGCCAAGATCGCTGATCTGGATAGAAAAATTGCCGGTATTTACCGTGCCTGGCATAAGCTGCCCGTTCGACCCCATGATGCCAGAGGTCGCTGCGGAGGCAAGGCGACTGAGCACCGAGCGCTCCAGGATGTCGTTGAACTGCTGCAGCGAAGTCTGCTGTGCGCTCTGCGTGGCCACAGGCGCGTCGGGATCCTTGGTTTTGTTCTGCGCCTGTGCGGCATTTAGCAGCACGGAGCCATTGAGGGGGCTCCCGCCGAAAGCAGGGTTGACCGGCGAGTACACCAGTTCAGTCGCGCTGCATGCAGATGCCCAGCCAACCAGCGCAATGATCGCCGCGAGGCGGAAGATGTGGCAGAGTCGCTTACCGCTTTCCATTGCTATACCCCTGTGGTTTCAAAGTTCATCCGGGCCAAGGTCCGGCTCGCGGAATAAGAGACGCTCAACTTCCATATCGGCGACCATTTGTGCAACGACTTCGGTCGCCTGCTCACTCAATGCCCGAATGCCCACGCGGGCGGTCGGCAGCGGTGCCTGGAAGACCCGACGCTGCGCGAACTCGATCCAGATCTGGCTGCCCCAGCGCGCCGAAGGGCGTTCCGTGACCGAAATGGCGTACCGATCGCTCGAATCCCGGTCTCGCCATGCGGCTACAAAGCACTGGAAGAACTCCTGCCCGGCGACTGTGACGGTCTGGTTAACCACGATGCCGCCATAGGACTCCAGTAAAGACGAGGGGGACAATGCGGCGGCATTCGATACCCCTCCGATAAACCAGGACGCGTAAAAAATGAAGCCAGCCTCGATGAAGCGAGGAATTATTTTTATTTCTTTCCCTTTCCGAATCTGCACGCGCATGCTTTCAGTTAAAGAACTGCGGACCAACGGCATCCGCGAAGCGCATGCGAGATCTTTTGCCACCAACTAATACCAATCCCAACCCATAACGCACCATGACATCGCGTCTTTTTCCGGGGGCGCCGAGCCGCCTGCCTGCGTTGCACTCGTCGTCAATAGCCCGCTATTGACTCCTCCTGCGCCTTGCCAGTCAAAAAAATCCATCGATCTCATTTGTCACGTTATAGGTTGGGATTGGTATAAGGCGCGAAGGTAAGGCATGCGTCAAATAGGCTGTTTTTTAATCTCATAAATCCAATCTCCTCAACCTGACTTGAATGACGGCCCTTAACCATCGATTCCATCCAACATGCAGATCTTCGAGGGATCTGACCAAAGCTTGCAGCGTCTCTGAATGCGTGTTTGCATGTGCATTCACCGTTCCTACCTTCGGTCTTTTGGAGTACCGATACCGCTTGATCACTTATTCAAATAGCATTATTAATTCAACAACAAAAGAGCCGCGATGTTGATGTATGTTTTGACAATTGTCAATAAAATAATTGAATAAATTGAAAGTTATGTAAGCAAAGATTGCAGTTGTTGCATCGCATTTCAACGCGTGGCGGTCCAGCGTGGTTGAAGGCATAAAACGCCGCGATGCTATAATGCGGGCGCTTGTCTGCCAGACTTGGCCAGCCTACCAGCCGACTCGATGACCTCGCAGACAGAAGTTGGATTGCCGCTGAACTTGCGCGGTAACTTTTGCTCCATAGGGGCGGCTTTTTAACTAACGGGGTTTTGAGATGTGGCGACGCCCCCTCTTCCTTTTTTCCTTTTTGCTCGTCCTGTCTTCTCTGGCATCTGCCATGGACAGGCCGTTTCCGGCGCAAACCAAGCGCGGCAAGATGACGCCTGCGCCTTATCCCGACATCGTGATTCAAGGGCAATCGCGGCAGCTCGCCCCGGGCGCGCGGATCTGGAATGAAGACAATCTGGTGCAGATGCCCGCATCCCTGCGCGGCAGCGACCTTGTGGTCAACTACACCGAAGACGCCAACGGACACATAGACCGGGTCTGGATCCTCTCTGCTGACGAGGCAAGCGAGCCGGTCAGCAAACAAACGAATAGCAAGCAGTAATCAGCCATGTCGAAAAAAGTCTTTATCAAAACCTTCGGCTGCCAGATGAACGAGTACGACTCGGACAAGATGGCAGACGTACTCAACGCCTCCGATGGCCTTGAGAAGGTGGAAACGCCGGAAGAAGCGGACGTCATCCTCCTGAACACTTGCTCAGTGCGTGAAAAGGCGCAGGAAAAGGTGTTTTCGGATCTTGGCCGCCTGCGTGAACTCAAGCAGGCGAAACCGGATCTGGTGATCGGTGTAGGCGGCTGCGTGGCCTCCCAGGAAGGTGAAGCGATCGTCAAGCGTGCACCGTATGTCGACGTGGTGTTCGGACCACAGACCTTGCACCGCCTGCCGGAACTGATCAACCAGCGCCGCGCGACTGGCCGCTCACAGGTTGACATCAGCTTTCCGGAAATCGAAAAGTTTGACCACCTTCCTCCTGCCAAGGTCGAAGGCGCCACCGCATTCGTATCGATCATGGAAGGCTGCAGCAAATACTGCAGCTATTGCGTGGTGCCGTACACCCGGGGCGAAGAAGTATCGCGCCGTTTTGACGATGTGCTCACCGAAGTTGCCGGACTGGCGACCCAGGGCGTCAAGGAAATTACACTGCTCGGTCAGAACGTCAATGCCTATCGCGGCGCCATGGCCGATGGTGAAATTGCGGACTTTGCACTGCTGATCGAATACGTCGCGGAGATTCCGGGCATCGAGCGTATCCGCTTCGTTACCAGCCATCCGAAAGAATTTACCCAGCGCCTGATCGATACCTATGCCAAAGTGCCAAAGCTGGTCGATCATCTTTACCTGCCGGCACAGCATGGTTCCGATCGCATCCTGATGGCAATGAAGCGCGGCTACACCGTCCTCGAATACAAGTCGGTGATCCGCCGCCTGCGCGAAGTCCGGCCCAACATATCAGTATCGAGCGATTTCATCGTCGGGTTTCCGGGAGAGACGGAAGCCGATTTCGACGCCTTGATGAAGCTGATCAACGATATCGGCTATGACACCAGCTTTAGTTTTGTCTTTAGCCCCCGCCCTGGTACGCCCGCCGCAAACCTGCAGGATGACACGCCATACGAAGTCAAGCTGAAGCGTTTGCAGCACTTGCAGGCCACGGTCGAAGCCAATGCACGCAAAATCAGCCAGGCAATGGTTGGCAGCGTCCAGCGTATCCTGGTGGAAGGTCCTTCGAAGAAGGATCCGCAAGAACTCCAGGGACGAACCGAAAATAACCGCGTGGTCAATTTCGCGGCGGGGCCGCATCCGGAACGCCTGATCGGCCAGCTGGTTGATGTAAATATAGTGCAGGCTTTCCCGTATTCGTTACGCGGCGAACTTGTTATCAAACAGTGAATCTCAGCGACACCTACAACTCACTTTGACACTCAAAATTCCTGCTCATACTCAACAATTCATTCCCGAGCCGCTGGATAACAAGCGGCTCGCGCATCTATGCGGGCCGATGGACGAAAACCTTCGGCAAATCTCCGCCGCTCTAGATGTCACCATCTTCCGCCGAGGCGAAAAATTCATTATCAGCGGCAACAATGCGCCGCGCGCCGTGGAACTTCTCGAAAACTTTTACCAGATCGCTGACAACCCGATTTCGGTAGAAGACGTACAGCTTGCCCTGGTCGAGCAACGCGCGGGCAAACAGGAAGACGAAGCGAAAAAGGATACTGACGAACCCGACGATGCCGAACTGGTTGCGCCTGCGCTGAAAACCCGCCGCAGTGACTTGCGTGGTCGTACGCCGCATCAAAACCAGTATCTCAAGGCAATTCTCGAGCATGACGTGACTTTTGGCGTAGGCCCTGCTGGTACCGGCAAGACCTACCTTGCCGTCGCCTGTGCCGTCGACGCGCTGGAACGTGATGCGGTCAAACGTATCGTGCTGACACGCCCGGCAGTCGAAGCTGGTGAACGCCTTGGTTTCCTCCCTGGTGACCTGACACAGAAAGTCGATCCTTACCTGCGACCGCTCTACGATGCGCTGTACGACCTGCTCGGCTTTGACAAGACGCAGAAAATGTTCGAGAAGCAAGTCATCGAGATTGCACCGCTGGCCTATATGCGCGGCCGCACGCTGAACCATGCGTTCATCATTCTCGACGAGGCGCAGAACACCACGCCGGAACAGATGAAAATGTTTCTCACGCGTATCGGGTTTGGCAGCAAGGCCGTGGTGACCGGTGACGTCACGCAGATCGACTTGCAACGCACACAGAAAAGCGGCTTGGTTGATGCGGTACAGATTCTGAAGAACGTCCGCGGTATTGCCTTTACTCACTTTACAAGCGCTGACGTCGTCCGTCATCCCCTGGTTGCCCGTATCGTCGATGCTTATGACGCTGCCAGCACGCCGCGGAGCGCAATCGCAAGACATGTCGCAAAAAAATAAGCTGACGTTGTCTGTTCAGTATCCGGATACGCGACTCAAGGACCTGATTCCCCGCACTGACATCCGGCGCTGGGTGCAGGCGGCCCTGTTCGCACCGGCTGAGTTGACCATTCGTTTCGTGAATGCCGAGGAAGGTCGCGTGCTGAACCGTGAATACCGGGGCAAGGATTACGCAACCAACGTGCTGACTTTCGCCTACACCGAGGACGAGGAAAGCGAAGTGACGCAAGCGGATATCATTCTGTGTACGGATGTGCTGCAGCGCGAAGCCGATGAGCAAAAGAAGTCGGTGCAAGCGCACACTGCGCACCTGGTGGTGCACGGTGTGCTGCACGCGCAAGGTTACGACCATGAAACCGATGACGAGGCGACCGAAATGGAGCAGCTTGAAATAGAGATTCTGGCAAGCCTCGGCGAAAGCAATCCGTATGCGGAACAGTAGAGCGTTTTCGCCTAGACTGTATCAATCGCATCTAGCGATGCGGGCTGCCCTGGTATGCCAGTCCACGTTGCCGGATTTTTATGTACTTTGTCTGACAAGGTCATCCGGCATTCGGCGCCTTGCCAGACAAACCATATCAATCCATGCTTGATCCGCCAGGACGAAACCAGCTATAGATTTCGGACAAGTCCCGACGCAAGGTATTTTGAGTTTTTGACCACCCATTTGTTGTATCCTATATTCTCCTGAACTACGGCTACCCGCCATATGCAAGATCACCCTAGTGGTGCCAAATTCCTTGACACCAAACCACAGCGGTCGCTGTTCGAACGCCTGACCGCGCTGATTTCCCCCGAACCCGAAAACCGTGCGGAGTTACTTGAGATCCTGCACGACGCGCATGGGCGCAATCTCATCGACGCCGACGCCTTGTCGATGATCGAAGGGGTTTTTCAGGTATCCGATCTTTCTGCCCGCGACATCATGGTTCCGCGTCCGCAAATGGATGTGATTGACCTGAACAAGTCAATCGAAGAGTGGATGCCTGCCGTACTGGAAACCGCCCACTCGCGTTTTCCCGCGATTGATGGCGACCGCGACAAGGTCGTCGGCATTCTGCTGGCAAAGGACTTGTTGCGTTATTACGCCGAAGATTCCTTTGACGTGCGCGACATGCTGCGCCCCGCGATTTTTATTCCCGAGTCCAAACAGCTGAATGTGCTGCTGCGTGATTTCCGCGCCAATCGCAATCATATGGCGATCGTTGTTGATGAATACGGTGGCGTGGCAGGACTGATTACTATTGAAGATGTGCTTGAGCAAATCGTCGGCGATATCGAAGATGAATACGACTTCGACGAAGAGGAAGACAATATTCTTCCTGTAAGCAATGGCTCGCGTGGCGTACGCTGGCGCGTGAAGGCGCTGACGGAAATTTCACAGTTTAATGAAGCGTTGGGCTCATCGTTTTCCGATGACGATGTCGACACCATCGGCGGTCTGGTGGCCAACCATCTCGGCCGCGTGCCGCGCAAGGGAGATGTATTCGATATCGATCAGCTGCGCTTTGAAGTGCTGCGCGCGGATGCGCGCCAAGTCCACGTACTGCTGGTGGAAAAGCTGCTCCCGGGCCAGCGTCCAGAGTCCATGTCTTGAACGTTGAAGGGCGCGGACTGTCCTTCCTCTTTCCCACTGTGCATGGCCACGTGATGCCCGGCCTGCAAACGCATGCACAGCGCAGCCATTGCAACGCCGGTATCATGCCGTTTGGCCATGGCGTGGCATCCGTGGCAAGCGTATCCTGCGTAACTGGCAAGGCTCATAACAACAATTCCTGATTGCGTGAAACTCAACCCGTCCTTTCGTCCATCCTCGTATGCCGTCACGCTAATCGCCCTTGTCTCGGGTGGATTAAATGTGTTCGCCTTTGCACCATTCCATCTGTGGCCACTGCAGATCCTGACGCTGGCATTGGTTTTCTGGATGGCTCTGCGTGAGACCTCGCCCGCTCGTAGCGCATGGATAGGCTGGGCCTACAGCACGGGTACGCTGATCACTGGCGTACATTGGCTTTACATCAGCATGCACCGTTATGGCGGGATGCCGGCATGGATGGCGGCGTTGGCCGTGGTGGTGTTGTCGGTGGCGCTCAGCGTATATGCCGGCATTGGTTTCGGTCTTGCAAACTGGTTGCGCCGTCGGTGGTCGGCAACCGCAGGCGTTACCGCGCTGATGCTGCTCCCCGCCATGTGGACCTTGGCCGAATGGCTGCGTGGCTGGATGCTGACGGGTTTCCCCTGGGTCAGTTCCGGCTACGCGCATTCGGCGGGGCCACTCGGGGGATTTGCACCCCTGGTAGGCGTCTATGGGCTGGCGCTGGGGTCGGCCCTTGTCGCAGGATGCATCGCCTTGCTGCCATTCAAAAGAGGACCGCTGGTACTGGCTGCCGTTCTGCTTGTACTCGGTTTTTCGCTCAAGCAAGTGGAATGGACGACACCGTATGGTGGCCCTATTTCCGTACGCCTGTTGCAAGGCAATGTGCCGCAGGAAATGAAGTTTGCACCGGAGGTATTGCAGTCAACGCTGTCGCTCTACCACGACATGATTTCAGCGCAGCCGGCGAACCTGATTGCAACACCGGAAACGGCGATTCCTTTACTGTCCAGCCGTCTCCCGCCGGATTATCTTGATTCGCTCTCAACGTTCGCACGTCATACCGACAGTCACGTGATTGTGGGCCTCCCCTTCAGCGATGGGCCAGGTCAATACGCGAACAGCGTGGTGGGATTCTCACCTGTCTCGACTACATCAGCCGCACCGACATATCGTTATGACAAGCACCATCTGGTGCCCTTCGGCGAATTCATCCCGCCGGGCTTCCGCTGGTTCGTTGACATGATGAACATTCCACTCGGGGATTTCGGTCGTGGCCAGCTATTGCAGGCACCGTTTGCCGTGCGTGACCAATGGGTCATGCCCAACATCTGTTATGAAGACTTGTTCGGCGAAGAGATTGCGGCGCAGCTAGCGGCAGGCGGCATGTCAGGCAGGCCACGGCCGACTATCCTGCTTAACGTGTCAAACATCGCCTGGTTTGGCGATTCGATTGCCTTGCCACAACATTTGCAGATTTCTCAATTGCGGTCAATGGAAAGCGGTCGCCCGATGCTGCGCTCGACCAATACCGGCGTCACTGCGGTCATCGGCCCCAAAGGTGAAGTCATTGCCCGCCTTGCGCCGTTCGAACGCGCGGTGCTGGCCGCCAATGTGCAGGGTTATGATGGCCTCACGCCCTACAGTCGTTTTGGCAATAGTCTTGTCATTGCGGCTACCATCCTGCTGATTGCCGCAGCGTTCTGGCGCCATCGCGGCGGACGCAAGAATGCGCCTGCTGCTGCCAAAACCCGCTAAAATCTACGGTTTGGCAATTTTCCCTCTTGGCCCCGGGCTGCTCGCGCAGTCGGGCAACGATACGATGCTCACATTTCAACAAGTCATTCTCAAGCTGCAGGAGTATTGGGATGCGCAAGGTTGCGCACTGCTCCAGCCCTACGACATGGAAGTCGGTGCTGGCACCTCGCACACCGCGACCTTCCTGCGCGCGATCGGACCGGAGCCCTGGCGTGCCGCCTATGTGCAGCCGTCGCGCCGCCCGAAGGACGGCCGCTATGGCGAGAACCCGAACCGCATGCAGCACTACTACCAATACCAGGTGGTGCTGAAGCCGGCACCGGAAAATATTCTCGACCTGTATCTCGGCTCGCTGGAAGCACTTGGCCTGGACCTGAAACAGAATGACGTGCGTTTTGTCGAGGATGACTGGGAAAATCCAACGCTCGGCGCCTGGGGCCTCGGATGGGAAGTCTGGCTCAACGGCATGGAAGTGACCCAGTTCACTTACTTCCAGCAGGTCGGCGGCCTCGACTGCAAGCCGGTGCTCGGCGAAATCACCTACGGCATCGAGCGCCTCGCGATGTACCTGCAGGGTGTTGAAAATGTCTACGACCTGGTATGGACCGAATGGGAAGAAAATGGCGTGACCAAGCGCCTCACCTACGGCGACGTGTTCCACCAGAATGAAGTCGAGCAGTCGACCTTCAACTTCGAGCATTCCAATACGGAATTCCTGTTCTCGCTGTTCGGTAACTACGAATCCGAAGCCAAGCGCCTGCTGGAAGTGCCGCTTGCGCTGCCGGCGTATGAAATGATCCTGAAGGCGGCACATACGTTCAACCTGCTGGACGCGCGCGGTGCGATCTCCGTCACGGAGCGTGCAGCGTATATCGGCCGCATCCGTAACCTGTCGCGCGCCGTCGCGCAGGCGTACTATGAGTCACGCGAGAAGCTGGGTTTCCCGATGTGCGGCGACACGCGCAAGGCAGCCTGAGCCAAGGGTCCCGGGCCGCAATCCTCAAGCCTTAAGTTCCAAGCAGCTGGCACAAGGCCGGCCACCACCGTAAAGACAACCAGTCCCGGCACGCGCCGGGACGACCGCAAAAAATGACACAAACACTGTTAGTCGAACTGCTTACCGAAGAACTTCCGCCAAAGGCGCTCGCCAAGCTAGGCGATGCATTTGCCAACGGTATTCTCAATGGATTGAAGTCGCGCGATTTTGTCGAGGCCGATGCGGTTGCCACTGCCTACGCGACGCCGCGCCGCCTTGCGGTCACGGTCACCAAGGTACGCGCGACATCGCCGGACAAATCGATTCGCGAAAAGGTTTTGCCGGTGGCGGTCGCGCTCGACAAGGAAGGCAATCCCGCAGCGCCGCTGGCGAAGAAACTCGCTGCGCTAGGCTTCCCGGATCTCAAGATCAGCGACCTGGAACGCGCTTCCGACGGCAAGGCCGAAAGCTTCTTTTATACCTATACCGCGCCCGGTTCGACGCTGCAGAATGGTCTGCAGACCGCGCTGGAGGAAACACTGGGCAAGCTGCCGATTCCCAAGCTGATGAGTTACCAGCGCCCGGATGGCAGCACCGTCCAGTTCGTGCGTCCGGCGCACAAACTGATTGCGCTGCATGGCACCGACATTGTGCCGGTTACCGCACTCGGCCTCAGCGCAGGTCGCACCACGCTCGGCCATCGCTTCCTGTCGCAGGGGGAACTGAGCATCACCAACGCGGAATCCTATGCGACGACCCTGCAGGAAAAAGGCAAGACCATTCCCTCGGTCGGCGCGCGCAAGGAAAGAATCCGCAATGAATTGCTGGCGAAGGCCGGCGGCGACAAAGTGTTGATGCCCGAATCGCTGGTCGATGAAGTCACCGCACTGGTGGAATGGCCAGTCGTGTATGAATGCAGGTTCGAGGACACCTTCCTGTCGGTACCGCAGGAATGCCTGATCCTCACCATGCAGACCAACCAGAAATATTTCGCACTGACCGATGCGGCCGGCAAGTTGCGTTCGCGTTTCCTGATCGTGTCCAACCTGGAAACAAGCGACCCGCAACATATCATCGGCGGCAATGAGCGCGTCGTCCGCCCGCGCCTTTCCGACGCAAAATTCTTCTTTGAGCAGGACAAGAAAAAGAAGCTGGTCGACCGCCTGCCGGGACTGGCCAATGTGGTCTATCACAACAAACTGGGCACACAAGGGCAGCGTACCGAGCGTGTCAAAACCCTGGCCGGCCGCATCGCAGCCATGCTGCAGGCCGACGTGGCGCTGGCCGAACGCGGCGCGCTACTGGCCAAGGCGGACTTGCTGACCGACATGGTCGGTGAATTCCCCGAGTTGCAAGGCATCATGGGCACATACTATGCGCGTCACGACGGTGAGCCGGACGAAGTCGCGCTCGCTGCATCGGAACACTATCAGCCGCGCTTTGCCGGCGATGCCCTGCCCTCGACCACGACGGGCACGGTGGTTGCGCTTGCCGACAAGCTGGAGACCCTGGTCGGCATCTGGGGCATCGGCCTGCAGCCGACCGGCGACAAGGACCCGTTCGCCTTGCGTCGCCACGCCCTCGGCGTGCTGCGCATGCTGGTCGAGAAACGCCTGCCGCTGTCGCTCAGCACGCTGTTGCAGGACGCGGCCCAGCTGTTTGCAGGCAACGCGAACTTCAAGGATCCGACCGCTGAAGTAGCAGCCTTCATGCTCGATCGTCTGCGTGGCCTGCTGCGTGAGCGCGGCTATGCACAGAATGAAATCGAAGCGGTCGTTGCACAGAATCCGGACCGCCTGGACAACATCGTCGAGCGCCTGGATGCGGTCAAGGCCTTTGCCGCGCTGCCCGAAGCCGAGTCGCTCGCGGCAGCCAACAAGCGCATCACCAATATCCTCAAGAAGACCGACGGTGCCAACAAGGGCGTGCAGCAAGGGCTGCTGAAGGAAGTTGCGGAAGAAGGCTTGTATTCGGCAATGACGCAGCTCAAGCCGCAGGTCGATGCCGCTTTTGCCAAGGGAGATTTCTCCGGCACGCTGAAATCACTGGCTCAACTGCGCAACAACGTCGATGCCTTCTTCAATGACGTGATGGTCATGGCGGAAGACGAACAACTGCGCAACAACCGTCTCGCCCTGTTGTCGGACCTGCACGGCATGATGAACCAGGTGGCGGATATTTCGAAGCTGGCCGCTTAAGGCGGAGCAAGCGCATGAAGCTCATCATTCTGGATCGTGACGGCGTCATCAACCATGACTCTGACGAATTCATCAAGTCGCCGGACGAATGGGTACCGATCCCCGGTTCGTTTGAAGCGATCGCCCGCCTGAACCAGGCGGGTTATCGGGTGGTCGTGGCGACCAATCAGTCCGGCATTGCGCGTGGCCTGTTCAACATCGTCACGCTCAACGCCATCCACCAGAAGCTTCATGCCGCGGCTCAGCAGGCAGGGGCCGATATCGACGCGATTTTCTTTTGCCCGCACGCGGCCGACGATCACTGCGATTGCCGCAAGCCGAAGCCCGGCATGTTGCAGGAAATCTCGCGGCGATTCGAAGTCAGCCTCAAGGGCGTACCGAACGTTGGCGATTCGCTGCGTGATCTGCAAGCGGGTTTCGTCGTCGGCTGCACACCGTATCTGGTGCTGACCGGAAAAGGTGAAAAGACACGTGCCAAGGGCGGCCTTCCCCCGGGAACGACCATCCATAACAACCTGGCCGCCGCCGTCGACCACCTGCTGAAAAGCCGGACAGGTCTTCCCAGCGTGGCATAAGCGGCTGCAGGCATTGCGCCAAGCCCGCTACCACCCTTCTATAATCATTTTTTTGCCGATAGTTCGGCTGCATCCGGAGATGTCATGTCCCACCCGATTCTTTTCCTGCGTTCGCTGATCTTCATGCTGCTGATGACGATTGCCACGCTTGTCTGGGCGCCTATGTGCTTAGTGTTTTCGCCGCTGCCGTACAACCAGCGCTACTACCTGACCGGCTTGTGGAACAAGTTTGTGATTAACGCCGCGCGATTGGTTTGCGGTATCCGGTATCAGATCAAGGGCGCTGAAAACCTGCCCGACTCGCCAGCCATCGTGCTGTCCAAGCACCAGTCCGCATGGGAAACGATTTTCTTGTTCTATGCATTGCCACGGCCGCTGGTCTACGTGTTCAAAAAAGAGTTGCTGTATGTCCCCTTCTTCGGCTGGGGACTGGCATTGCTGCGCATGATCCCGATCGACCGCAGCAAGGCCAAGGACGCCTTTGCGATGGTGGTCGAGCAAGGCAAGAAGCGCCTGGCCAGCGGCCAGTGGATCATCATGTTCCCCGAAGGCACACGCTCCTACGTCGGTTCACAAGGCAAATACAAGAGTGGCGGCGCGCGCCTCGCCATCGATACCGGCGTGCCGGTGATCCCGATTGCCTTGAATGCCGGCGAATGCTGGCCCAAGAATTCCTTCATCAAAAAACCTGGCTTGATCACGGTATCGATCGGCAAACCGATTCCCACCACCGGGCGGAATTCGAACGATGTCATTCAACAAGTTGAAAATTGGATAGAATCCGAGATGCGGGTGATTTCCTCGCCCGGAATTTATTCAAACAACAAGGTCTCAAATTCTCTTGAAGCTGCTACGCCAGACTCCGCCTGATCCCCAACAGCTCGCGCTGCAGCTCGACTTTTTTTCACCCGACACGCCTTCGTCGCAACCGCGTGTCGACCGGCCGGCACCGCAACATGTGCCGCCCGCCGGCAACCTCCCATCACGGGAATCGCCCGAACTTCTTTCCCTGCCACCCGCATCCGGCCCTCAGGCGGCAACGCCAGGAGGCCGCCGCGTGCAGATTGGCGATTATCTTCTCGAATACCGGTTGCAGCGCTCGAAGCGGCGCACCATCGGTTTCCTGATCGACGAGGATGGCTTGCGGATTACCGCGCCGAGATGGGTACCGATCGCGGAAATCGAAAGCGCCATCCGCGAAAAGCAGCGCTGGGTCCTGACCAAGCTCAGTGAGCGGCGCGAACGTTCCGCACGACGGCTGCAGCCACAGATGCAGTGGTGCGACGGCGCAACCCTGCCCTACCTTGGCAACGACATCACGCTGCGTATTCTTGCCACGCAGGCTGCCGGCATTGTCTACGACGCGCAGGCGCGCGAGCTGACAGTCTGCCTGCCACCCGAAGCGGGTGAACAACAGTTGAAAGACCGGGTCCAAGGATGGCTGCAGGCCGAGGCGAAACGTATCTTCGCGGAGCGCCTGCCTGTATATGCGGAAAGACTGGGCGTGACGTATCAATCGTTCGCATTGTCGTCGGCAACGACGCAGTGGGGTTCCTGTAATGCCGAAGGCAAGATCCGACTCAATTGGCGGCTCATCCATTTTGGCTTGCCAATGATTGACTATGTCGTGGCCCATGAACTGTCGCACCTGCGCGAGATGAATCACAGTCCGCGCTTCTGGGCAACGGTGCAATCCGTCTTTCCCGAGTTCCAGGCCGCAAAACGCGTCTTGCGTGACAGTGGACCGGAAAGCCTGCCAATTTTTTAAAAGGATTCAGTATGCGTATTCTTCACACCATGCTGCGGGTCGGCGACCTGCAACGCTCCATCGATTTTTATACCAAGGTGCTGGGCATGAGCCTGTTGCGCACCACCGACCGCCCCGAGCAGAAATATACGCTCGCCTTCGTCGGTTACGGAAAAAACCCGGAACACGCGGAACTCGAACTGACCTATAACTATGGCGTCGACAAGTACGACCTTGGCAGCGCGTACGGCCATATCGCAATCGAGGTTGACGATGCGTACAAGACCTGCGAAGCCGTCAAGGCACAGGGTGGCACGGTGACGCGCGAAGCGGGCCCCGTCAAAGGCGGCAACACGGTGATTGCCTTCGTGCAGGACCCGGACGGATACAAGATCGAGTTCATCCAGCGCCATTAATTTGTTTGTACTCCGCGCTACGCGATTGAAACCGTATGCGGCACGACGCAGGTTCTGCCGCAGGCTTCCTACAGCATTTAGCCGCCAGATTGCCTGAGCAGCACGCAGGATCGACGATGGGACGAGCGCCAGAACGGCCCTACATGTCTTTCCTGCGGGTGCCGTCGCGATGCGCCCCCTTTGCCGCATACATTGCATTGTCCGCATGCTTGAGCAGCTGCTGCGCTCTGTCGCCATGCTCGGGATAGTGCGCAATACCGATGCTGGGCGTCACCCGGACAAGATGCCCGTCAAGATTGAAAGACTGGTCGAAGGCGCCACGAACTTTCTCGACGACCGACGTGATGTGCTCCTGCAGATGCACGCTTTCAAGCAGCACGACAAATTCGTCGCCGCCAATCCGGGCAACCGTATCCGAATGCCGCACCGCCTCCGAGAGCCGGCGTGCCACTTCCTGCAACAGCAAGTCCCCCGCGCCGTGGCCATACTGGTCGTTAACCTGCTTGAAACCGTTCAGATCCATAAAGAGCAGCGACAATTTGCCATGCTGTCGTTCCGCCCGTGCGAGAGCCGACTCCAGGCGGTCATATAGCAATCCCCTGTTGGGCAGATTGGTCAGCATGTCGTGGTGTGCAGTGTGCTGCAAGCGCGCATACAAGCGCTTGCGCTCGATCGCAGTGGCAATCTGCGTGGAAACGAACTGCAGCAATTCCTTTTCTCTTTCGGTGTAATGCGCGCCACCTATATGGCTGGTTAAAACCAGGGCGCCGATCGTGCCTCGCTGCGTATCCAGGGGAACACCCAGAATGGAAACCGCTTCAGCATCGGCGAGCACATGTACATCATGAGGAAAGGCATGTGGCAGGTTCGCTCCAAGCAGTCGCGGCTGGCGGCTACGGATGATCTCTTCACAGAATGCCGCGATTGCGGATTGCCTGCGTGCGGGATCGTTGCTGTCGTATTGATCGACATGATATGGAAAGCTGAGCCGCTGATGCTTGTCATCGTGAAGAACCACGGAAAAATTCAGCGCAGGCAGCAGCTTGCCGATAATTTGATGGATCTGGCAAAACAGGCCGGGGAGATCTTCCACCGCATGGGCAGCCTCGGAGATATCGTAAAGCGCGGCCTGCATGAGTTCGGCCTGCTTGCGCTCGGTGATGTCGCGGGCGACGGCAATGCGCAAACGGTCCGCTTCGGACCACCTTGCCGACCACATGATGTGCACGATTTGTCCGTCCTTGCGCACGTAACGATTCTCGAAATGTGGCATTGGCTTTCCGGCCATGATGCTATTGGCGGCTTGCAGCGTACGTGCCCTGTCCTCGGGGGCGACAAACTCGATCATGTTCCTGCCTACCATTTCATCGGGTTTGTAGCCGAAGATGCGTTCGCATGCGGCGCCGATGAATACAAAGTATCCCTCCGAGTCGACAACGCAGATCGCATCGAGCATCAGGTCGGTAAAACTTGCCAAAGTCGCAAAGCTCTTTGTATCCATGCGCGAGCCTATGATCTATTAAGGTGACAATGCGCACTTGCCATTCCGGTGCAGAACGCCATAAGGCACGCGTGATTACGCTTAATTTAACATCGTCCCCTTGTGAGCGCACACCTCGCTACAAACGACTTGCTTTCTCCTTTCGTCCCGGCACCGGCACGACCTGCCACCTGCACCACCTGCACCCGGAGATCCCACTGCACCGATTACCTGCCACAGTTGCCTGTGTGATACGACGCTGCACAGCCAACTACGGACCAGTCTCTATCAGTCTCTGCCTGTCATCAGCCAGAATGATAGGGCCGTAAAGAGCGCGATGTTCCCGGGTCTGACCCGGTCGGACGTCCTGCAAGCATGATGTCCAGCGACAAGGGTCCGTGTTGCAACGCAATCGTTTCGGTTTTGAATGTAACCCAGCTTCGGCACCGACGTACGCCGGTCAGCCTTTCTTGCCAAGGCGGTTGGCCAACGCGACAAATTGTTCCAGCGGTACCGCCTCGGGCCGCGCCTGCGGATCGACCCCGGCATCGACCAGATCGTTCTCACTGAACATGCCGGCGACACAGTTGCGGATGACTTTGCGACGCTGTGAAAACGCTTTCGTCACGACCTGTTCCAGCGCGGTGACCTCGCAGGGCAAGGGGCTTGCCACGGGAATCATGCGAACAATCGCTGAGTCCACCTGCGGCGGCGGATCGAAGGCCGTCGGCGGCACGACAAACAACAAGTCCATGTGATAACGCCATTGCAGCATTACCGACAAGCGGCCATACGTCTTGCTGCCAGGCTCGGCCACCATGCGCTCAACGACTTCCTTCTGCAGCATGAAATGCTGGTCCTGTACCTGCGGTGCGATGTCGGCCAGATGGAATAGCAAAGGACTGGAGATGTTGTAAGGAAGATTGCCAACCACCCGCAGCTTGTGGCCCGGTTCAGGCGTGATGGATGCAAAGTCGAACTTCAGTGCGTCACCCTCGTGCACCTGCAAGCGTCGCGGGTCGAAATTCTTGCGTAGCCGCGCGACGAGGTCACGGTCGAGTTCGACCACATGGAGCTGCTTCAGCGATTCGAGCAACAAGCTGGTCATGGCCGCCAGTCCTGGGCCGATCTCGACCATGGTGTCGTCGGGCTGTGGATCGATCGCACGAATGATGTCGTACAGCACTGCCTGGTCGGTCAGAAAGTTCTGGCCGAAGCGTTTGCGAGGAATATGTTTCATGAATGGATAAGTTGTTTGCCTGGCTGGGGGCCTGGTGGTCACCAGCAAAACCTGAGTTCAATGCCCCGGCCGCGCTCTGGCCGACGCTGATGCTGCAGCCATGTCCGCCGCCACGCGGATTGCTACGACCATGCTGCCATGTTCTGCCTTGCCCAGTCCCGCAGCGGCGAGATCAAGCGCGGTACCGTGGTCGACCGAGGTGCGGATGATGGGCAGACCCAGGGTGATGTTGACGCCGCGGCCAAAGCTGGCATGCTTGAGCACGGGCAAGCCCTGGTCGTGGTACATCGCGAGGACGCAGTCAGCCTGTTCGAGATACTTGGGTTGAAACAGGGTATCGGCGGGATAAGGTCCGCTCGCCAGGATGCCCTTTGCACGCGCCGCTTCCAGTACGGGCGTAATGACGTCAATTTCTTCACGTCCCAGATAACCGCCCTCGCCTGCATGCGGATTGAGTCCGGTGACGAGAATCCGCGGTTGCGGCAAGCCGAATTTGCGCTGCAGGTCCGCGTGCACGATGTCCAGCGTACGCATCAGGCCATCAAACGTGATGGCGGCCGACACGTCCTTGAGCGGCAAGTGCGTGGTTGCCAGTGCCACCCGCATCAGCGGCTCGCCGCCGGCCAGCATCATCACAACCTGTGGCGTGCCGGTTTTTTCAGCAAGGTATTCAGTGTGGCCGGTAAAAGGCACGCCGGCATCGTTGATGACGCTCTTCTGTAATGGTGCCGTGACGATGGCATTGAAGCGACCTTCAAGCGCACCCGTGATCGCCTCATCCAGCGTATGGAGCACCGCGTGGCCGTTACGTGCGTCGAGCCGCCCCGGTACTGCCGGTTCAGCCAGCGGACAATCAATGACCGCGATCTGGCCACGTGACAGGCTTGGCAATCCGTTATTAGCCACTGCCATTGTCGACAGGGCGACCAGCCGGATGGCCGGATCGATGTCGCCAGCGATCATCGACAACAGCGCGGCGTCGCCAATCAGGACGCTGGTAATCTCGTCACGCAGTTCCCATGCGGCCCGGATCGAAATCTCGGGACCGATGCCCGCAGGCTCGCCGCAGGTAATGGCAATGGTTGGCCTGCTCATGGGAGATCCGCGTCCGATCAGCGTGCGTCGTCGAAACGGTATTCGACGTAGGCGCGGTCGCGCACCTGGCGCAGCCAGTCCTGTGTCGCCTCTTCAAGCTTGCGTTCACGGATGGCCTGGCGCGCAATCAGGCGTTGACGTTCCTGGGACACATCGTCCTTCTTGCGCTCGACCACCTGGATCAGGTGATAGCCAAACGGCGATTCGATCGGTTCGCTGACCTGCCCGGGTTGCAGCGCATCCATCGCACGCTCGAATTCAGGTACGGTGTCGCCTGGATAGATCCAGCCAAGATCGCCGCCACGGGAAGCCGACAGGTCGTTCGAAAACAGCTTTGCCAGGTCTTCGAATTTGGCTGCGTTGTTGTCGAGGCGCTGTTTGAGTTCGGTCAGTTTGCGCTTGGCGTCGGCCGGCGAAACGATCTGGTTGGTCTTGATCAGGATATGGCGCACATGGGTCTGCTGCACGGAAGCAGTGCCTGGGCTTTTCATCACGCTGGCTTCGCGTTCCCCGCCAAACTTGACGACGTGGAAGCCGCTGTTGCTTCTGATGACCGGCGACACGTCGCCGGCTTTCATGTTGGCGATGGTTTCGACATACAGTTGCGGCAGTCGCTCCGGTGTACGCCAGCCGAGGTCGCCACCGGACAAGGCATCGGTGGAATCGGAATAGGTCGCCGCCAGCTTGGCAAAGTCGCCGCCGGTCTGCAACTGACGCTGCACTTCATCGGCCTTGCGGCGACGTTCGGCGATCTGTTCGGCGGTGGCATTTTCCGGAATGCGGATCAGGATATGCGCGACATTGAATTCCTTTTGTCCGGCGACGGTACCCTTTTCCGCTGCAAGGTAGTTATCGACCTCGGATTCGCTGATCTGGATCTTGTTGTCGACTTCGCGCTCGCGCAGGCGCTGCATCACGATGTCGTCACGGATGTCTTCGCGGAAACGTGCGAAAGGCGTGCCATCCTTTTCAAGCTGTGTACGAAATTGCGAGAGCGTCATCTTGTTCTGCTCGGCGATGCGGGCAATCGCACGATCAAGCATGGTGTCGTCCACACGGATGCCGTATTCCTTGGCAAGCTGAAGCTGGGCGCGATCGACGATCATGCGCTCCAGCATCTGGCGCTGGAATTCCGCTTGCGGTGGCAAGGCAATGCCCTGGTTACGCATGCGGCGCTCGACGAGGCGCAGACGCTCGACCAGTTCCTGTCGGGTGATCACTTCGTTGTTGACGACCGCAATGATGGAATCGGCGAGGTAAATTCGTGGCGTGGCAGGTTGGGTAGCCGGTGCGGGCATTCCCGGTGCCACGCTTGGCGCAGGCGCCTGTGACGGCACCGGGCCGAGGCCAGGTTTGAACTGTGCCTGGGCCTGCAGCAGGAAGCCTGTGCCACAAACGAGCACCGCCGCCAGTGCGATGCGTCGTACCGGGTTCTTTGCGTTTCGCTTAGTCTGGAATGTATTCATGATGAAGGTGCTTCGTAAGGTGTCTTAAGGATTACCGGGCTGGTTGACCAGCTGGTAGCCGGGTATGTTTTCGCGCAGGGCGTTCAGCGGATTCGAACCAAGGCGGGTCAGGCCATTGAGTTCCAGCTGGAAAAAGAGCGCCGACGTGGCATTCGATGCCGCGGTCGGGGTGCGCTGCCCGACGATACGGAATACCCAGCAATCGGCTTTATATTCCAGTCCGAGCAAGCCTTCCGCCACTTTATTGTCGGGCAGTGAGTAATTTACACGTGAGACGCCGTACCAGCGATTAGCGAACGGCCACTGGGCGGAGACATCGACCTGCTCGAGGTTGTTGATACGGTCGCGGCGATACTTCAGGTTCAGCACGCTTTTGGGTGCGGGCTGCCATTGCACGCCGTAGTTGGCACGGCTGACCGCATCAAGTGTCTGGCTGTATTGGAGGTTGCCCTCGACACTGAAGGTCGATGTCAGGCGTCCATATGCGGACAACAGCAGATCGGACCGGCTTTCGTTGCGCGCGGTGCCGAGCGTTACTCGTTGTTCGTTGAAGTAGAAGCGCTGGCCGATCGCTAAACGCATCCGCTCGGCGCCGCTCGGCTCGATGTAGCGCGAGATCAGCGCCGCAGTGATTTCATTGGCATCGCTGACGCGGTCGTTACCGACAAAGCGATTCTCGCTGAACAACTGGGCAAAGCTGAGGTCGGCTTCAGCAGTATCGAAAATCGGAAAAGCGCTTTGATCGCGGTAAGGCGTGTACACGTAGAACAGGCGCGGCTCCAGCGTCTGCGTCATGGTGTTGCCGAAAAACTTTGCATCACGCTCAAACACCAGTCCGCTGTCCACCGACACGGTCGGCAGGTAGCGCGACAGCCGGTCCGGCGCTCCGACAGGCCGATCGTGCAGGCGGTATTCGGTGCCATGCAGGGACAATTTGGGCGTAATGAAATAGCCGGGACGGATAATCGGATAGGAAATCCGTGGATTGACCAGGAATCGCTCACCAGTGATCAGGTCAGGATGATAGAAATGGGTCAGCTCCGTATCGACGTTCCAGTCGAAACCGGCGGCATCCTGCCTGCCGGTCTGCAAAGTCAGCTGCGGCAGACGATCATACGGGCGCACGATGGGCGCGGCCGGGTCTTGCAGTACCTGGAAATTCGATACGCGGGCTGCGGCCGTCCAGAAATTGCCGGCATAGGTCAGCGCGAGGTCCCGGCCCAGCAAGCGCTGCGAACTGGTGGTCAGCGTCCGCGAAAAGTCGTCCGGATAGCGGTCATCCGAGGCGGCATTGATATTCCATGCGTAAGTCAGGCCGGGCGCGAGGTTCTGGGTATGCGTTGAAGAGATGGCATACCGATCGGTGCCGGTCTGGCGGTCATGCGGCAGGTATTCGGCGCGGGTCTGGCCGAAATATCCGTCCCCAAGGTAACGCGCTTCGGCCCCCAGCTGGAGGCCGCGCCGCGCATACAGCTTGGGATACAGCGTCAGGTCGCGGTTGGGGGCGATGTTGAAATAATAAGGCAGCGTGACTTCCAGCCCGCCCCGGTTGGTCGTGCCGATCGTTGGCGGCAGCACGCCGCTCTTGCGCTCCTTCGACAACGGGAAGGACATGGCCGGCGCGGCCAGAATGGGCAGGCCCTTGAAGTAGACGACGGTTTTCCTTGCATAGCCCTCCTCCCGCCCGGCATCCAGATTCATCGTGCTGGACTTCAGATACCAGTCAGGATCCGGGCCTTCGCAGGTACTGTAGGTACCATCGGTGACCGTGGCGCGGTCTTCTCCCTCGAAATCGATGCGTTCCGCGCCGCCCTGCGCATTGTTGCGCTGCAAATGGTAGGTAGGGTTCGTCACATACCCTTCCTGCGCTTCCAGCTTCAGGCGAAGCTCGTCCCCGGTATAGGTATCGCCGAAACGGCGCATCCTGATATTGCCGGAGGCTTCCACCTCGTCTTCCACAATGCGGTACGTTGCCGTATCCGCATTCACTGTTGTCGGGCCTCGGATAATCTCGACGTCCTGTTCGAGAATCACTTCCCGATCCGGGCGACCGCTCATCTTTTCGGCACTGATCGTGGCCGGGGCGTTCCTGTCTTCCGCGGTCTGGCGGGGCGCAGGCCCTGTCTGTGCCGTCGCCGGCGACGGCACAACGGCCACCGTGACGGCGGCGGCCATTAGTCGAAGCAATAGTTGCGATGGAGGAAATGCGGAAAACCGGTTCATGAAAAGAAGGGGTCGGCTGGGGGCTTTTTTGGAATGAATCCCTTATTATATGGGAACTGTGCGACACGTCGTCGCGATCACCACTCCGTGGGAACAGTAGAAATGGTGCAGCAACAAGCACCTTTGAAACGCCATCTAAACTGCAAGCCAATCGATAACTCTTTGATTCTTAGGAATTTTTAA